>JBJEXW010000014.1:0-57494 GCA_051886195.1 Clostridia bacterium
ATTTCTGAAAAAAAATTTATATATTTAGGGGTGACATTTCTGAAAAATATTGACATTAAAATATTATGAGGATTTATTGTACAGACTCTTTTAATTAGTATATATTTTTTCAACTTGTTTTAATATATGCCAGATATTTCCTTCCCCCGCAAATCTTTCTAAATCATAAAAATTTTCATTTTTATCTATCCAATATAATTTATTTACTTCTTCAACTAAGTTAATTTCTTTATTTAATTTTCCAGCATACACCTCAAGTTCCATATTTGGTGATTCGTATTGAAAGTTCATAATATGATTTAAAGTTATATCTTCTTTTGTTATTCCTGTTTCTTCATTAAGTTCTCTATATGCAGCCTTTAATTCATTTTCATTTTCTTCAACTTTTCCACCAACTAAGTTTAATTTTCCTTTATATGGTTCTTTTTCTCTTTTACACATAAGTATTTTGTTGTTTTCCTTATTTAATACTAATACTAAATTTAATTTTTTCATCTAAATTCTCCTATTTAATTTATTAAAAAGCATTTAAACTTTTCTGTTTAAATGCTTTTATTCTAATATTTTCTCAATTTTATAGCATTTCCTGATTCAAATAGCTCAACGTGGTCTAATGCCTTTCCTGTTCCTATTGCAACACAAGATTGAGCATCTTCAGCTATCATTACTGGTATTCCTGTTTTCTCTGCTATTAACTTGTCTAGTCCCCAAACAAGTCCACCTCCACCAGTAATATATATTCCTCTTTCAGATACATCTGCTACTAGTTCTGGTGGTGTTTCTTCAAGAACTGAGTGCACTCCTTCTAAAATCTTTTCTGCACATTCAGATAAAGCATTATACACTTCATCTGATGTTACTTCAATTTCAACAGGTAAACCTGAAGTTATATCTCTTCCCTTTACTAACATTCTTTCAGGTACAGATTTTGGATACATACATCCAATATTAATCTTTATTTCCTCAGCTGTTCTTTCACCAATAATAACGTTTCTGTTTCTTTTTATATATTTTACTATTGCTTCATCGAATTTATCTCCAGCCATCTTTATTGACGTGCTTTTTACTGAGCCACCAAGTGATATAACAGCAATATCTGATGTTCCTCCACCAATATCTACAATCATACTACCATAAGGCTTAGTAATATCTATCCCCGCTCCAATAGCTGCTGCAATAGGTTCTTCAATTAAGTATACCTTTCTTGCACCTGCATGAGTTGCAGCGTCTATAACCGCTTTTCTTTCAACTTCTGTAACACGTGAAGGTACGCATATCATGATTTTAGGTGAAAAAATAAACTTTCCACATACTTTATTTATAAAATATTTTAGCATTTTTTCTGTAATTGTGTAGTCCGAAATTACACCATCCTTCAATGGTCTAAGCGCAATAATATTACCTGGTGTTCTACCAAGCATCTTTCTTGCTTCTTGTCCTACAGCTAGAACTTGATTTGTATTCTTATCTATTGCTACAACCGAAGGCTCTCTTAAAACAATTCCTTTACCTTTTACATATACAAGTATAGTTGCAGTTCCTAAATCTATTCCTATGTCTTGTCCGCCAAAAATCACTATACATTCCCCTCTTTCTGTTACAATTATATTACATTTAGGAACCTTTTGCAACCTTAAATTATAAAGTTTATATTAACTTATTTTACTATATTTTAATTTTGTCGCCATTCCTCCTCTTAAATGTCTTTCTGATTTATTAATTTCAAGTACTTTTTTAGCTTCTTCTGCAAGAGAAGGATTGAACTTTTTTAGTCTTTCTGCCACATCTTTATGTACTGTGGACTTTGATATATCAAAAGCTTTTGCAGTAGCTCTTACAGTCGCTCTATTTTCTATAATATAATTTGCAAATAATTTTGCTCTTGTTTCTATATCACTCATAAAAACCTCCTAATCATATAAATATGTTGGATTTATACTCTTGTCATTCAAAAATAACATAAAGTGCAAATGAGGATCATCTAAATACTCTCCTACAGATGTGTTTCCAACTTTTCCTATTTTTTGACCTTTAACTACACTTTCACCAATATTTACATACACATTTTCTTCTAAATTAGAGTATTGACTTTTATAACCACTTATATGTTCAATAATTATTGTTTTTCCATAAAAGCTATCATTATATATATCTTCAACCACACCTTTTTCTATAGCTTTTACCTCTGCTGAACTACTTACAGATATATCTAGTCCATCATGAGTCTTCCATTGAGAAAGTGTTTTTGAATAAATAACTTTATCCGTTGAATACATCTTCTGTATTTCTCCATCAAGAGGCTTGGTAAATACTAATTTTTCTTCTACTTTTTTTGTAACTACTTTTTCAGTTGCTTTTGTCGCCAAAACTTTTTCATTACTATCTGTCACATTATTTGTAGCATTGTCTATTGATGAAGATGTAGTAACACTACTAACATCTTTTGGCTGAACATCATTTTCATACAAACTAAATTGATCTTTTAATCCTAAGCTTAAAGAAAGCATTAGTAATAACACCATTGATGTTAATATTTTTACTCCTTGCATAGAAATTCGTTTATTATTTTTATTTGTTTCTATTTCTAATGATCCTGTTCGTGCCTTTTTCTCTTCTTTTAAATTATTATTTATTAATGTATCACTTTTTTTATCTTCAATAGTCTTTTCAAATTTAATTACTTTTCCTTTATCTTCTTTTGTTATTCTTTTCAAATTCAGTTTTTCTAGAAACTTATCTATAATATTTTCAAACTTAATTTTCATACTTCCCCTCTTTTCATTAGTTACTTATTACTATTAATAATTTCAACATTTGTATAATAATAGTGAATTATATCTTCATAGCTTTTTCCTCTTCTTGCCAATGTATTTGCACCAACCTGACTAAGTCCAACACCGTGGCCAAATCCTAAAACATTAAATGTAATATCATTATCATTTACAGCTATCGTAAAGTTAGTAGAATTTAGACCAAATAAAGTTCTAAGATTCTCTGCTTTTATACAATATAGTCCAACAGATATATTTTTTACTCTTCCACTCTTTGTATATTCATTAATACAAATATTCTTAAATTCTTCTTCAGTTAAATCATCTATATATCCATTATCTATTAATGTATTTTTAAAAGTAGCATAACTAATTACATTTATACTCTCTCTTCTTTCATAATCCTCATCTTCACAATTTTCAACAGATTTTAAATATGGTATATCTTCTCCAGACCAAATAGCACTGGCATCCTCTGTTCTTATTGGACTGCTTGCATGAAAAAGTGCATTAATTATTTGATTATTATATGTTATTACTTCTCCTTCGCTCTCAATTATTGCTCTTTTAATCTTTTCTTCACCTTTAAATATTTCATCTTCTGTATAGCCTTTTTCCTTCCATATTTGTTCTAATTTATCTAAATCATTAAATGCTTGACAATGTGCATAATTATCACAGACATCTCCAAATTCCTCTTTAGCATTACTTATTTTATTAAATAAATAAGTTCTTGCTACAACGACTTGAGCTTTCAAGGCTTCATATTCATATTTAAAAGGCATTTCTGAGGCTACAACACATAATAAGTAGTAATTTAAATCTATTGTCTCAATTTGCCCTGTTTTAGTTCTTAAAAGCTCTATTGTTTTTCCTGATTCAAGTTCTATTTTTTCTTCCTCCTCTTTTATTTTTTCAACTTTATTTGAACTCATAATAGCTAGTACAATTATTATTAAAAATAATATAGCTGAAACTATATACAAAAAAACAAGTCTTAGCTTCAAGATAAATATCACCCTAATATATATCTATTCGTGACTTGTATAGATATTATTGTTTTCTTTAAAAACGACAAAAAAAGAACAAATAATTGTCCTTTTAATATTTAAATTTTGCATAACTTTTTCTAATACAATATCGAATAAAGTTAATTATATATTTTCTCTGGGGTATAAAAAAATGTCTGAAATACGCTTTAAAAAACGCCTTAGAAATATAATCTAAGACGTTTTTTATATTTTAATTTATATCATCTGCTGCTCTTGCATCAATATCATAAAGAATAACAGTACCTTTTACAAAGTTATATAACTCTTGAGAATCAATAGACCATATTCCTTTTTCAAGTTGAATTCTTAAACTAGTATCAGTAGTTACTTCTTGACCAGGATTTGAAAAACCTAAATATCCTTCATAATCCCATTGAGTAGTATTTATTGCAGAGCTTGCTGATTTGTTTAAACTACTATATGAAAGACTTTCATTTAGCTTAGAATCATAGCAAGTTATTTCAAATTTAACACCAATATATCCATTGTTTAATTGATTATCTATACTATCACCATTTCTTACTGCTATTGTTGTATTTGGCAACTTAAATTCTCCATACCATGTTTGAACATATCCAGTATCATCTAAGGCCATCATAGAATCTGTTAAATAAAATTCTCCTGTTGAGCTTCCAATATTTAAACATTCAAGTTTTGTAGACATAAATGAAGTATTTGAAGCGTTTATATCTGTTGTATATCTACTTCCATCATTTGGTGTAAAGTATATAGCATATCCACTTCCATTAAATTTTTTATATTTATCTGTTTCATCTTTATAATATAAAGTTATATCTTTTATTATTTGTGATCCATCTTTAGATAAATAATAATACGTAGGTTTAATGCTTATCTTTCTTGAACTAATTCCACTTGAACTTGGCATATAATATCCACTTGTCTTAAGATCAAAAGAAAATCTATATCCCAATTTTGGAGCATTAACATAGCTAGCAGTTGTATGCTTGTATGGACCAAGTGGTAAAGTTCTAGTAGTATTAGTTCCATTTATTTTTATATTATTTCTATCTACTAAAGCTGTATATTCCTTATTTGCATTTGTATATATATACATTTTTCTTATTCCTGAATAATATCCAGAATTCTTATCTAATTCGTTGCTACTATTTCTAAATGCACTTTTATATGCTAAATCTGCACAATCTGTTATTTTAAAATCATATATTTTAGATGCAGTTCTTACTGTAACAGTTTTCATAGCAAAATAGTATCCATCACCATACATCTTGCGATCTTTTGTATAATATGAATCTGTATGAGATTCAGATAATTCTATATCACTTGAAAAATTTGCTGTATTATCTCCACTATCTGTAAGATATTTTCTTGTTGAAGGATCTTTACTCTTGTCCATTTGAATTTCAACTTCCTGATCAACAACATATTGCAAAAGTTCAGTTGATGGCATATTAGATGATGATGCAAGTACTATTATTTTATGATTAGAAGAATCTCTTGATAAAGTTTCATTTGGTGCAACTTGACCATGAAAATATGTATATCCATCATTATATTGTGCTTGATTTGTAAGTCTAATTGCTGTACCTTTTTGATATGTCTTTCCATTGTGTATAACATCAAAATCAAAAATAAGATAATAGTAATCAACAAATCTAGCTTTTTGTTCTGGCGTAATATTGTTATAATATGTAAAATCTAAATCTCCACAACTTAATTTAATTTCAAAAGTTGCATCATCTGCAAGAATTACAGTAGATGAGTTTATTACTGAATGATCTATTGTTGCATTACTTGTAGTAGTTACTTGTGGATCATTAAGTTTTACAGGAGTATATACATTTATAAAATGTTCATTTGTTGATTCATATTCCCTTCTACCACCTGTAGCTTTGTTTAATACGTCATACTCTTCATATACTACATTTCCTTTAGCACTTCTTAAACCATTTAATACATTAGATTGTATAATTATATTTGCTAAGAAATCGCTTGCTCCTGCTTCTTCTCCATTTGTTTTATCTATATCTCCTTTACCAGGAATAGTATTTGAATTCTGAGAATTGAAATCATTAACTAAACTTTCAAGCTGACTAATTGTACCTTCTTTATTATTAATATAAATAGGTGAAGTACTTCCAACACCAGTAATAGCAGCGGCAGGATCTGTATTATCTACTAGCATACCTGTTATTTCTATTTCACCATTTAGCCCTTTGTGAAGACTTTCAGATGATTTAAGATAAGCTTCTTCTAATTTATATACCACAAATTTACTTACTTTATAACTAACTTTTCCATCAATTATTGTTTTTTCATAAGATAAATCTTTTACTACATATTTTGGTGTTTTAAAATATGGATATAAGTTTCCTCCAGCTGGTAAATAAGTAACATCAGATATCATTCCAGCATCATTTCCTGTCCATACATTAGTATTACTATACAATTTAGGTGAAACTTCATCTACTTTTTCTTCATTATAATAAAAGTCTATTATTGTAACATCATTATTATTTGACTGAATAGTATTAAATCTTGCATTTCCAAGATTATTTTTATATTCTTGATCAAGTTGAGCAACGCCAGATTTTACAGAAGACTTCTTTTGTTCCATTAATGTATATGCTTCATCTAAACTTGGCATTGTACATACATTATAACCTAAATAAGTATACTTTTTTCCATCAACTTGCATAACCAACGTTTTTGTAATTTTCATTGTTGAGGAAACAGGATAATTGTAATATTCACTATAAAACTTTGAAACATCATCAGCATCAGAATTACTTAATAAAGAACTATTTCCAGAAATATCTATTACTTCTTGATTACTATTTTGAAGTCCATCAATTACATTACCTGTCGATTTATTAATATGCCTTACGAAAACTTCTCTTCCTGTTTCAAATGCATATACATTAGTAGTAAATATAATACTTAAAGATGTTAGTAATATGATTAATAATATTTTCTTGTTCATATTATTCCCCCTTACTAACTATACTGCTACTTGTCTTTACAATCATTGGCTTTATAGTTCCTTCCTTAATAAATAAAGTCTCAGAAGTATCATTTTTATTCATTATAGTATCAATATATACAGTAATTTGATTACTATTATATGAAATTGTTGAACCATCTAAATCATAAAGTAATATATTATCTTTAGTAT
Source organism: Clostridia bacterium (assembly GCA_051886195.1). Taxonomy (GTDB): domain Bacteria; phylum Bacillota; class Clostridia; order TANB77; family CAG-465; genus CAG-465. The sequence goes on from JBJEXW010000014.1 coordinate 6,978, forward strand.
CAGAAGATTCAACTACAATTTCTAGCTTGACTCTCACTCTATAATCTTGACCATCATAATAAACACAAGGAAGCTGAGCAGTTGCTTTTCCATTTAATTTTATATGATTATCTTTTGCATAATTAACATATTCATCTAATTTTGTATCATCAAAATCCTCTAAAACATATTTTTTTAATTTTCTTTTTATTTGTTCTTTAGAAATTGTATTATAATCTACTGTTAATATATAGTTATAATAATTTTCAACATAGCTTTTTATTTGACTATAATATTGTTTGTTATCTGGATAATATGATATTGGAGAAATAAATCCTTCTTTTTGAGCATTTACAAAATTTATTTCATATATTTCTTTTTGTACACTTGCTAATGTATATGGATACATATTTGCATTTGAAGGAATCTTATCCTCATTTATATTTATCCTTGCATCTCCAACAGTTATAGTATTATATTTTTCGGCAAAATTTACAATAAGTTCGTTTAATTTTCCTTTATATAATTTTTTCTTTCCATCAATTCTTTTAGTATTTGTTACTATTATTTCAGAATTTAATAAATCATAAATTGCCAGCTGTTGGTCTGCATTATATGCATTAATATCTTTTATTTTGTAATTTGCAGAAGTATCTGGTTCTATATTTAATATTTTTGCTTTTATATTATATAACCAAACCAACACTTCTTGATATTTTACTTTATCATCAGCATTAGATGCATTTACTTCTTCTCGGGTAACAATTCCTTGTTTTATAGCATATTCAACCCAAATTGCATTTGAATATGTCTCTTCTGTTGGAAGAGCTATACCATCAATTTCTGAGACATTATATAAGCAAGCAATTATCATTTTAACTGCTTCAGATTTTGTTACCTTTTCTCTGGTATTAGCTTTTCCGTTGTTATATACTTGAGAAAAGCCATATATATCCATTTTATCTTCATATTTTTCATATTTACTATAATTTATATTTATTAAAGTGTAACCTAAAAATATAACTGCAATGGCAACAATAACTATTAAAATAATTGACATAGTAAAAATAATTTTATTTTTCTTATCTTGTTTCTTTCTTATTTCTAATCTTTCTTCCTCATTTTTATATGAAGGAACAAATTCATTTTCCATTTAGATTACACCTCCTTTTTATATTATTATATACTATGGATTACAAATTGGGCAAGGATAAAATCCAGTAAATGTTTGTTTTACTCCATTTAATGTTCCTGTAGATATAGATGTTGCAGCTTGTTGCCTTGAAGTAACATATCTTGGTGACATATCTTTTATTTGACACAATCTATACTCAGGACAATTTATATCTTTATGATATAAATTCATATGTATTTGTGAATCATTGCTTGGTGCAGTAAAATAATATCTTGTTGAACTTTCCAATGTGCTCTTTCCTAAAGCTTTCGTATTTAAATACTTATTTCCAACAGATATTCCTTGAACAAATGCAATTATTCCTACACCATCTATCATATTATATAGCTCATCTTCTGTAGTTGCCGGAAAGGAAAATGAATATACTACTCCAGCTTGTCTTGCATATAAATTATTTTCATTTACAGCATGAGATAATTCATTTGATACAGTAGTAGATATTATTGATGTTCTAGTATCTTCTAAATGCGATACAATCTCAGATTTCAACTTCTGCTTTTCATCTGATGCTAATACTCCAGCTATTAAATTATCATTCATATTAGAGTCTGTTAAATAAAAACTTTCTGCTACAATTTCTTCATCATATATATAATTATATCCTCTATGAGTTACTTTATCATCCATTGTAAATTCTATAGTATGTATTGATACGACATTTGTAGTTTCAGTTCCTGGAACAAGTTTATATTCTCCATTACTTCTTACTATGGAATAATTATATGTAAAATATCTCTTTGGCTTTAAAACTCTTTGTACAGAACTTGAACCATCATCTGCAATTACTGTCTCATTTTTTGAAATTCTAACGCCATCATATTCTACTACAGCTACAGCTGGAACAAAAAGGTTAAAATATGATTCTGCGGTTTCATTACCAGTTATTCCTAACGTATTGTACATTGATTTAAAAAATGCATCAACGCCAATTTTTGCATTAACATTTATTTTTTTGTTACTTGAACCTGAGTATCCATAATCTATTTGCTTGTCTTGACTTTCAACTTGTTTCATTTCATAAGCTGCATCATCTAATGCTGCATCTATTATTTTCTGATAATATATTTCCATTTCTTCTGCTTTAATTGTAAAAGTTATATTAATATATAACACCAACATAAATGGCAAAATAATTGCTATAAAAACCAAAGCAAAATCTGTTATCTTCACCTTTTCACCTCCTAATATTTAGGTACATTAACTGAACTATTTATTTTAATTACAATATCTTTTGAATTTGCACTAGCATTTTTAGAAAACTTTCCTTGAATTACATTAGCTGGTAAGAAACATTTAAATGTATTATATTCATTGTTAGAGAAATAATTATTACTCTTTGTTTCATCTAATGTAAACTCTACTATAAACTCTCCGTTTGCTTCACCATCTGAAGTTATTGATGAAGGAGAGATAAAGCAATTAGGATTTGTTCCAACTAAACGAACATTATCTCTTATCTTACTTGCAAGATTATTATCGTCTGAATTTAAAATCTTAATTTTAAATCTTATTACTCTATCTTTAGCTACATCAAAGCTATACTCTGGATTTCCATTAATGTTTGGAGTATTTTCATCTTCTAGTTCAATTTTTATTAGTATATCACTTTGATAAAGTTGACTTATTTCTGTATTTTCCCAGTTATTATTTTTTACTGTTGCACCATAAGTAATATTTACTTTCTCTTTTGTTACTCCTGACGTAATTACACTTAAAAGTGCAGAGGCCATTGTTGTATTAGTATTTTTTACAGTCACGTAAAATTTATCTCCAACGTCTAGGAAAAAAATATCATTCTTTAAGCTATTATCTTTATCTATAATGTTGCTTGTCTTTCCAGTTTCATCATTAAATATATCTTTATTATAATATGATTTATATTGCTCTATATATGTCTCTTTGCCATCATCTGGAGAAACATTATTAGGGTCAATTGTTAATATTTTCTTTTGAGCTTCTATTTGAATATCGTATGAATTTCCTGTAGTTCCTAATCTTTGAATAAATTTATCATACATGTTTTGATCAATATATCCATTTTGAGTAACCTCATCTACAAACATAGTAACTGTCTTTAATGCTAAATTATATGACATATCATCTTGCCTTTCAAAATAGTTATATAAAGGAAGAATCACTAATAATATAACAATAAAAATTACAGCCACTATCATACTAAGTGTATCTTTCATTGTATTCCTCCTTTATTACCATTCCTCTTGAAGCTCTTCCTCAGTTGCTTTTATTATATTAATATATGTTATATTTTCATTAGTTTTGCTATCTACTGTGAGAATAAACTTATTACTCATACCAATTTTATTTATTACTTCTTTATATGTTAAATTTTTATTATCCAAAATTAATGGTGATTCATTTTTAGTATTTAAATTTATACTAACAATAGTATCACTATTTACATTTTCATCTGAATATCTATCTTTTTTTACATAGTTATAATAATATGATACAACTTCTTGTCCTGTTAATATTAAATGCCTATTTACTTCTCCTGTAACTGAAACAGCATCATTAGCTTGCTTATGAATGTAATCATAAGCCTCATCTGTATATGACATTAAAGACGAGAAAAGGAATATTGTTAATGATAAAGCCATAACAAATATTAAAGTATATATACCTATGTAAATAGCTTCATTTGCGTTTTCCATTTTCTCTCCTCCTATATTTTAGTAAAACTAATTCTTGTTTTAATTAATCCATCATATTCGACTTCTTCAACAATAGACTGATAGTGGTCTTCATATTTTAAATTGCCATTATTATATTGTTCATCTAAATAGTTAAGACCAGAATCTGTATTTACCTCAAAGCCATTATATGTAACCACCACTAAATTTTCTTTGTAATATTTATTAGCACAATTTATAACTTCAAGACCTGTTACTTTTGTATTATCATAAGAAGCATATTTTCCAAATCTTGATGTTATAGTCGTATCAGTTGTACCTACTTGTTTATATATCTCTTGCATTTGAGAGAAAATAAACATTATTCCAGATATTATAATTATAGTTATAAATATTCCAACACCAAACATTATCGCCTTATTTGCTGCTTCTCCCAAATGTAAGACCTCCTATTCTATACCATATTTTTGTTTATCTATTTTATAATTTTCCTTTATTTCTTCTTCTGTTAGTGCTCTATCATATATTCTTATACAATATATTGTTCCTTTAAATTGAGTATTTGCTCCTGCTCCTGCAAGAGGATTTCCACCAATTGTAAAATTTGATCCGGATGCTGGAGATAAATATTCATCGTTAAAAGGAATTCCATCAACATTTCCATTTACACTTAATAATTGCGCTGTTGTTTCCTCTGCAAATCTCTTATCTCCATCAAGTATCAGTTCCATTTTTCCAACAGATCCTGAAACAGAATATATTTTATTTGCTTGTACAATATTATCATTTAAAACAACTGAAGAAACAGGATTACTCTCATTTTTTGTATATACATCAAAAGAAAATTTTCCTCTCTTTGAAACACTTGCAGAATTTAATTGATTAAATACAATTCCTGCTCCGCCACTATTTATGCAACTTAATACAGATTGCTCTGTTGTATCTGAATCTGTAATACTATCAAATTTTACTACAACTTCAATTGTCATATCTGATTTTATTAAATTATCTAATGCTACATATTCTTTTCCTGTAAAGTGTAATCCATTATATATCCATCCAGATTCATCATTAAAATCAAAACCTGAAAGTGTTGCATTGTTTCCGTTTCCACTTAAGTCTTTCCAAACATTTGCAGAATTTGAATGCGTAATTCCGTCATTATATTCACCATTTAGCAATACAACCAATCCATTTGTAATATACGAGTTTACTAAAGAACTTGTAGTTTCAGAACCATTTGAAGAGTCTTCTGGATTATAATTATTATTATCATCTAAAACAGCCTTATCTCTATAAGCTTCTGCTTTTACTGTTCCACCATAGTTAACATATATTCTAGTATTATTTTCTCCTGATATTCCAAATGTTATAAGACTATATATTAAACTTGCCATTGTTGTATTTTTATTTTTAATAATTACGCTAAATTCGTCTCCTTCATTCATAGTATATACCTTAGTATTACTATCTGGCATATAAATACTAGTAATTGCAGGAAGATTCCTATAGTCTATATTTTTATACATATCTAAAGATGTATCTATTGTTAAGCTTCTATCTGTTGAGCTAATTACATCTAATATCTGTTCTTCTGTATATTTTTTTTCTGCTAAATCATATGCTAAAACTAAATTATTATATGTACCAGAACTTGTTCCATCATTTATTACTATTTGTCCAGCTTCATATTCATCTTTATATAAATTATAGTCAAACTTTGCTCTAATTGTAGATAAATCATCTGTATATGAATAAATAACTGGATTATATTTTTTAGAAGTATGTTCCATATAAATATCATAGCTATTTTGAGTAACAGCAAGTTTTGTAATAAAATCATTATACATATCTGATGTAATGTATCCTTTTGAATTCACATTATCCACAAAATCTGTAGTGATTTTTAAAGCTAATGCATATGATATATCATCTTTTTTCTCATATGCTACATATACTGGCAATATAAAAAGGATAACCACAGCTATTAATATAGAAAATACTTTTTGTAAAATTCCATCCATATTATACTCCCCTTATTGTTATTACTTTTGAGCCTGCATCTATATCGATATCTTGTACACTAATTGTAAAATCTTGATTGTCCATAATATATCTTAAGGCTCTATTATATGCATTTTTTCTCACATCAACATCATTAGATTCCATTGATATTAAGTCCAATACTTGTATATTTCCATTTTTATCTAAATACTTAATATTGTGAACTGAAATAGTAACATTAACATTCTGTTCATAATAACTAAATAAATTTATTACACTAGTTCCTTTTATATAATTTCCTGTATCACTCATTAGAAGAGTAGATTCTATGTCATTTCTATTAACATTTGAAAAATCTTTTCCTGTTCCAACATTTCTAACTATATTTAAACTGGAATTAAAAAAGATTATTATCGCAGATATAGTCATAACACCTACTAGTGTTGTAACACCTATCATTATTGCTTTTGATAGATTATCTTCATCCATTCTACTCTCCTCCTTTCAAATATAGCTACATTTTAAAATTGGTATTATTGTTACAAACTTTAAAATATTTCTATATAATGTTCAAGGTATATAACTAAAACATTATATACCTTGAAATTATTCATATTATTATAAAATTATTTGAGTTGTGATTATTTAACTCTTGTAAATAAAATTCCTAAAACAACATCTCCACTTGAACTCTTTATAAGTTGAGCTTTATATCTAGCTGATGCTGGTACATAAGTACTAGTATTTGAGCTATCAGATAAAGAACTTACTTTTGTTTGAACATTGCTTGAATCATATGATAAAGCTTTGTCTATAGTTATAGTTCCATTTCCTCTTACTTTTCCAAGTTCAAGTATATCTCCTCCTGTAGTTGGTTGAACTTCAAGAATCATATCTTGATCTGTACAATATAACTGAACAGTAGATATAACTTTTGCTCCTGTTACAGTAACATCGTCATATTCTTGTGTTAATTGTTGCTGTAAAGCATCAGATAGATTTGATACCTTATTTGTAGCATTATTAATTAAATTTATTGCCGGATTAACAATTAACATAACTGCAGCTATAATAAGAATAGTTACAAAAAGTCCAACACCTATCATTATTGCTTTTTGTGCGTTATCCATATTTTATTCCTCCTTTACACAATATATTAAAACATCTTCTAGATGATTTAAACTAAAATGCCATTTGGCTAAAGTAATTTAGCATTTGTAATATACTTACTATTAGTAATGGTGCTACTAAATATCCCCCAATCAAAAGAACCATAGGAGTAAATCCTAGCACTTGACCAATAGATGCTTTTTTCTTAACTAAATTTTCATTTGCATCTTTTCTTTTTTCATAAAAGAATGCCCTTTCTGTTTCTAATTCATCAAAAGCTGCTTTTACTGGTATTCTAGTTACAGCAGACTCTAGCTGATCAATTATTCTTTGAAAATCTTTATTTGGTACAGAATCTTTAAGTTCTTCCAATGCTTGCTCTGCACCTGCTTCATAATTGTTTAAACATGTTGCAATCGGCTCTCTAAATGCATAAGAGAACCTACATAGCCATTCTAGTATTGTCTGTACGTCAACTCTGTCTATATGCATTAACATTAATATTATTGACTGGAATTGCATAATTTCATTTTCTTTATCCATTTTTCTAACATTATTTTTAATTGTTAAAACTAAGTTTGGAATATGATATGCAATTACTGCAACCAATAAAGCTATTAAAACATGCCAAAACTTTATATATGATCCATTAATAGTTGTTATTTTATCATAAATTCTATCTACAGCATCAGTATCAACAGTTCCTGTTGCTTTATCTGTTAAACTTTCAGCTAATTCTTCTTTTGTTACATTTTTATTTTTATATTTTTCAATATATTGCATATCAAATTGTGCTACTTCATCTGCAGCAGCCTGATCTTCAGTACTTAGTTTCCCTAGGGATAGAAACTCATTACTTAATTTTGTATATGCAGAATTTTTAGTTATTATGTTCATATTTAATATTAGAAAAACTGTAAGCAAAAATGCAACAAATGCATAAGTTAATTTATTTACATATAACCATTCAATTGTCAAATATGAATTTGTGTCTTTTATTAAGTTTACTTCTTTTTTATACTTTGCAGTATGTTGTTTTGTTTTAAAAGCATCAACTATTATCCTTACAAAATTTATTTTATATAATTTTTCTTGCCATTTAACTTTGGATACTCTATCAAATTTAATTTCTTCTCCATCTTCTCTTAAAACTCTAAGTAATATGTAAGACATAAAGATTGATATTATAATTAATGACTGCATTACAAATCCAATACTACTAGTATAGAAATTAGACAGAGCAGCAAAGTTATTTGTTGCCCAAGACTCTATTGGTTTAATAAATATCAGTGGAACAACTGCAATAATAGTTAAACTTCTAAATGTATTTTTTAATTTATCTTGCTTTAATATTTCAAGGTATATTTCATTTAATATATTATTTAAATTCTTAAGATAGATTGATGTATCCTCAATTTTTCTATCACCCAATTCATATGTTAAAAATGAAATACCTGCAAATAATTTCAAAAATCTATTTGGAGCAGTATCATAATATCTTTCAAGTTCAACCTCAGGCTGATCAGATATTATGGCCTCCCTTATTCTTTTAAGTTGTGGTGCAATTTCTTTTTCACTTAGCTCATCTATTGTATCAGATAAAGCTTCGTCCACCATTCCATGCTCATGGAAAGCATGTCTTAATATTGTAAATGCTTCAGGCATTTGTCTTAATATTTTATTTGATACAGATGTAATAGTTATATCTGTAACTTTCTCTACAACTATAATAAGACCAATAAGTATTATTAAAGTCATATATAGGTCATTTACAATATTAACAAATACAGCTAAAGCAACAAACATAACAATCAATGTCAATGTCATTAGTCTACCAGTGTTTCTTCTTAGCTCATATTCAGAATAATCATTTGACATTTCATATTTAAGTCTTATTTTTTTAGCATAATATTTGATTATTGGCATTTTTACAAATGTCATATACATTACTTGATATAGTTTATCAAAAGTCTCTTTAAAATTAACTTTATTTTTTACAACTAATGTATCTTTTGCCTGTAATATTGTATTGTTACTATACTTTCTTTTTAATATAGTGTAATAGATAAGCAAGCCTGCAAGGCCAATTAAAGAAACAACAACAAGTAAGATTGCTATATTGGTCACTTTATCACCTCCAAGCCATATCTAAGAAATCATCAAAAGCTTTTATATCTTCGGCAGACATATTATCTCTCATTGCTTTTATGTTTTCTTCACTAATTGGATTTTTAAACACATATTTTCCATCAACAAATTCAACAATATTTCTATATGTATAATTTTTTGATTGTGTCATATGTTGAAAATATTCAACTGCATTATCCATAAACTTATCTAGTTTTTGGTTAACATCTTTTACTTTTCTGTAATCATTATTGTATGAATAAGTTTGTTCAAGTGGTATACATTCTGTTATTCTTTCAATATATCTAGTACCATCAACAGCTCTTTTTAAATGTATATCAAAGTTTATAACTTGTACAACCTGAACTTCAGCAACTTGTTCTGAATTAAACATTCCTATCTTTAAAAGAGAGTTTCTAAGCGATGTTATTAAGTTAGGAAAAGTCTTAGCGTGATGTGTGAATAATGTAAATTTAGATGCAACCTGTGCCATTTGTATCATCCAAGCAGCAACCGGGTCGGTTGCAACCTCTCCTAAGATATTTACTCCACCATCAGTCTTCTTTTGAACATCTAATCCTTCTTGACCAGTAATTGTATCTGTTTCTCTTAAAGATAAGATATTATGATATGGATAAATCTTTCTTAAATGTAATTCGAACGCAGTTTCCTGCACACGAATTGTTATAGTTGGATACAAGAATTTCATTATAGCCATTAAAAGTGTTGTTTTACCACAACCTTGCTCTCCTGTTATTGCTGTAACTCTTGCTCCTCTAATTAAATATTTTAATAATTCAACAACATTCTCTTTGTTCTCATGAACAAGTAATTGTTCTGGAGAAATTAATGTAGGTGGTGCAAACTTTCTAACAAAGAATGCCCATGATTCTGAAAAGTTTGGTCTTAAAACGACAACTCTGGAACCATCTTTCATTTCATTTATTTTATATCCTACTGATTCAGATAATTGTCCTGGATTATTGTATTTATATATGTTTTGACATACTCTTTTTAATTCAGCTTCACTTCCAAACGATAAAAATGATAAGTACATTGCTTTACCTTTAAAGAATATCCATACTGAATCATAAGACATAGGTATTTTTGACTCATTCATTTGTGTTATATAGTCATCCATATCACTTAATTGATCAAGGAATGATGGTGGTATACCAGAAACACCACCAGATACACCATCAATATTCATATCTCTAATATCATCAACTACACTATATCCCTTATATTCTTGATATATTCTTTGAACTACAATTTCAAGCTTATCTTCAAAAGAAAGAGTTTCAGGTGATACTTCATTTGTAAATATATCATCTATTTCTCTTGCTGTTATTACATACGAGGGAACTGTAGCATCAAACTCATATTTAGGATAGTCTAAAGCATATTTTGTTATAATCTTTGTTAAAGCTTCTGCTTTATATGTCTTTTTATATATATGCATTAATATTTCAAACTTATCTTGTGAAGTTAATTCATTAAAGTTATTAAATGGTATAGCGTGATTAATATTAAAATTATTCACTTTATAATCATTTTTTAACAAATCAAACATTAGTGATTTAACATATTTTTTATCATTTGAATCTGCATATCCAGCACCTTTCAAAGCTCTTTTAAGCTCATATTTAACATTTTTTCTTCTTTCAAATTCTTCTTCAGATAATGCTAAATCATATAAATTCATTCTAGTTATTTCATCAAATTGTTTCTTTATATAATTTTGCATAGTAGAAAGACTATATGTTGTCTTTTCTCTTGTTAAACTATCTTCTACCATTTGATCAGCACCAGATTTTTTTACCTTATAATAGAAAAAGGCACCAACAAAAGCTAATAAAAGTAATATTAACAAAATATTAAATACGAATGCAACTGACATCATATCACCCCTCTTACTCTTTTATTTTTAATAACTTAACTATTTCCTCTACTATCTCTGTTGCTCTTAGTATAAAATCTCCATTATAATCTTTAGCTGGAGCATTTATATTTCTGTATAAGAAATCTAAAACGTTGCCATCATTACATGCGTCTGTAAATAAATAGTTATGAGGTAATACGAAGCATGGCTCAGGAATTTTATACTTTAATTTAACATTAAAAATGTTATATTTAGAACCAGATTCATAATCTCCTATCACAAATAATTTCTGTTTATCTTTTAAACTATCTATTCCATTTATCTTTTTTAAAACATTATTTAACTTTTCTATTTCTTGCGGTATAACACACACTATAACATCTGCTTGTTCCATAACTCTAATTGCACTATCATCAGTTGTTGTCTTTGGTATATCTAAAAATACTAAATCGTAAACTTCATCTGCATTTTTGGCAATTAGTGGCATACTGATTAAATTTTCTCTTTCTTCAGTAGGAGTATTTGCAATTGCACTATACAAAATATCTAGTCTTCCTTTTAAAACTGGTTTAGAATAATTCTGAATAATATCTGGTGAGAGCTTATTACTCTTTATTAGCCTCATTATTGCATTCATTCCTAAATTAGTATCGTTAAAACTATTTGCATTTACTAAGTCGTCATATAAAGTAAAGGATGAAGCTATTTTTTTAGCATTAGAATTAGCATCAATTAAAAGAGATGATGTTTTATGTGTTATTCCCATCAAGGAACTAACTGCAATAGCAACATGTGTACATCCACTCTTTCCTTTCTCAGGACTCCAAAATACAATTTTTGCCATCTAGTTTTTCCTCCTTTTTATCTCTTTTAAAATTTCTTTAGGAGATACATCCCCTAATATTTTAGATACATATTCACACATATATAAAATGTATGTTTTTGTATGCTTCCTAATGTCTATTAAACCACTAAACTGAGAATCAATATTAACCATCATATCTTGTTCATCTGTGCTTATATCATATACTTCATCTGTCCATTTCACAGCATAATTATTTATCTTTTCTTCCAAATAATTTGTTGCAGCTCTAGATAAATATGCTCTATATAATATTTTAGAAAATACCAATTCTTTTTCTGGATTATCTTCTCTCATTTTACGTACTAACTCATCATTTTTGGCTACAGATAGTACATTTGTATCTATGTACATATATGATTTATTCACAGGAGCAGACTTAAATTTGTTATACATATCCGCATTTTCCACATCTAATAGTACATAACTATACAAATTAATATCTATATTTTTTTCTTTAAGAAACTCTTCTAAACTTTCATATGATTCAAATCCAATAGCAAAATCTACCTCTCCATATTGTGTTATATATTGATTACTATTATCTATTGAAGGAACTATATATTTATATTTCTTATCTGAAGTAGCATCAATAACTAGCACAGATTTTCCCATAATATTAAGTGTTCTTGCAGTTGCAATAACAAAATCATATTTATCTACATAGCCGTACATTCCAATTACTTGCATTTAATTACCTCCTACTATTTTCCTTCTAACATATTCTCTCTTTCTGTTTGTTGTGTAATAATAGATTGTTGAGCACCAGTAACAACGTTTTCATAGTTATCACTATTTTGTGATTTGTAATTTTTAATTCCACTTTCTATTGTTGATCTAGTTTCTGAATTTAATCTAGAAAGCTCACTAGTAGCATTTTTCAATAAATATTGATTTGATTTCATTGCATTTATAACGTATGAGTTTGGTTGATAGTTTTGTGTTGTTTTTGTTGCTGCATTTGCAAAGTTTTTATATTTATATATATATTCATATAGTTTTGCTGCTGCTTCTGTTGAATCCATCTTTGAAATAGTAGTCCACTCGTCTTCAATTAAATCTTCTATATATCCCTTTGTTTCACTTTCAATATCTGTTGAAGTTTTAACTTGCGCATCACTATCTGTATATCTTAAAGCATATAATTTAGCTCCACTATTTAAGTATGAGTCTACAATTGCACCATTTAATAATTGAATTTCATCTTCAGATAATTTCATCCAAAAAGTTGTATCATATATTTTATCTATGCTTTTTTGTGCTAGAACAATATAATCTGTTCCATTAGGAAACATGATTCTAACGTCTACTACATCTCCTTCAACAAGGTCACTTGGCATAAGAACAGTATTAATTTCAACATCTCTTACATCTGCCGCTACTACTTCTTCACTTACCATATCTCCAGTAATAGGTACTTTAGCAGCAATATTATATTTAGCTGTAAGACCAACTACACTTGCAGATGTTACTACTCCAGTTGGAACTGTAGCATTGTTTACATTTACTGTTTCAATCATATCTGCAGTTATTATTTCCCCCTGAACTACATTTCTTTTTAATACAACAACTGGTGTTGTATAGTTTTTAACATAGTTCTTATTTGTTCCGTCTTTATATGATTTTATAGTGAAGAAAGAAAAAACACTAACACCAACTGCTACAACTATACCGACACTTGCTCCCATTAAAATTCCTTGTATAGTTTTCTTTTTGATTTGACTCATTCCTATCATTTGTTATCAACCTCCATAAACTATTTAAAATCCTTATTTTTTCAGTTAGTTTTCTCTTTTTAGTATATATCTAAAAGCATAAAAAATCAACCGCGAAAAAATAAAATAAAGGTCGTGTTTTGAATTGAAATATAAATGTAATTATTATGACATTGGTTTGTAGTACTTTTCTTCTATATTTGTCAAAAAAATTTCTCTTAAGCTTTTAAGAGAAACTTTGAAAATATGAATTTCAAATAATCTGTAATTCGTGACCTATCAACATTATTATTTGCCACAATATTTGTCTTACCTATTATTTCGTTTGTTGTTTTATCTATTATTTCTACATTACCAATAATATCATTTGCATTTATAGGTGCTACCAAATTATCATTATACGTAATAATCTGTTCTGTTTCAATATTTTTTCCTTTTTCAACAAGATTATATATATCATCTTCTAATCTTGTTTCTAGTTTTTTATCTATATTTTTATTAATATCTATCTCTTCTAAAATAGTGTTTGAAGAGCAAATCTTTTTTGTTTCATAAGTTGCAAATCCATAATCCAATAGCGTTTTAGTTTCTGCAAGTCTTACATCTGAACTTGGAGCTTTCATTACGACAGAAATAAAAGTAGTATCTTTTCTTGTAGCTGTTGCTACTAAATTATATAAAGCACTTGATGTGTATCCCGTTTTTAACCCAGTTGCTCCATCATAGAATCTAATTAATTTATTTGTACTTGTAAGTTCGGTTTTTCCATCTCTTAAAGTATCCATCCAAATAGAAGTATAATTTAAAATGTTCGGATGTTTGGTAATTAGTTCTCTTGCCATTATTGCTACATCTTTTGCACAAGTATAATGTCCCTCTTCATCTATACCATGACAATTCATAAAATGTGTGTTTTCCATTCCTAGTTCTCTTGCCTTTGCATTCATAGCAATTACAAAGTTTTCCTCATTTCCTCCTATTAATTCTGCCATTGCGACAGTAACATCATTTGCTGATACAACACAAATTGCTTTTAAAGCTTCATCTATAGTTAGTGTTTCTCCTTCTTCAAACCAAATTTGCGATCCACCCATTTTAGATGCGTTTTTACTACAAGTCACAGTATCGGCATAATCTAACACACCGGAATCAATTTGTTCCATAATTAAAAGAAGTGTCATAACTTTGGTAACTGATGCAGGTAGCATCTTCTCATTTTCATTATTTGCATATAATATTCTGCCAGTACTTGGTTCCATTAATACTTGCGAGTATGACTCAAATGTAAAAGAAGGATTGGCAACTGTTGAAATACTGCTTTCCTTGTTTATATAACTCTCTTTTTTTTCATATATATAACTTGTTCCAAAAATATAGTTATTACTAATTACAATAATAACCAGCAATGATGATACAAATTTAGATAATTTCTTCATTAATTTTCACCTCATTACATTCTATTATTTTTTTACATTAATATACTATTTAGTTTTAAAAATATTTATTATTCTTTTAAACATACTTTTATTAAAAAAATATATTATTTTCCATATCAACGTCTCACCTAATTCTATTCATTTTCAGAACTTTCCATATATTTATTTTTTTGTCCATATTACTTATCTTTTTTTTTCTTTAAACTAAAAAAGGAAATATGCATTAACATATCTCCTCTGTATTTCACAAATGTATATAAGATAAAAATTTCAAAAATCTTATATACTAATATTATTATATAACAATCATATAAAAAAATGTAAAAGGGGACTAAAAATCTCCTTTTACGTCACATCAAAGATATATAGGTCTATAAAAACCCATTTCCTATATATCAATTATATTATAACATAATTGGACTTTTTTTTCAACATAAAAATAGCTTAAGATTTCTCTTAAGCTATTACCAAATATTTACTAAATAAACATTTAGTTTGGACTACGAAGTAGCCTTTACGAGAATTATCTCTAGGGCGCCTTAGAATCGATTTTCATAATGTGTAAACTTAAGTCTAAACTTTGTTAATCTAGTTAAGTTCTAGTTAAAATAATTTTGAATTCTGTTAAGTGCATTCTTTGTTAACAATTCAAAATGATGATAATTAACATCCTCTGGTAAATCTTCTATGAAATCATCCAAAGATTTCCAAATCTCATTAACAATTACTAAGATTCCTTCGCATGGGTTTGCGTCAGAATCTATTATTTGATGTGACATTTAAATTCTCCTAAATTTTGATTCTAACGCAAGTATATGCTAGTTTTAATATTAATTGTTCTAGATATTTCTATAAAATTATTTTTATAAATATAATACATACAACTTATTAATATAATACCATGTTTTACATAATTTTTCAACTATTAGTATTGATTGTAAAATATATCTATTAAGTTTTGTATAACAAACATTACCTCAAATAATATCAAAAATAGTATAGCATAAAATATTATTTTGTTATTTATTTTACATAAGTTCTAAAAATATTATATTTTTTATATAATTTTCTTCCATGATAAATAGCTTATTTTCAATATTTTTCTTTACTGATATAATTTCAATGTAACATCATTTTCAGATACACTTTTAGATACTTTCTTCACTAATTTTCACCTTATTACATTCTATTATTATTTACATTAATATACTATTTATTTTTAAAATTATTTATTATTTTAACCATACTTTTATTAACGTTTTATGATTGAAAAATAAAATATATACTATACAAACTGGTGATAGAGTTCGTGTATTAATCGTTTTATAAGTAATATTATATCAATTAAAGAATGGATATTAAACGCTCATTCTTTAATTATGTAATTTAAACATTCTATTTTTATCATTTTAAAAGCATTTTTGCTATTTTTTTATTGCAAAATTTCTTATTTTATGATATTATTATATGGGTAAATATTTTTTTACCCGATTTTAATTAAAGGAGGAATTTTAATGAAAATATTGCAAGTAACTGGATTTCCAAACAATGGTGCAGGAAGCGGTACGTTGATAACTACACAAGCTGAAGGACTTGTAAAAGATGGCAATGAAGTATGCTGTATATTATCTGAAAACAGTTCAAATTTTCCAAAATTAGCTGGAGTAAAATATCATATGATACCTTTTACAGCTGAAGAAAATGCAGAAAATATACCTGGACAATTAGGATTTAACTTTCCAATGTTTACAACACATACACGCTCAACTTCCACTTTTTGGAATATGAGTCTTGATGAAATAAAGGAAATTGAACAAAAATACAGAGAGGCAATAGCACAAGAAATTGCAGAATTTAATCCTGATGTTATTCATGGTCAACACAACTGGATTCACAATGCAGTAGCTACTGAATTTGATGTTCCAGTGGTTGTTACAATTCATGGAACAGACTTAATGGGATATGAAAGAAGTATTAACAGATTAAAAGAACTTAGAGAGCAAGTTCATTCTGGTACTCTTTCAAAGGATGAGCTTCTTAGATGCAAAGAAGAAGTTGAAAAGTATTCACACTTTGTTGAAATGGCAAGAAAATCTGCTCAAAGTTCAAAGAGCATTATAGTTATATCTGAGGCACAAAGACAAAAATTCTGTGAGCTTTTCCCTGATCAAGCAGATAAAGTTGAGCAAATCACAAATGGATATAATCCAGATGTATTTAAAGTAATTCCTGTTGATAGAAGCGAAGTTTTAGCTTCACTTACTGCTCAAAATACAGCTGATGGAAAAATTCCAACAGACTACGATAAAGTAGTTACATTTGTAGGAAAGTTTGCTGACTTCAAAGGAATTGATGTTGCATTAGATGCTGCTAAAAAATATGAAGAAGAGGCTTCTAAAGAAGGAGTAAAAGTTGCAACAATAATAGTTGGAAGCGGTGCATTAGAGCAACAGTTAAAAGCTCAAGCTGAAGATTTAAATTTACAACATACTTATTTTGTTGGAAGACAAAATCATGATGTTATAAGAAGAATCCAAAACGCTTCTGATGTTTCTTTAGTTCCATCAAGAGAAGAACCTTTTGGTTTAGTTGCAATTGAAGCAACAGCTTGCGGACATCCTGTAATAGCAACTAATAATGGTGGACTTTGTGAAGTAGTTAATAATACTGGTAAAATAATCAAAAGAAACTACGATGCAAACACTGATGCAGAAGACCCTAACATTTTAAAGCCAGACGAAGGAACAGTTGGAACTTATACAACTCCTTTAGGTATATTAATACCTCAAGAAGATAGTGATGCTCTGGCAACTGGAGTTATGGATATTGTTACTGGAAGAAAAGTATTTGATGGCGAGCAAATTGCACAATTTACTAAAGCCAATTATGATCAACAAGTAATAAATAACAGATTACTTGACTTATTTGGTAGAGTATCTAATAAATATGTAGATAGCTCAGCACCAAAGAGAGCTTATACTTTAAAACAAAAGGGTGGCTTTGATCGCGACGACTAAAAAAAATTACACTTTTAAATGCTAATAACATTTAAAAGTGTTTTTTTATAAAAAAGCCACTATATTTTATATAGCAGCTTAAGTTTTTTCATATAAAAACATTATTATTCTTCTGTTTTTATTTCTTTTTTGTCATTAACTACTTTATTTAGTTTTGAGTTAATATCTGTAGTGTTTCTGCAAGTAATAACTCTCATTAACATAAATTCGTAACCTATTCTTATGAATAAGTTTCCAAATATAAGTAGTGCAAATGCAGATAATATATTTACTGCAACTAAACCAAATGAATATAAAGTAGTAAATATAGTAGCTACAAGATATGTGATTTTTAGTAAAGTCTCAACAACCATATTTTTAAATGTAAATGTGTCATAAACCCATCCTAAAAATCCATTAAATTTACCTTCATTCTTTTTACTTAAAAAAGTAAAATATAGTGCAATTCCCCCTCCAATTGCTACTACTAAGGCAATTATTGTCCAAACAGCTAAAACAGTTACAGAGCTACTAGCTTTTGAAATACTGTTTAGAGTGCTTGAACTATATAAACTTGAAGAACTCATAAAATCCCCTCCTATTTATAACTTAACACATAATTAAAAATTAATCAATAATTAAATTTAATGTTTCATAAGGTATTTCAATTTGTATTATTCCTGCAACAAATGGAGCTACTATTTCTGGATTAAAAATAATAACCAGATTTTCTTCTGTTAGCAAAAAATTATTATAAGTCTCTGCCTCTTTATTTAATCCTTTTTCTATCCAATTGTCGTTTGAATATTCTTTTATTTTAGAATTATCTTTAAGCTTTATTTTACATTGCTCATATAATTTTTCTATTATATCTTTAGATAAAGAATTTAGATAATTAACATCTATAACTTCATCGTCTTTATATACTATAGAAAATGCTTCTTCTAAAGCATGTGCTGTTCCAGTATTACTTTTTACATTAAATTTAAATGAAGTATAATCTTTATATTCAAATTCTTCAAAAGAAATAGTTAATTCTTTTTTACTTGCTAGAGTATTTTCATTATTAAATTTTTCTACATAATTATTTATTTTTTCTTTTATTTTATCATTTACATTTGTTGACTTAGTCATAGGATAAAATATATTTATATTATATTCATCTGTTTCATCTTTAATATTTTCAATGGTATATTTATCTATGTTATTTGAAACATCTTTTACACTAACTACTTTATTTTCTTCTATAGATACAATTTTAGAAGATAGTATCATTACAAAGCACAAAAAAAGAGCAAGTAACTGTTTATGATTCATATTATCACCTAAAACAATTATATGCTCAAAATTTCGTTTTATATCTATTTTTCTGCCAAATCAAAAGGTGTATTTAAAAAGTAATCAACTTTCCTAACAACTTCCATTCCATTAATATAACAAATAATATCTATATCTCTACACATATCTATTATATATTGTAAACATATTCCACATGGTGTAAGTGTGTTATCAAAATCTTTAGAATCTTTTCTTTTTCCAACAACAGCAATTGCTTCAAATTCCCTATCACCATGAGATATTGCATTTTGAATAGCATTTCTTTCTGCACAAATAGATAAATTAGGAATCTTTTCATCTTCAACATTTACTCCAATATATACCGTACCACTTTTTGAAAGTAAAGCAGCACCAACCATATATCCAGTTGAAGGTGAACACGCATTTTTACATGCATTTTTTGCAATATTTATTAAATCATCTTGTTTCATATATTTCCTCCTTTAAAAGCTTAATTTTTGAAGAATTTCAGGTCCAATTAAAACTAATTGATATACAAATAATACAATAATTATTCCTAGCAATGCACTATATATCATATTAATAGTTCTAGCCTTAGTATTTTTAACTTTCATTCCAAATATCATCAAACTTAATATTCCACAAACTGCACCAACTAAAAAACTTCTAGTTATTATACATGCATAAGTAGTAAGGCCAAATGCCAAGGCTATTTTTAAGCTTGGCCCAGAGTGTGCATATTCTTCTCCTCTGCCAAAAAGTCCCTTTAAAATTACTATTAATACTACTATCATAAAAATAATAGTAAGTAGAATATTAGCATTTGATGAAAATATAGTCGATATTACATTAGTTGTTGCATTTTTCAACTTGTCCGCAAATAAAAAATACGCAACAATAACAGAAATACTAGATGATATTAATACCCCACCAGCAGCAATGTCCTTTGCTGCTTTTGCTCTATCATCATATTTATCTGTTACTAAATCTACTATATATTCTGCAACTGAATTCATCATTTCTGAAAAGATAACAAAACCTACAGTTAAGCATAGACATACAAACTCAGTCTTATTTAGTCCTAAAACAACTCCTGCAAGTAGTACACATGCTGCACAAAGATAGTCTATTCTTAAGTTTCTCTCAGTTTTAAAAGCTTTTATTATCCCATCTACTGAATGATGTAATGCAGTGATAAAGTTCTTATTCTTTACATTTTTAAGTTTTTTTAAATTTTCTTCTCTTTCATTTACTTTAGTTTCTTCTTGTTGGTCTTCTTGATTTTTATCCATTTACCTCACCAACTCCTATTTTATTTAATATTTTTTCTTCTAATGTTCTCATTTCTTTTTTTTCTTCTTCTATTTCATGGTCGTATCCTATTAAATGACAAACACCATGAGTTATCATATAAAGCATTTCTCTTAATATCCCTGTTTGATATTCTATTGCGTGCTCTTGTAAAACATCTATACAAATTATAATATCTCCAAGCTCTAATTCTTTTAGTTTCTTACTTTCTTCGAGACTAGAAAAGTTATTTATTTCTTCTCTTGAAAAAATTGGAAAAGATAATACATCAGTTGGTCTATCTACATTTCTATATTCTCTGTTAATTTCATGTATCTCTTCTTTATCTACTGCACTAATTGATATAGATACATTTTGGTTATCTATATTTTTTTCTTCTAATGCTGTTTCAACAATTGTTTTTATATCCGATGTAATGTCTCTATCACACTTTTCTTTAATATAGTTTACAAGATTATCATCTAAATCTATTGTAACTTTATTCATTTTTCAATTCCTTTCCCTAAAATATCCTACTTCTTCAGTAATATGATACACAACTCTTAGTGATATTTTTTCTTCGTCTTCATAATCTATTATAACTTCTGATCCATTTATTCTTCCATTTTTAATATTTGTCAATACTTTACCATTTATATATTCATCTGCATCCTTTTGAGCTTTTTGTAATATTTCTTCTTTTGTTATCTGTTTATCTACTAAATTATACAAATTAAATTTATATAAACAAAAAGCTATTTTATTTCCAAAAATATTAATATCACTACTATTTTTTATTATATCATATTTTAGAGATTTATCCAAATAATTTATGTAATTTTCTTTATTATTTATATCTACACCAATAGTATATTTTGTTTTTCCAGTATATAATTTTTCTTGTATTGTATAACAATAGTCTGCTTTATATTCATACTCTGTGTTTAAAGTAACTATTCCCTTAGCTGTAACATCTTTTGTCTCTAATGTATCACTATAGGTTTTTCCTTCAATTAATATTCTTCCTTCTTCAACATATTCGCCTGCACTTAAAATTGGAGTTCCATTTTCTGCTACTATTTTTTCAATTATACCAGATTTATCTGATATTATATCTCCTATTGTGTTTTCGTTTCTTGCACTTTCTGGAAGTTTTGTTTTTTCAACGACATTAACATAAGCATTTGTTCCCTCTATGTCTATTCCAACCCATGCAATATCTGGTACTATAACACGTAAGTTATTTATTACTTTTTTTGTTTTTATCCCTAATTTATTTTTTCCTACACTTAATCCAGATTCCTCTAAAGCAATATATATTTCTTCTGTTGGAATATATGTATTTCCAACAACTTCAATGTTCCAAATAAAAGAAGTTGAGAGAATACAAAGTATAATAAATACTGCTATTAGCAATAATACCAACCTTCTTTTTCTGTATTTAAATAATTTAAAATAAACTCCTCTTTTATTTAGAATTTTTACTTTACATTTTGTTTTCTTGGTTATTTTTCTTAATTTTTTGAAGTCATTAATTGCAATGTCAAATCTCACTATTCCACTGCCTATAGTTTTTATATTCCAAATATTAATATTATTTATCTTACATAAATTAATATATCTTTCAGTAAAAAAACCTGTTATTTCAACTTCTATAGTACCACTTATCTTTTTTATTCCTTCTTCTAAATTCATATTACTCCTATCTATTCTGAAATCCTACATTGCTAATTTTACCTGATATAAGTAACTCAGCATCCGTAATTTCATCTATCTTTAGATTTTTACCGTCTAGAACTATGTACACATTTTTAGCTTGTATTTTTATATAATTATCATAATAATCTACAATATTATTTTTTCCCTCTATCAAAATCTGAGCATTCTCTATCATTGTAATTCTTGCAAAATCACTAGAGAGCTCTTGTGGTAATTCTAAAGTTTCAATAAATCTTTCTTTAACTTCCGAAAATTTAGATTTAAAGTCTATTCTTTTAAATAACTTTTTTCCTTCCTTTTTTAAATTACCCACAGTATATATCACCTACATTAAGTATATTTATATTTTTATTTTTTATTACCAAAAATAAATAGCAGAGAAAATAAACTTCTCTGCTATTTTTATTATACAACTAGTATTTCATATTGCTCTTTACCCATATAAATATTTAAATATCCTTTTGTTCCTTTACCTTCATCTGTCATTGAGCTATAATCTTCAACAACATAATCTATTGTCATTGGCTTGTTATCTACTAAAACGACTTCTTTCAAGAACTCCATTTTCTTTATATCATATATTCTTTTCTTATATAAAGCTACTTTAGCAGTTTTACTGCTACTACATATTTGTCTTGGTACAATAAACTGATTGTTTGATGTCATTATATTAATAGGTCCATACTCACCATCAATTTTTTCATACACATATGATTTTATTCTTTCAGGTCTTCCCAGCCATACTTTATAGCCGAAATGATGTATTCTACGTATAATAAGCATTTGTTCATATTTTCCGAACAAACTCTTCTCTTTCAACAATACAAAGTTTAGTTGAGATATCCATAATAGAATCATCTCCTGAGTAATAATCTAAAACATGTGGGAATTTCATACACAAAACCTCCTTTTTTTATTAAAAAATAGATAATTATTTTTTATACGTAGATAATTATACCACTTTATTTAGCAAAAGTCAAATTATGTAAACACACTATAAAAGAATAAAGACGAAAAGAATAATACCTTTTCGTCTTTATCAAACTATTTTTCAAGTATTGTTTTTCCACTAAATAGATAGTAACCATTTGTAAGTTCCACAACATTTACTGTTTCATCAATATTTATATAATCTGCACTAGAATATGTATAAGTTAATTTTCCTGTTTCAATTTCATATATATTTACATCCTCACCATCTTGGACACCAATATATTTTTCAACATAGAATATTTTTGTTCCTGGTACTTTATCTAGTTTAATTTTTCCATTTCTGTCAACAACACTTACAACACCATCTTTAGCGTTCTCAATTGTTAAATAATAGTCATTTGCAACTATATTATCTTCCTCTGTAAGTGCCACTTTACTATTATTTCCAAGAATTAATGATTTTTGTTGTTCTCCACTTTCAGTATATCCTTTAACTATAAGCCCAAATCCTTTTTGTGAATATTCAACAAATCCTTCTTCAACTTTTTTACCTTTAAAGTTAAACACATCATATGTAGCAACATCATCTGATGGATTTAATACAATATATTGAAGATTATTTATATTATTTCCATTAAATTCATATCCATCAATTTTAACTTCTTTTTTGCTTTCATTAATAATTTTAACTCCATCAGCCTCATTAATAATAAAATATACATTTCCATCAATATCTTGAACAGGATTTATCTTATTTTCAGATTCTAATATTTTTTTGAAATCTGAATTATATACTGTGTATTTATATGCTCTAGTTCCTGTTGTAACATTTTTCTGTTCTACAACAACATATTTTCTAAAGTATACTCTTGCATCAGCTGAATAATCTTCAGATGTGTCAAGTTCTGTTTTTAATTTACAATTCTTATCATAAAAACTAATCTTTCCATCAGTTTTTAATATGTTATATGATATATTTACATTATCTATATCTTGGAATAATTCCTCTCCTGTAACTAAATCAAAATACTTCTTTTGGCCATCTATTGATATGTAAATAATTGTATCATAATCAGTATTAAATTTATTTGCGTATGAAATACTATGTAAAGCTATATCTGTTTCATAGAATTTTTTGCCACTTTCATTTACAAATACATATTTAGAATCTTGTTGACATTCAAATACAACTTCAGTCGCTTCTTGAACTGTTGTAATAGATATATAGTTGTATTCAGGCTCAATTATAACTTTTCCATTATGATCAATCACACCATATTTACCATCTTTTTCTACTTTGTAGAATTTTCCACCTACAACTTGTGTAAAATTATTATATGTTCCAAATTTTACAACTTCACTTTTATTTTTATTAATTAACGCCATCTGAGTAACACCTGTTTCAGTGTTTAATCTTGAGACACATGTAACATCATAATAAAAGTCATCCATTGAAGTGTATCCTTCGTAGGTCTTTGTCTTTCCATCCAAATCTACAAAAGTATATTTATTTTCTGTTACATTAACAAGTTTTTGATATCCAACTAATGTTGTTTCATCATTATCTTTATTTGATACGCAAGCTTTGATTATAAATATAGCACCAATAATAATAACAATTAATAAAGCAAGTCTTACTATTGGTCTTCTTAATATCTTTGATATATTTATTTTTTCTTTATTTGAAGCTCCACGTGAAGTAGTTTTTTTATCCATATTTTACCTCTTTTCTATCTAAATTTTTACATGTATATCGTACACTATTTTATATTTTTTGTCAATATTCTACACATATACATTTGATACTATAGTTTAATTTTCACACCATTTTCATCATTTATATAGACTAAATATAAATTGTCATCATTTTCAAAATATGAATCAAATTTTAATGATATTTTTTTCTTTTCTCCTTCATCGAAAACTCCACCAATAAAATCACAGGTATCTGATGAATACGTGCTATATATAACATCCTCTTCTTCCACATTATATATACAAAAATCATAAATAGAAATATAGTCATTATAATCTTTTAATGAATCTAGTGTTATATATGCATAATAATCATTTCCATCTTTGGAAAAATCATTCAAAGTAATAATATATGAATCTCCTATCTTGATTTCATCATTAATACTATATTCTTTATACTCATTAAATTTTTGCTCATAATAATTTTCATAATCAACAGAGTAATTATCTAAATATTTAATTCCTTCAATTATAAATTTACAAGATAAAATATTTACTCCTATACATATTATTATTGCAATAATTGCAATAATTAATGCAATTATTGATGCATCTTTTCTTTCTTTTTCATCAGACTTTTTAAAAACTAATATTGAAAATACAATAGAAGTAATTGAAAATACAAGTGTAAATGGTATACCAAGTAATGGTGTAAAAGAACATACAAAAGCAGCTATGCTTCCTACTAACGCAGCTATATACATATTATCTCCTCCAATTATAATTTATAATCATTAAATATATAAGAATTTTCAATTAGCCATGATATCTGATATTTGATATTATATTTTTCTGAGTATAATACATCCATAATCTCATCAATATCTTTTCCATACATACTTGAATATAGCCTCTTTACTTCTTCTAAATAATCATGGAAAAACCATTTTTTATTTATTTTTCCGCCTTTATATTTTATCATCTTTTTGAATTGCTTAATGTAGCAATTAAGTAGAATAAATTTTGAGCTTTCATAATCTTTGTTTAGTGTTGACTTTTTTATTTTTCTTTCCAATGTTTTTTCTTTCATTTACATCACTAATATCAATATACCATAATTATTAAACTTATACAAGAAAAAAGCTCCGTATTTTTACGAAGCTTTTTTAGTTTAACTATGCCTTCTTAATCTTTTTTACAAGTTTATCTATGCTATACCATAAATTTGTTGCAATAAATATTGAAGATAAAGTTCCTTCTGCAATACCTATGCAAAGAGGAATTGAGAATTGTTTTAATGTTTCTTGATCTTTTAAAAGTGAGAAGATTAACACTATTCCAATTGCAGTTAAAGTTGTTATTGAAGTAATAATTGTTCTTTTTAAAGTTTGACTTATACTTTCATTAATAACATCTTTAACATCATTAGATTTTGTTACTAATCTTTTATTTTCTCTTATTCTGTCATATATTATTATTGTATCATTGATTGAATAACCAATAATTGTAAGTATAACTGCTACAAATGTAGAGTTTATTGGAAATTTAAATATTCCATATATAGCAAATAAGAAACAAACATCAAAAATAAGTCCAAGTACTGCTGAAATAGCAGCTGTATATCCTAATGTCTTAAATCTAATTGCTACATATACAAGTAATAGTGCAATTGATACAATTACAGCAATTATTGCTGTGTTAATTAGTTCTTTTCCATATGATGCTTGCACATTTTTAATTGTTGCATCTCCCATATTTGTATATTTATCTTTTAAAGCTGTAACAATTGTATTAGATTCCTCTTCTGAAATAACTTGAGTAGTTATTGTTACTGTATTATTTCCTGAACTATTAGATTGAATTTCAGGTATCTGGTTGCATACTTGTTCAACTATGTTTTTAATATCTGACACATTATACTCTTCGTTAAGTTCTACTTGTATTCTTGTACCACCCTTAAAATCTATATCAAAAACATAACCTGTAACAAATCCATATATTAATCCGGCAGCAACAACAATTAAAGAGATAGCTAAAATAATTTTTCTATGTTTTAAATAATCAAGCTTTAATGTCATTTTTTTCTACCTCCTTTTTTATTCCAAATAAGAAAGTAGTCTTATTTGCCATTGGCATAAATTGTTTTAAAACAAATCTTGATACTACTAGTGCAGTAAATAAACTTAATATAACACCAATAGCCAATACTAGACCAAATCCTTTTACCATTCCAGAACCTAAGAAATATAACGCAAAAGCAACTATTAATGTTGTTATATTACCATCAACAATTGTGCTTGTTGCATTTTTAAAGCTTTTTTCATAAGCTTTTTTGTACGCAACTTTTCTTTCAAGTTCTTCTTTTAATCTTTCAAAAATAATTACATTAGCATCAACTGCCATACCTACAGATAAAATTAAACCTGCAATACCAGATAATGTTAATGAAATTCCAGTATTTGAAATTATTAATAATAATATTGATACATATGTTATTAAAGCAATTGTTGAAACGACACCTGGTAATCTATAAACAAGTATCATAATTAAACAAATTGCAATTAAAGCAACAATACCTGCTTTAATACTAATCTCTAAAGCCTGTTGTCCAACATATGGTCCAATATATTCTTTATTTACTATTTTTAAATTAAATGGCAAGCTTCCTGAATCAATTAACATAGCATATTCTTCAGCTATTGCTTTTTTCTCAGCAAAAGTACCATTTCCTACTGTTATAATAGCTGTTGAAGAGTCTATTTTTGAATTAACAGTTGGAGAAGTAATACATTCTTCATCTAAATATATTGGCATTGCTTTGCCAACCATTTTTTCAGTTGCTTCAGCAAATTTTTTTGTTCCTTCTTCACTAAAGTTAAGTACAACATGTGGTGTTCCAATTCCTGTACTATCTACTGCATCTTCACTATATTTAGCAGATTCAATATCTTCACCTTGTAATAATGTGTTTCCATCTGAATCTCTAAATTGTACTACTGCAGTTCTATCAAGTCCTTCAATTGCTGCTAGGGGATCTACTGATGTATCACTAGTATCTGTTGGTATTTCAACATTTATCTGATTTGTGTTAGAATCAACTCTAATAATATAATCATAGATGTTCTTAGCTTCTAATCTTTTTTGTATAACTGCCTTTGATTTTTCTAAATCGTCTGATGTAATTTCTTTTCCTTCTTCTGCTTCAGCTTGATATAATACAGTAACACCACCGTTAATATCTAAGCCAGTCTTTATGCTCTTTGCTCCCTTAATAATAGTTTTATCTCCTATTTTAAGTCCAAATATAGCAAGATATCCTAGAAGAAGCATTATTACAATAGAAATTACTATCTTAATAATATTGTCTTTCTTCAATTAAATCCCTCCTATAATACTTGTAATTATACTATTTTTAAATATTATAGTCAATATTAATCTACAACTTTTGACACCTAATAGTAACAGAAAAGGAGAGAGATTAAAATCTCTCCCCTTTATGTTTAAAAACTATTCTTTATTTAATGGATTAGTGTCACTCATTGCATTTGATTCAGTATATACTTCATTTTTAGCCATTGCATTTTTAAAATTAATTTCTTCTTTCAAATCGTTGGCACTATCACCTGTTTTAATTGGACTAGATATTATATTTCCATTATGGATTATACTTTCAATGTTATTATATATTTCTTCAGTATTTTTTACGCCATATATTACAGTCGCACTTCCATAAGCCTTATCCGCATTGGTATATATTATAATTACACCATAATTCATAATTCTGTCTGTAACAGTTCTTCTTATTTCAACTTCTCTAATATTTGAATATTCTATTGTTTTTTTAGTCTGACTTAAAAAGTCATTTTCATATACCATGCAATTTTTATAGAACTTATATTTAATACCTTTGTATTCTAAAATCTGCATTACTATTTTTGAAATAAATAATAATATAGTTAGTATCAATACAATTAAACATACAATACTACAAATATTATATACATTTAGTATTGTTATATTATTCATATCCACAATATATTTTTTCCCAATTAAAAATATAACATTTAAGATAATTGTAATTATCATTACCGTAAAAGAAGACTTCATTTTTCTTCCTGTAGGCATGGTTAATTCATAAAAAAAATTAAATTTAGGACCTATTTCATATAATACTTCACCTTTATCTTCCATATATAAAACCTCCCAAAACTATTACTCTTTAATAATAGTACCTATTTTTTCACCTTTTACAGCTCTTTTAATTGAGTTCTCTTCATTTAGTGCAAATACTAAAATTGGTATTTTATTTTCCATACATAATGTTATTGCTGTTGTATCCATAACTCCTAGTTTTTCATTTATTGATTGCATATATGATACTTCATCATATTTTAGTGCATCTTCATATTTTTTAGGGTCCTTGTTATACACACCATCAACATTTTTTGCAAGTAATATTACATCTGAATCCATTTCAACAGCTCTTAATGCAGCAGCTGAATCTGTTGTAAAATATGGACTACCTGTTCCACATGCAAATATTACAACTCTTCCTTTTTCTAAATGTCTTACTGCTTTTCTTCTGATATATGGCTCAGCTACTTGTTTCATTTCAATTGCTGTTTGTACTCTAGTTTGAACGCCTTTTGATTCAAGCATTTCTTGAAGCGCAAGTGCATTTAAAGTTGTTGCAAGCATTCCCATGTAGTCTGATGTTGTTCTTTTTATATATTCTCCACCATATTTTCCTCTCCAAAAGTTACCTGCACCAATTACAATTGCAATTTCTACACCATCTTTATTTAAATCTACTATTTGGTCAGCAACTCTTTCTAATTTGCTACTGTCAATTCCTCTTCCATCATCTTGTCCTATTGCTTCACCACTTAATTTAACTAATATTCTCTTATACATATTTACACCCTCCAAATTAAAAAAATTATATCATTTAATAATATATGTGTCAATTTAAAATTATTATAAAAAAACTCGTAATTAAAAAATTACGAGTTTATATTTTATAAATTAACCATTAACTTGTTTCATTACTTCTTCAGCAAAGTTTTCTTCTTTTTTCTCGATTCCTTCGCCTCTTTCAAATCTAACAAATCTTCTGATTACTATATTTTCTCCAATTTTAGAAATTAATTCTGTTAAAAGTTGTCCAACTGTTTTATCTGGATCTTTAACAAATGGTTGATCTAATAGACAAATTTCTGAATAGAATTTATCCATTCTTCCTTCAACTATTCTTTCAGCAATTGCTTCTGGTTTTCCTTCTGCAATAGCTTTTTGTTTTTGTGCTTCTTTTTCTGCATCAACAATTGAAGCAGGTACATCTTCACGTTTTACATATTGAGGAGCTGCAGCAGCTATGTGCATTGCAACATCCTTAACAAAAGCTTTAAACTCTGGGTTGTTAGCAACAAAGTCTGTTTCAGAGTTTACTTCAACTAAAGCACCATATTTACCATTGTGAATATATGCTTCTACTAAACCTTCTGCAGCAATTCTTCCTGCTTTTTTAGCAGCTTTTGCCATACCTTTTTGTTTTAAAAGCTCAATTGCTTTTTCCATATTTCCTTCTGCTTCTGTAAGGATTTTTTTGCAGTCCATTATTCCTGCACCAGTTCTATCTCTTAATTCTTTAACTTGCTCGGCTGTTATTGCCATTTAAAGCACCCCCTATTATATATTAATATTATTCTTGATCTTCTTGTGGTTGTTCAGCTACTTCTTCTTTAGCTTCAACAACTTCGTCTTTTCTGTTATCTCTTTTTGTATAATTTCTTCTGTTGTTTTGCTTTGGTTTTCTTTCTATTTTGTCTACGCCTTCTTTTTCAACTAATTCTTCCATAGTTTCAATATCGTCGTCTTCAATAGTTGTTAAGTTACCTTCTTTAGCTTCAATTACAGCATCAGCTATTTTACCAGCAATTAAGCTTACTGATCTTACTGCATCATCATTACCAGGAATTACTAAATCTACGTCTTCTGGATTACAGTTAGAATCGATTAATCCAATTGTAGGAATATTTAATCTTCTTGCTTCTCTTGTACAAATATATTCTTTTTTAGAGTCAGCTAAGAATATTAATGATGGAAGTTTTTCCATGTTCTTAATACCACCAAGGTTAGTATTTAAGATATCCATTTCTTTTCTAAGTTTAATAACTTCTTTTTTAGGTAAAACTTCAAAAGTTCCATCTGCTTCCATTTTTTCTAATTCGTTTAATCTTGCTATTCTAGTTTTAATTGTAGCAAAGTTTGTTAAAGTACCACCTAACCATCTGCTATTGATATAGTACATTCCACATCTTTCTGCTTCAGATTTAATAGTCTCTTGAATTTGTTTTTTTGTTCCAACAAATAGAACTAATCCACCATCAGCTACAACTTTTTTAGTTTCGTTGTAAGCTTCTTGTAATTTCTTTAATGTTTTTTGTAAATCTAAGATGTATATTCCATTTCTTGCTGTGAATATATATGGAGCCATTCTAGGATCCCATCTTTTTGTTTGGTGACCAAAGTGTACACCAGCTTCTAGTAATGATTTCATTGGTATAATTGCCATTTTAAAAATTCCTCCTTCTTTCTTTCCTCCACAATTATCTTCATTTTACACGTCCATTTCTGGAAGAAGAGTAAAACTCCTATTGTGTGTGTATTTGTATGTCTACTAGATTCTACATACAGCGTTATTATTATAACATAAATTTATATTTTGTGCAACGTTTTTATGTTAAATTTTATATATTCTAATGAAATAAGGAATTACTATTATTTCATTATTATCTCCATATACATTTACTGATATTATTTCAATTAAACACCTTATTAAGTGAGTTATACCTTTTATATTAAAATCATTTTTTATAAGTAATGTATAATAATGTTAATCTTAAACTATGACATTTAATGTTTTAAATATTATAGTCTTTTTATAGTTGTTTCTACTATTTAAAATGTAAAATCTTGTTTCTAGGGTTTAAATTGGTATTTCTTGTTTAGTTTATTCTCATATTTCAAAATTATCTGTATTTATCTTTTTTAATAATTATCTTTAAAATTTAATTTTCCATGTATATAATTCTTCTTATTATAAAAAACAAGACTTTACTTTGTTTCAACGCTTGATTTTCCCCAACATTCTAATTATAGTCTTTGAATATTCTTTTTAATTTCATTGCATATAAATAAATATTTTTCATATGTTTCATCAATATTATTCTTATCTATATATATTTTTCTACACACATTAAATATCTGACATAAAATAATAAAAGGTTCTAAAACTTTATAGTTTTCTTTAGAGCATATTCTTCCATACCATTCAATGTCCATAACATTTTCTTCTTTTGCAAGTTTTCTTGATGCTAAAACATTATGTACATTAAATAAATTTGTACAAATCTCAGTCTCCATTATTTTTATTGCTTCTTTCTTATCTTTTATCTCACTACACATTGATTTTTTTTCTACATATTCAATTAAAGGTGGCATATCTTTCAATATTCTTTCTGTTATTTGTATAGACAATGGTTCTAATTCCTGCTTATCAAATGGCAAATTAAAATCTACAGAATATTTATGTTTTTCATTTGCAGAATTTGTAAACATTACCATTATAGGTTCTGGTATTCTATTCCTTGTAATTTTCGGGAGAGCATCAATTAGTTGTGCTACTTCGTTAATAACTTTTGGTGTTAATTTAATATCATCGTTCATTTTTTTCCTCCTCTATAGGATCTCCATCTTCTCTTTCTTCCGGATATTCATATCTCCACTCTCTTATTTCTTGTTTATACTTTTCATCATTATTAATTTCATATCCATAATATTTTTCTACTAAAGTATTAAAATTGTCTTCTGATAGAAGTCCATATAATTCACAACTTTCATCAAGCTTATCTCTTTCTTTTATTAATCCATTAGGATTTTTTGAGATATGCTCATATATATTTAGTAATCTTTTCAGTTCTTCTTCTCTTCCTTTGGTTACATTTTTTACTAATCTATTATGATTATTCATATCGTTTTCATAATAACGCCCACACAGAACTTTAGAATTTAAGTTTGCACATAAATCCCCACCAGATTTATCTATCTCAAATTTGTATTCTGGAAGTTCTTCCATTTCTTTACTACCATACCTATTGAGTGTTGTATGCCAAGATAACTGACCATATCCTGGTAAGTCTAAAACAATAACATCTTTATTAAATTCCTTGGTATTATCTCTTGTTTTTCCTATAATTACTTCTTTGGTACTACTTGCAATTTCAATACATTTTGATAAAGATTGCTTCTTTACATCAAATAAAAAGTTTTTTATTTTTAAAATTTTTTTATCTGCTCCTTTATTTTTCTTTACCTCTTTTTCTACGTTATGAGCCATATTATTAGCGATCTCGATTATAAAAGCTATCATTCTAACCATATTCAAATTATTTTTTTCTAAATCCTTTATTTTAATAAATTCTTCACTTAGATTTTTTATACTTTTCTCTCTGCTATCGTTACCATTACATGAACTTTTATTGCAAATACTATTATATATGTCAGTTAAGTTATTAAATATATTTATATAATCCTCTTCATCAAGCATTTTGTTAATTTCAATTTCAAAATTTTTCATTATTTTATACTCCTTAAGATTCCAATCAACAACTTCTTTAACTTAACTGTATTTTCTAAACAAAAAATTTGATCTTTTTCATCATATAAGCCCTCTTCATTTTCTAAGCAACGCTCATACTCTATTCTCCAAAGCCCAAATTCTAATGAAAATTTATATATTTTTTTCATTTTTTCTATTATTTTTTTATTTGAATCGTGCCCATAAAATCTATGTATATATACAATTTCTCTATCACTATTCTCATTATACTTAACATCTGAATACATATTATGAACTACAACCAAGTTATACGCAATTTCATCTTGTAAAAGCTCGATTGCTTTTAACCATTCTTTTTTCTTTTCATATTCTTTCCAGTTATGAATTTCTACATATTTCATTTTTTCACCTCTATGCTTTTAATTATATATTTTTTATTAATTACTTACTATATTATAACCTCTTTAACTATGTTAAGCAACTATTAATTATAATTAAGTATCACCATTTTATTTTAAAGGGTATTTTATCATGTTTTATTAACCTATCTTATACGCTATATAAACTTTACAATTATAATTTGGGGAATTGACCCAAGTACTTTTTCAGTGCCTTGGCTTCAAATAATAAAATAATTATAAATGTTACTATTCAAATTATAAATAAAATTTATATTAAGTAATTATGTAGAATGTAAAAAATCAATAGAAAAATTAAAAAAAGATTTAATAGAATATTATAGTAACATAAAAATTAAGAGCAAAATAAAAAAATGTACCAAGTTTAATCCAAAGAAGGTTACCAATTAGTAGCCCAATTTATATTGTCTATCATTTTGGTTCACTTCACTATCTGTAAAAATAATATTACTCATACAAAAACCTACTCTCTTTATATTTATTATACACAAAAATATACCCAATGGGAAGACACTATTTTTTTGTGTTCACTCCATTGGGTACATTATAATTTTAATGACTCTTATTTTATTTCTATTCCTTAAAAATTGCTTCAAATTCTTCTCCTGTAATTTTTTCATTTTCAAGTAATTTCTTAGCAACTTTATGAAGTTTTTCTATGTTTTCCTTTAATATTCTTTCTGCACTTGTATACGCATTCATAACTATTTCTTTAATTTCTGCATCAATTTGTGAAGCTGTATTTTCACTATAATCTCTACTATGTGTAGCCATATCTTTTCCTAAAAATACTTCTTCTTCAGTGCCTCCAAAGCAAATTGGTCCAAGTTTTTCTGACATACCATATTTTGTTACCATTTCTCTAGCTATCTTTGTAGCTCTTTCAATATCATTTGATGCACCTGTACTAATATCGTCAAGAACTAAATGTTCTGCAACTCTTCCACCTAATAGAGATACAATTTGCTCTTTCATTTCATTTTTTGAAGCATAGCTTTTATCTTCATTTGGTTTATACATAGTGTATCCACCAGCCATACCTCTTGGAATAATAGAAATTTCATGTATATCATCATGACTTGGTAAAAATCTAGATACAACTGCATGACCTGCTTCATGATAAGCTGTAAGTTTCTTTTCTTTTTCACTAATAATTTTACTTTTCTTTTCAGGTCCCATCATAACTTTAACCATTGCTTCTTCTACATCATTTATATCTATTGTCTTTTTATCTTTTCTTGCAGCAAGTAAAGCAGATTCGTTAATCATATTTTCAAGGTCTGCTCCACTAAATCCTGCTGTATTTTTTGCAATAACTTTAAAATCTATTCCTGGTACAAATGGTTTGTTTTTAGCATGTAATTTTAATATTTCTTCTCTTGCTTTTAAATCTGGTCTTCCAACAACAATTTGTCTATCAAATCTTCCAGGTCTTAAAAGAGCGGGATCAAGTATATCTGGTCTATTTGTTGCGGCCATTACTATAATACTCTCATGTGTTGCAAAGCCATCCATTTCAACAAGTAATTGGTTTAATGTTTGCTCTCTTTCATCATGTCCTCCACCAAGGCCAGCACCTCTATGACGACCAACAGCATCAATTTCATCTATAAATATAATACAAGGTGAATTTGCTTTTGCTTCTTTAAACATATCTCTAACACGAGAAGCTCCTACACCTACAAACATTTCAACAAAATCTGAACCACTTATGCTAAAAAATGGTACGTTTGCTTCACCTGCAACAGCTTTTGCAAGTAATGTTTTACCTGTTCCAGGTCCACCAACAAGAAGTATTCCTTTAGGTATTCTTGCACCCATATCTATGTATTTTTTTGGATTTTTAAGAAATTCAACTTCCTCTTTTAGTTCTTCTTTTTCTTCTTCAAGTCCAGCTACATCATCAAAAGTAACCTTTTTAGGTGAATTTTTATCTATTTTTTGAGCTCTACTTTTTCCAAAATCCATAGCCTTACTATTACTATCATTTGTTTTTCTTAAAACGAACATTAAAATGAACAATGTTCCTAATAGTAATAATATATTTGGAATATATGGGGCCATTGCTTCCATAAATGTTTCTTGGGCAACAGTTAATTCAAATTCTCCCGCTGTAACTCTATCTTGAACAACTTCTATAAATGTTGTAGAAGATGGGATATCTACAATTCTAGTTATATTTTCTTCATCCTTTAATTTAACATTTGCTGTTAATCTGTCTGTACCAAGTTCAATACTTTGAACATTTTGTTCTTCTATTTTTTGCATTAACTCAGTATAAGACATTTCCTTAGTTTGAGTAGAATCTAGTAAAGTTATAGCATAAATTGCAATAGCAATTAATACTGCATATACTACTAATGTTCTAAAAGCGCTTTTTTTATTCATTTTTTCTCCCTTCAGCTAGTATATAACTGCAATGTTTTTCTTAGCAATCTCAATAGTGAATTTATTTCCAATTATATACTTTTTTCCTTTTATATTATTATTTAATAACTTTATAATATCTAATACATGTATACTTTCAATTCCGTCTAAATTAGATATTTTTCTTTCAATTATTTTCCTTACAATTCTATTTTTTATACTATCATGTTCATTCATAAATACGGAAAAATCAAAAACAACCTTAGAGTCATCTTCTTTAATAATTACCTTGTTAAATATGTTATTTGTATATTCTTCTATGAAATCATTATCTTCTTTTAGTATTTTTCTCATTCTACTAATATTAGAAACAAAATTAGGGTTTAATTTTTGTAAATATGGAATTAAACTTAGTCTAATTTTATTTCTTAGATATATTTCTTCCTCATTTGTCTTATCTATACAAGGATGTAACTCTAGTTCACTATTATATAATAAAATGTCTTTTTTTTCAATAGTAAGAAGAGGTCTAATAATATTATTAACTTTTAAGTCCATTCCAATGAGTCCTTTTAATCCACATCCTCTTATCTCATTTAGTAATATTGTTTCAATATTATCATTTAAATTATGTGCAACAGCAATTAGTTGAGCTTTTTCTTTCTTTCGAACTTCTTCAAAAAAATTATATCTAATTTCTCTTCCACAAGCTTCTTCAGACATTTTCTTTTGTTTTGATATTTCTGGTACATTTACTTTTAAGTAGTGAAAAGGTATTTTTCTTTCATTACAAAAGTTTTCAACATACACTTTTTCATCTTCAGATTCAATTCTTATTCCATGATTTACATGCGCAACAACAATATCAAAAAATAATTCATCTTTTATCTTAAATAATACATCTAATAAGCACATAGAATCTGGTCCACCAGACACTGCTATTACAACTTTATCCTTTTTATTAATTAATTCATTCTCTACTATATTATTCTTTACAATATTTATAATATTATTAACCATATTATTCATTTCCTTTATATAAATTTGCAAATTTTGTATATTTTCCTAACCAAGCAAGTTCTACTGTACCAGTTTCTCCATGTCTATTTTTGGCAATTATTACCTCAGCAACATTTTTCTTTTCTGTTTCTTTATCATAGTAGTCTTCTCTATGTAAAAACATAACTATATCTGCATCCTGCTCTATTGATCCAGACTCACGAAGGTCGCTAAGCATTGGTCTATGGTCTGCTCTTGATTCTGTAGCACGACTTAACTGAGATAATGCAATAACAGGTACATTTAGCTCTTTTGCTAATATTTTTAATCCTCTTGAAATTTCAGATATTTCCTGTTGTCTTGATCCGTTTGCTGTTTTTGATTCCATTAACTGCAAATAGTCAATTATAATAAGACCTATATTTTTTTCAAGCTTAGCTTTTCTACATTTTGCTCTAATTTCAGATGGAGTTAGTACTGGTGTATCATCTATATATATTGGAACATCTGCTAAACGATTACTTGCATCTGCCATCTTTATCCAATCTTCCTGTTCAAGATTAGCATTATTAATCTTCATACTATCTATTTCGCTTTCACTACTTAGCATTCTTTTAACAAGTTGTTCTTTTGACATTTCAAGGTTAAAAATCATTACAGGAACTTTATCATGCATAGCTACATACGAAGCAATATTTAATACAAATGCAGATTTTCCCATTGCAGGACGTGCTGCAACTATAATTAAATCTGAGTCATTTAGACCAGATATTTTCTCATCTAAATCTATAAATCCAGATTCCATTCCTGAAAGCTTTTCTTTATTGTCATACATTTTTTCAATAGAATCTAGTGTAGTAACAAGAATCTCTTTCATTCCAGAATATGATTTACTATTTCTATTTTGTGCAAGATCAAAAATTCCCTTTTCAGCCTGTTCGATTATAGTATCAAGCTCTTCTGTCTGAGCATAAGATACTTTCATTATATCACTTGTAACTTTAATTAAATTTCTTGAAGTAGCTTTTTGTTCAACAATCTCAACATATCTTTCAATATTAGAAGTAGTAGGTACATTATCTATTAGGGTAGCAAGGTTTTGAGTTCCTCCAACACGTTCTAGAGTTCCTCTTAATTTTAATTGTTCGGTTACAGTTATCATATCTATTTCTCTTCCGACTGAGTATATATCCATCATAGCTGCATATATTTCTTTATTATCTTCTCTATAAAAATCTTCTGGTTTTAATACTTCTACTGCTGCTTGAACTGCGTCTTTTGATACCAGCATTGA
Source organism: Clostridia bacterium (assembly GCA_051886195.1). Taxonomy (GTDB): domain Bacteria; phylum Bacillota; class Clostridia; order TANB77; family CAG-465; genus CAG-465. Next base: position 45,570 of record JBJEXW010000014.1, read on the forward strand.
GCCTAAAACAGCTTGCTCTGCTAAAGTATCATTAGGCTGTACCTTGTTTACTACTTCATTTTCCATTTGTTACACCTACATTCCTACTACTGTTATCTTTAATTTTGCAATTACTCCCTCATATAATTTTACATTAACTGTATAAGTTCCTAAATTTTTTATTGGATCGCTAATTGTTATTTTTTTCTTACTTATTTCAATATTAAATTTTTCTTTTATTTTATCTGCAATATCTTTTTCTGTCACACTACCATAAAGTTTACTTCCTTCTCCAACTTTATGTTTAAATTCAATAAATCCGTTTTCAATTATTTTTTTATTTTCATTTGCTTGCTGTAATTCAGTCTGTTTCTTATATTTTTGTGCACTAATTTTTCCTTGTGCTTCATTTAAATTTTTATTATCTGCTATTACAGCTAATTTTTTAGGTAATAAAAAATTTCTAGCATACCCCTCGCTTACTTCTACAACTTGGAGTTTTTTTCCTACTCCTTTTACATCTTGATTTAATACTACTTTCATTTTTTACCTCCCTATTTATACATAATTATTTGGATAAATATTCCTCTATACTATCCAATAGCATTGCTTTAGCTTCTGCTAAGGTAGTTCCTGCAATTTGAGCTCCTGCAAAAGTTAAATGGCCTCCACCACCAATTTTTTCAAGAATAGTTTGAACATTTATATCTCCCATTGATCTACCTGAAATCATTACAATTCCATCTACCATACATAATACAAAAGATGCTTGAATTCCAGATATAGACAACAATTCGTCTGCTGCTTGTGCAACTATGATTGGCATATCTGGATGAGAAGCATTTGAAACAGATATTGCTATTTTATCATGAATAAACTCTGCATTTTTTACAATATCTACTTTTGCTACATATGTTTCAAAATTATTTTGAAATAAAAGTTTAATTTCTGCAACATCTATTCCAAATTTTTTTAAATAAGCTGCAACTTCAAAAGTTCTTACACCTGTTTTAAACATAAAATTCTTTGTATCAACAACAAGACCTGCGTACATACATTCTGCTTCATTTGAAGTTATTTCTACTCCATCCATATACATTAAAAGTTCAACCACTAATTCTGTTGCAGAAGAAGCATAAATCTCATGATATGTAAGTACTGCATTATCTATAAATTCTGGTCCTCTTCTATGATGGTCAATTACAGCAATATTATCACATTTATCTAGTAAATCTGGTTCAACTATATATGATTTTTTATGTGTATCAACAACAACTAATAGACAATTTGTAAAATCATTATTTTTTATTTCAGGATACGTTTTGAATATATCTTTGTATTCATCATCATATTTTATTTTCTCAATAACACCTTCTGTGCTAGCATTACATTTGGCATCAACTATAATATTTACAGGTTTTCCCAAATACTTAGCTATTTTTGCAATACCTATTGATGCACCAATACAATCTAGGTCTGAATTTCTATGCCCAACAACATATACTTTTTCACTCTTTTCAACTAATTCCCTTATTGCTTGTGCCATAGTTCTTGCTTTTACTTTACTAGTCTTTTCAAGTCCAATGTTTGAGCCACCGAAGAAGTCATATTTTTTATCTTTCTTAACAACAGCTTGATCTCCACCTCTTCCTAAGGCAATGTCTAATGCAGAACTTCCTGCATTATATCTTTCTTCTAAGCTGTCTTCACTATAAGACATTCCTAAAGATATTGTAATAGGTAATTTAGTTATATTGGTTAAATTTCTTACTCTTTCAAGTATATCAAAAGACTCTTTTTCCATTTTTTCAACATATTTTTTTTCAACAAAAATTGCATATTTATCTTTATCTAACCTTGCAAGTACACCTTTATTCTCTCTAGCCCAGCTTCTAATTTCTCTTGTTAAAGCTGAATTAACCTCTGCTTTTTGCATTTCATCTAAGCCTTGTAATGTTTCTTCATAGTTATCTATAAATAACATACCAATTGCAACTCTTGTATCTTCAAGACTTTCTTTTAAATTACTCTCATATGTTTTATCTATAAACGTAACTAGCATGCAATCAAAATCATCAAACTTTATCTGATTGCATATTATACTATATACATCACCATTACCTAATTCTTCTAATAAACTAGATTTTGGATTTTTCTTTTTTAGTGCTTCTAATTTCAAAGCAGATTTTTCTATATATTCATTTGGTAAAAGATGTTCTGCAGTATTGTTTTTCCAAATAATGTTTCCTTGCATACCAACAATAGCCATTGGAACATCAACAAGATCTAATGACTCTTTCAATATCAAATCAACATTTTTAGATAATTCATTTAATTTAAATTTTTTATCTTTTAATTCTTTTAAGCACATAATAATAGCAGTTAAACATAGTAAGAAAATAACAAGAATATCTATATATAGTGTCAAAGGTAAAACTATAGATATAAATGCTGCACATATAATTAATATTGCTAATATTACAATTCTTGATGAAAAAGATTTAAAAAATTCAAATTTATTCTTCCTATCTTTATCCATAAAAACGAACTTCCTCTTTTCTTGTAATTTTCCTATATTTTACTATTTTTAGGTGTAATTGTCAAGTAAAGATAGTAAACATAATACTAATAGGAATGCTCTTATGCTATTTATATAAAGAAAAAAAGAAAATATAATTTTTGCATTATATTTTCTTTTCAAATGTTATATTGCCACTTTTTCAGATAGTCTAATTCTATCAGCTATCATTGCTATGAATTCTGAATTTGTTGGTTTTCCTTTGTTAGAGTTAACAGTGTATCCAAAAATCTTTTCATGCATTTCAATTTGACCTCTATTCCAAGCAACTTCTATTGCATGTCTAATTGCTCTTTCAACTCTTGAAGGAGTTGTAGAGAATTTTTGAGATAAAGTTGGATATAATGATTTAGTTACAGAATTAAGAATTTCTTCATTATTTACTGCAAGCATTATAGCTTCTCTAATATATTGATATCCTTTTATATGTGCTGGTACACCAACATCATGTATCATTTGTGTAACTCTAACTTCAAGAGGTAAGTTTTTATTTCCATAAGCAACCATATACTCAGTCTTGATTTCTTCCTCTTCTTTTAATAAGTCTCTTACTCTATCTATAAGTGTGATCATATCAAAAGGCTTAACAACATAATATGTTGCACCTAGAGAGATTGCTTTTTGTGTTACTTTTTCTTGTCCAATAGCAGACATTATAATTGTAACTGGTTTTTGGATTCCTACTTCATCTTTTAAATCTTCAAGCACAGATAGTCCATCTTTTTCAGGCATAACTACATCTAGTAGCAAAACATCAGGTTTAGACTGTTTTATAGCATCAACTGCATTAGTTCCATCATATAGTGGCTCTAACGCAACCATATCTTTTTGTGAGTTAATATACATATTAAGTAGTTTTACAAACTCTCTGTTGTCATCAACAACCATTACTTTAATTTTATTATTATTTTCCATTTTATTTGCTCCTTTTCCAGTCTATCCTATAAAGCATCATTATTATACAATTGTTTTGGCGTAAAATCAAGGTATTTGTAGACTTTTCTTAATCAAATTTTGTCGAAGTAAAAAAATATATTTTATTATTTTACATATTTTAAAATTACCAATAATTTCCTGTATTATTTTTTTATAACAACACAAATTAATAGTGTAAAGTGTTGATAAATATAAAACACTTTAATACCAAAAAAATTGGAGGTGAATTAAATGGCTTCATCAAACAGCAAAATGACAAATAAACAAGCAAAAGCTGCTTTAGACAAATTCAAATATGAAGTAGCTAACGAAATCGGTGTAAACTTAAAACAAGGTTATAACGGTGACTTAACTTCTAAACAAGCTGGTTCAATAGGTGGTGAAATGGTTAAAAGATTAGTTGCTAACGCTGCTAACCAAATGCAATCACAACAACCTAACCAATAATTTAGTGTTAATTTAAATTGGAAAGTTAAAAGATAGTGAGAATAATCTCACTATCTTTTTTTATTTTTCTAATTCTATATCAACTTCATTTCCATGTAAGTCTGTTCCTATACCAGTTTTATAATTTAAATTATATCTTTCTGTATAGTCTACATTTCCTTCTTCTTCATAAATTTCAATTATCATTATGTCTTTATTATCTGAATAAAGCTTAATATCTACAGCTGTCTTTCCTGTTGTCTGTTCAAAATAATTTTTGGCATGCTCTTTCCACTCACTAGTTGAATACTCTTTAAATTGTTCTTGTTGCTCATCATTTATACTTTCCTCTATTTTATTATTGTTTCTACCATTAAAAAATACGACAGCAAGTACAACTATCAAGCAAAGTATTATTAATGATATAATTAATCTTTTTTTGTTCATATTTTCCTCCTATATATGTATATAACATCTACTATATAATATCAAAAATAATAAAAAAAGTCTATTATTATTTTAGATATTTACATATATTATCATTATAAATTAATTCAAGCTTATGTAGTGCTCTTGTCATAGCAACATACAAAAGCTTCATATCAAATATATTTTCAGATTTATATATACTTTCATCTGCATCAGCAACTATAACGACATCAAACTCAAGTCCTTTTGATAAATATGATGTTAATATACAAACACCGCCATTATACTTTTCTTGATCTTTATATATTATCTCTGAATTTATTTTTTCTTCTTTAAATTTCTTGCTTAAACTTGCCATTTTATTCTGATTTTTATATATTATAGCTATTGATTTAAATCCATTATTTAAATATTCTTTTACTTTTCTAACTATATAATCTTGTATATTTTCACTAGCAACTTTTGTCTTAATTACAGGTCCTGCACTACGAATAACTGGTTGTGCAACTCCTAAACCTATTGCACTAGATATTTTGTTTGCTTCCTCCATTATTTCTATTGAAGTTCTATATGATTTTTTTAAATTTAATATCTCACATTCTTTAAAAATGTTATTTAAAATTTCATTCCATGAATTAATTGCTCTATATGAATATATGCCTTGAGCCATATCTCCAAATATTGAAAAATATGCATTAGACAATAATTTTCTTAGTATAAAATAACTAAATAATCCAAAATCTTGAGCTTCGTCTATAACTACACATTTAATATTTTTATATTCATTATTTCCAAATAGAAATAGCTTAATATACATAATTGGTGCAATATCTTCATTCTCTATTATTTTATTACTTAATGATTTTAAAGTATTCTCTTTTAGTAGCTTTATATTTATTTCTTTATTGCAGGCTAAATAATACTTATCCACATTTTCCACAAAGTCTTTGTATATATTTATTGATTTTACTTTATCTATGCTAAGAAATTTTTTTAATTCTTTTTCAAAACCGGTTGTAGTTAACTTTTTTAGCATATCTAATTCCATCTTAGCAATTTTTCTCTTTTTTTCTATATCTTGTTCACTTTTTTCTAACTCAAATGCTTTTTCTTTTATTCTATTGTATATAAAATCATCATTTTTTATTCTATTTGAAATAATTCTAGCTGTCATCTCTAATTTCTGAGAAACAGATTCTCCAATTACTTCTTTATATACTTTCATTATTTCATCTTTTGATAATATTTGAATATTATTTATTATTAATCCAGTATCTAATATCATGCAATATTCAAGATCATTTAGATATTTTTCTAATAATTCTTTATATTCTAAACTAGATTTAAATTTTAAATATTCTTTATTACATTTTTCATCTATCATATCACTTATTTTTTTGGTAGAATCTTCAAAAATAATTTTCTCATTTGTAAAACTTGTTGCAAGTTCTTCAAATGTTAATTGTATAGCATTACTTGCATCTAAATCTGGTAGTACATTTGAAATGTAATTAATAAAAAACTTATTTGGACCAATTACCATAAACTGATTTGCTTTATATTTGTCTACATTGTTATACATTAAATAGGCAATTCTGTGTAATGCAACTGTTGTCTTTCCTGAACCAGCAACACCTTGAACAACAATATTTTTTTCTATATTTTTTCTTATTATATTATTTTGTTCACCTTGTATTGTAGCAACAATATTTTTTAATCTGTTATCTGCATTGGCACCTAAATATGGTTTAAGTAATTCATCATCAGAAACAGAATCAACATCAAAAATTTCTTTGACTTCACCATTTTGTATAATGATTTGTCTTTTTAAAGATAAATTACCTTTTATTGTTCCTTCAGGAGCGTTATATTCTACACTACCTAAGTTACTATCATAATATAGTGTTGCAACAGGAGCTCTCCAGTCAGTTACAACTATGTTTCCATCTAGGTCTAAAACTCCTATTTTACCAATATAAAGCTTATCTTTTATTTCTTTAGTATTCTCTTTAAAATCAATTCTAGCAAAATATGGCTTGTCTTTTATCTTCGCTATATTTGTAATCTTAGTAGCTGTTGAAGACATTAAATTTGCAAGTAAAACTGGATTATTTTTATATTTTGTTGGCAAACACTTTAGTATTTTTTCTTCTCCTGCTTGAATATAATCTAAATCCTCTTTTACTTTACTTAATTTTTGTTTTTCAAAATCTAAATCTTTCATAACGCCCTCCTTTTTTGAAACGCTTTTTTATTATAACTTATATTTATGTAAAATGCAACAAAAAAGATGATACATATCTTGTATCACCCTTTTTAGATATCTAAATATTATCCTAAAAATCCTGAATAATTTCTGCTTACCATTTGTGTCTCTATTGTATTTAGTATTTCTAATCCAACACTTACTAAGATAAGTATTGAGTTACCACTAAATGATATAGACTGATTTGTGAAAGCTTGTAAAATTATTGGTAAAATTGCTATTGCAGCTAAGAATAAAGATCCTGCAGCAGTAATTTTAATTAAAACATTATTTATATAATCTGATGTATTTTTTCCGGCTCTAATACCTGGAATAAATCCACCATTTTTCTTTAAGTTGTTAGCAATTTCTACTGGATTTACTATAAACATAGTATAAACAAATGTAAATAGTATAATTAATGCCATATAGATTACAGCATATCCTAATAAATAGTACCATGCACTACTTGATGATGCTGTGAATAGAGTATAAAATCCTTTCCAAAAGCCAGTTAATGAGTTTACATCTGTAACTAGACTCATTATTATACTTGGGAATGACATAAATGACATTGCAAATATAAGTGGCATAACACCAGCCATAGCTAGTTTTATTGGAATATGAGTGCTTTGGCCTCCATACATTTTTCTTCCAACAACTCTTTTTGCATAGTTAACAGGAATTCTACGTTCAGCTTTTTGAACAAAAACAACTCCAGCAACTACAGCGACTAATGCAACAATTAAAGCAGCAAATATTAAAATTCCAGTAAATCCACCACCAGCAATATTTGCAAAAGATTTAATTGTTGAAGGTAATCCAGCAACTATACCAAAGAATACTATCATTGATATACCATTACCGATACCATATTCAGTAATTTTATCTCCTAACCAAGTTAGTAAAGAAGTACCAGCCATTAAAGAAACAATAAATAAGAAAAATCCTAAATATTTTCCTGCGCCATATGTTAATGGTGTTAAAAGATAAGATTTATATGTAAAATATAATCCTAATCCTTCAATAAATGCAAAAGCAATTGTTAAATATTTAGTATATTTATTCAATTTCTTTCTTCCGCTTTCTCCCTCTTTAGCAAGTCTTTCAAGACTTGGAATTACAAATTGTAATAAGTTTAAAACAATTGATGCAGTAATGTATGGTCCTATAGTCATTGAAAATATAGATAATCTACTAAATGCTCCACCAGAAATTAGGTTGATCATTGAAGATAAACCATTGGCACTTGCACCTAATTGTTCGTTAATTGTTATTTTATCTAGACCAGGTATTGTAATAAATGTTCCTAATCTAAAAAGTAATAATATTAGAAAAGTAAATAATAGTTTTTTTCTAATATCTTTAACTGAGAATATGTTTTTAATACTTTCTAACATATTACTTCACCTCAGTCTTTCCACCTACAGCTTGTATTTTTTCTTCAGCAGTTTTTGAGAATTTATTTGCTACAACAGTAAGTTTCTTTGTTAGTGTTCCATTTCCTAAAACTTTAACACCATCTAATTCTTTCTTTATAATTCCTTCAGACATTAATAATTGGCTATCAACAACTGTACCATTATCAAATTGTTCTAAATCACTTAAGTTAATTACTGCATATTCTTTAGCAAAGTGATTTTTGAATCCTCTCTTAGGAATTCTTCTATATAAAGGTGTTTGTCCACCTTCGAATCCTCTTCTAATGCTACCGCCTGTTCTAGCTTTTTGACCTTTATGTCCTTTTCCAGCTGTTTTTCCAAGACCACTTCCAATACCTCTTCCTACTCTTTTAGAGGTAGTTGTAGCACCGTATGCTGGAGCTAATTCGTGTATCTTCATTCAAGCTTCCTCCTCTCTTATCAATTACTAGTAATCATTATATCATTATTTAAGTATTTCTTCTACTGTTTTTCCTCTAAGTTTTGCAACTTCTTCTGGTGTTCTCATTGCTTTTAATGCTTTTAATGTTGCATAAACAACATTTCTGCTATTACGAGAACCAAGAGTTTTAGCTGTTACGTTTTTAACACCTGCAAGTTCTAGAACTGGTCTAACTGCACCACCTGCAATGATACCTGTACCTTCAACTGCTGGTTTTAAAATTACTTTAGATGAACCAAAGTTTGTAGTGTATTCATGAGGTAAAGTACCGTTTACTAATGATACTTCAACTAAGTTTTTCTTAGCATCATCAGTTGCTTTTTTAATAGCTTCTGGAACTTCTGCAGATTTTCCTGTACCAACGCCAACGTGACCATTTTCGTCACCAACAACTACTAATACACTAAATCTGAAAGTTCTACCACCTTTAACAACTTTAGCTACTCTGCTTACATTAACAACTTTTTCTTTTAATTCAGTTTTAGTTTCTGCCATTTTAGTTTCTCCTTTCATTAGAATTCTAATCCAGCTTCTCTAGCTGCATCTGCTAATGCTTTAACTTTTCCATGGTATAAATAACCATTTCTATCAAAGACAACAGTGTTAATTTTTGCTTTTTTAGCACGTTCTGCGATTAATTTTCCAACTTCTGTTGCTGCTTCAACATTAGATGCTTTAGTTTTTACTTCTTTATCTAAAGTTGATGCTGAACAGATAGTAGTTTGTTTTTCATCGTCTATTACTTGTGCATATATGTTATTTAGACTTTTGAAAACACAAAGTCTTGGTCTCATAGAAGTACCTTGAACTTTAGTTCTAACTCTTTTTTGTCTAATAGTTCTTGTAACTTTTCTATCTGTCTTATTTATCATCTTAAGACTCCCTCCTTAACTTCTAAGATTATTTTTTACCGCCAGCTTTTCCTTCTTTTCTTATTATTCTTTCGCCAGCATATTTAATTCCTTTACCTTTATATGGTTCAGGTTCTCTCTTTTCTCTAATATTAGCAGCAACTTGACCAACTAGTTGTTTGTCAATACCTTTTACTACTATTGTATTTGGATTTGGTACTTCTAAAGTTATTCCTTCTACTTCTTCAATTTCAACAGGATGAGAATAACCTAAAGTTAGTACTAATTTATTACCTTGTTTTTGTGCTCTGTATCCTATACCATTAACTTCTAGTGTTTTTTCAAATCCATTAGTTACACCAATTACCATATTATTAATTAAAGTTCTTGTTAAACCATGAATATTTCCATGGGCTTCATTATCTATAGTAACTTTAATTTCATTTCCTTCTTGTGCAATATTAACACATGGTAAAAATTCTTGTGTTAATGTACCTTTTGGTCCCTTAACTGTAACTGTATTTGACTCAATTTTTACTTCAACACCAGCTGGTATTGTGATAGGACTTTTACCTATTCTTGACATTTGGTATACCCTCCTTTATATTAAATTCTATATTACCAAATATATGCTAAAACTTCGCCACCAACATTTTCTTTTCTAGCAGCTTTATCTGTCATAATTCCTTTAGATGTAGAAATTATAGCTATACCTAATCCGTTTAAAACTCTAGGTAAATCTTCTACACTTGCATATATTCTTAGACCTGGTTTACTAATTCTTTTTAAACCTTGTAAAACTTTTACATTGTTTTGATATTTTAATGTAATTCTTATAGTCTTGTGTGAATCTTCAATAATATCTGCTGACTCAACAAAACCTTCAGATACTAAAATATTTGCTATTGCTTCTTTTTCCTTAGAATAAGGAACGTCAACTGTTGCATGTTTTTGAGCGTTAGCATTTCTTATTCTAGTTAACATGTCTGCAATTGGATCTGTTGTATTCATTGCCTTTATTCCTCCTTTTCTACCAGCTTGCTTTTTTTACACCTGGTATATCTCCTTGATATGCTAATTTTCTAAAGCATAAACGGCATATTCCATATTTTCTCATGTAAGAATGTGGTCTTCCACATATTTTACATCTGTTATAATATCTTGTGCTAAACTTTGGTTCTCTTTTTTGTTTAGCTATCATAGATTTCTTTGCCATCTCAAGTCCTCCCTACTTTTCAGCGAATGGTAAGCCTAATAATTTTAACAATTCATAAGCTTCTTCATCTGTTTTTGCTGTTGTTACAAATACGATGTCCATTCCTCTTACTTTATCTATTTTATCATATTCTATTTCAGGGAAAATAATTTGTTCTTTTACTCCCATGTTATAGTTTCCTTTTCCGTCAAAAGATTTAGGATTAACTCCTTTAAAATCTCTTACACGTGGAAGTGCTACATTAAAGAATTTTGTAGCGAAATCATACATTTTTGCATTTCTTAATGTTACTTTACATCCAATATTCATACCTTCTCTTAATTTGAAAGCAGCTATTGATTTTTTAGCTTTAGTAACAATTGGCTTTTGTCCAGAAATTAATTCTAATTCTCCCATAGCTACATCTAAAGCTTTAGAGTTATCTTTAACTTCTGAAACACCCATGTTTATAACTATTTTTTCTAGCTTTGGTACTTGCATTATAGATTTATATCCGAATTTTTCCATTAATGCAGGAACTACTTCAGCATTGTATTTTTCTTTAAGGTTCATTTAACTTTTTCCCTCCTTATTACTTCATTTCATTACAGCATTTGCAATATCTAGTCTTAGTTCCGTCTTCATTAACTTTTACTCCAAGTCTTACACCTTTTTCACATTTATCACAGTAAAAGCTTACTTTAGATGCGTACATTGGGCTTTCAACTTTAATAATTCCAGATTCTTGACCTTGCTTTCTTGCTTTAACGTGTTTTGTTCTAACATTTATATCTTTAACAGTAACTTTACCAGTTTTTCTATCGATATCTAGTATTGTTCCTTTTTTACCTTTTTCAGCTCCTGTATTTACAATTACAGTATCACCTTTTTTTAATCTCATTTTTGTTAACACTTTAATTTCACCTCCGTATATTAAAGAACTTCAGGTGCTAGAGATAGTATCTTCATGTATTCACCATCTCTTAGTTCTCTTGCTACTGGTCCAAAAATACGTGTTCCTCTTGGTGTTTTATCGTCTTTGATTAAAACAGCTGCGTTTTCATCAAATCTAACATATGAACCATCTTCACGTCTAAGACCTCTTTTACTTCTAACAATTACAGCTTTAACAACATCGCCTTTTTTAACTCCAGAGTTAGGTGCTGCTTTTTTTACAGAAGCAACGATAACATCACCAATGTTACCCCATTTTCTGTAAGAACCACCAAGAACTCTTATACACATTAATTCTTTAGCTCCAGTGTTGTCTGCAACTTTTAACAATGTTTGTTGTTGTATCATGGATTAGTCCTCCCTTCAAATATATTTTACTATTTAACTTTTTCCACAATTCTTACAAGTCTATATCTTTTATCTTTACTTAGTGGTCTAGTTTCCATTA
>JBJEXW010000015.1:0-13001 GCA_051886195.1 Clostridia bacterium
AAAAATAATCAAACCCAGTAAAAAAATATACTGGGTTTGTCAACACTCTGAGGAAGTAGGAAACTACTTCCTTTTTTATGTGAAAAATAAATTGTAAAAAAATAGATAAATCTTACAAATAAATATTAAGTGTAATCTTTGTGTAATATTGTAGTAATACAAAAGTAAATAATAATCTTAAAGTATGGTATTATTAGTTATTATTCTAAAAAAAAACCAAAAAAATGATAAAATATAGTTGTAATATAAAAAAGAGGAAGGTAGAGATATGAAAAAAGTTAAACTATTTACTGCTATTGTATTATTTATAACTTTTTGTGTTCTAGGAAGCTATAATACTAAAACTTATGCAATTACTAAAGAAACACAAAATCCAGCATATTATAGCATATCATCAGATTATGCTTTTAGAATACGTTATAATAGCAATACAAATAAAGAAGTATATCCAACTTCAGGATGGACTATGGACACAAATAATCATTATAGATTAAATAGTTCATATTGGAGTAAAGGAAACGTATGGATTAAATATACAAATGTAGGTATATATAATGGTAGACCAATAGATATAAAAATAGTTTATACCGATTGGAATAATCCATATAGACTTTGCTTTGAATCTACTGGTATAGGTGGAGGATATGCAAAGTGGACAGGAGCCTTCAATGGAGAATGGCTAGATATTAGAGTTGAATTCTATTATCATGACACAGGAGAAGCAGCTTACATTAAAGGTCATGAAATAGTATATGACTTAGACTATTTTGAACGTTGGGAACCAAGATATAATATAACAAAAATAATAAAAGATTCAAACCAATCATATGTAGATGTAGACGAAAATACAATTGGAATTAATGTTGGTGGAACAGGTGCAAACGATGGTGGATCATTTGCTTTCTTATATGAAGGAACATCATATACATATAGATGGCGTGGATGCTATTATCAAATAGGATTACAACCTTTATTTAAGATAGAAGTTCCAAATCCAACAAAAAGTGTATCAACAACTACTGCAAGAATTGGAGACACAATAACATATAATATAACAGAGTTAGTTCCATCTGAAAGTGCTGAATTTTACTATAGTGGTTGGACTATAACAGATACAATACCATCATCATTATCTTGGAATACAGGAGATGTATGGATAACAAATGAATATGGTAGCAATGTTACAGGAGAGTTTTCAGTTTCAAAAGCTGGTAATACATTATCTGTAAGAGCTAATAATGTTGGCTCATCAAGCTTTTATTCACATCAGTATACAATTCATGTTAATACAGTAGTAACATCAGCAAATTTGGCAAATTATACATCTGGCTCAGGCACATATTTAGGAAATACAGCTAGCTTAACAACTAATAGAGGAGTAAATAATAGTAATTCTGTTTCAACAGAAATAAAATATAATATAAATACAAGTATTGATCATGGAACAATAACAGCTACTTCAAATGATAATAAAGGAGCATCAACTAAAACTGTACAGTTCACTCCACAAAGAGGATATTACATAAACAGAATAGTTGTTGATGGTGTGGAACAAAATATAAATAATTTCAATATGTTGGGAGATTCATATACTTTTTCTAACATAACAACTGATCATAGCATACAAGTATATACATTACCAATGAGAGTAAGAATAAAAATAGATAAACAAGATATTGAAACAGGAAAAACAATTCAAGGTGATGCTGTTTTTGCCGGAGCAGAATATACAATATATAAAGATGCAGGATGTACACAATATGTTGAAAAATTAACATTAGATAGTAATGGTTATGCAACTTCTTCAGACTTATTACTTGTAGACTATGTAAATGGATCTTATATATATAATGAAACATACTATGTAAAAGAGACAAAAGCTCCAACAGGATATAATATAGATACAAATGTTTATCCTGTATATCAAGATACTTCGACTCAAAATGTTAAAGTAGCAGAGCAAACAGTCACATCAAAAGAATTAATTATTAAAAATAATATAGAAATTGTTAAATATATTGAGAAAACAGATTCAACATTAAAACAAAAACTTTCTGGTGTAATCTTTAAAGCAACACTAAATTCAGACACAAGTAAGGTATATTATTCAACAGAAACAGATCAAACTGGATATTGTGTAATAACAGATTTACCTTATGGAACATACACAGTTACAGAAATGAAAATACCTGGAGTTGCATTTGGTGGAAAATTTTATGTGGGCGCTTCAGACATAAGACAGATAATATTTGAGCAATTTGTTCAAGTGGATAAGACTCAAAGAGAACCATATAGATATAGCGATATAACAAATGTAGCAAAGAAAATGCAAATAACAATATATAAAGAAGATATTGAAACAGGTACAACAACACAAGGTGATGCACACTTAGAAGGAGCAGAGTATACATTATATAGAGATGAAGCTTGTACAGATGCTATAGAAACAGTAACTATACAAAAAAATGCAGATGGAACATATAGTGCAACAAGTGGCTGGTATCTAGTTGGAACATACTATGTAAAAGAGACAAGAGCACCAGAGGGATACTTGATAGATAATAATAAATATACAATATCTCAAGATCCAACAAAACAAACAGGAGAATTTTCATCACATACAATAACATCAAAAGATGAAGTAAAAAGAAATGATATAGATATAACAAAATACTTAGAAGAAACTGATTCAACAGAAAAACAATTCTTAAAAGGAGCAGAATTTACTGCACAATTAGTTTCAAAAATAAGTCCAGATAGTAATAAAGAATATAAAGCTACAACAGATAATAATGGACATTGTGTAATAACAGATTTACCTTATGGAACATATAAAATATGGGAATCAAAAGTACCAGATACTGCATATAATGGTGAGTTCTATATAAATGGAGCTACAGTAAGAAGTACTGAATTTGAACAATTTATTGAGCTAGATGATACAGAAAGAGAAGCATATAAATATGGCGATATAACAGATGTAGCTAAAAAAATGAGAATAATAATAAATAAAGAAGATGACGAAACTGGTATAAAGACTCAAGGAGATGCACATTTAGAAGGCGCACAATACACATTATATAGAGATGAAAACTGTACTGATGCAGTAGAAACAATAACAATACAAAAAAATGCAGATGGAACATATAGTGCGACAAGCGGATGGTACTTAGTTGGAAAATATTGGGTAAAAGAGACAAAAGCACCAGAAGGCTATTTAATAGATGAAACAATTTATCCAGTTGAACAAGTTCCAAAAAATCAAACAGATGAATTTTCAACACATCATGTTTTATCTAAAGATAAAGTAATGGAAGGAATTGTAAGAGTAATAAAATACAATAACAATAGTACTTCAACAGAAAAAACTCCAGCAACTGGATCAAAAATAAGACTTACTTTAGATTCTAATCCACAAACATATTATGAAGCTATAATAGATGAATATGGATATGCTGAATTTGTAGATGTAGTAGATGATAATCATTACAGTTCAACAGAAATCCATTGTAACAATACATGTTATCCATATACTATACCTTATGGTGTATATACAGTTTCTGAAGTACAAGCAAGTAATTCAGGAGAAAATATATACATAAATAAGCAAAAAACAGAGATAAGGTATCAAGATCAAACACAAAGATATATTTTAGATGAAGAATATATAAGAATGAAACTTACAATTCAAGTTAAAGACTCAGAAACAGACAAATTAGTACCAGGTGGAGCAACATACAAAATTTGGGATGTAAATAATCAGAGATGGTACGAAGAAATGATATATCCATCAGGAGAATTTATATCTGAGTTTACAACAGATGAAAATGGACAATTAACAATAAATAGACATTTAGAAGCAGGAAGTTATGTAATTTATGAAATTAAAGCACCAGAAGGATATTATTTAAATGATGAATTAAGAGAAGGCTCAAAAGGATATGAATTCACAGTTGGAGTAGCACAAAATGGAGAAGTAAAGGTTTATCATAATGATGAAGAAGATACTTTAG
Organism: Clostridia bacterium; assembly: GCA_051886195.1. Classification (GTDB taxonomy): domain Bacteria; phylum Bacillota; class Clostridia; order TANB77; family CAG-465; genus CAG-465. The sequence goes on from JBJEXW010000015.1 coordinate 4,014, forward strand.
CATATACAACAATTATTTATGATAATATTCCAACTAAAATGTATGCATATACAGCAGTAACATATAATGATTCGCAAAAAGCTGTAGTAGATATTGAAAAATTAGCAGAGCAATTTACTAAAATTGAGGAAAAAAATACTGAATATGGTAAATTAAATATACCAGTATTTGAACTTAAAGGACTTGAAGGAGTTAGCTTCAAATTAGTTGCACAAGAGGATGTAGTTACACCTGAAGGAACAATAAGATATACTAAAGGACAAGTAGTATCAAGCAACGTTACTTCAAAAGATGGAGTTGCAACTACAAATCAAGTATATTTAGGAAAATATAGACTAGAAGAAGTATCTACGCCAAATGGATATATTAATATAACTGAGCCAATATATATTGAAATAAAATATACAAATCAATTTGAAAAAGTTCAACATATAGAAGAGAGTATAAATAATGATAGACAAAAAGTAGAATTAGAATTTGAAAAAGATTTTAAAGAACTAGAAGTATCAAGATTTAAATTCGAAGAACAAGAAGCTATTTTTGGAATATATACAAAAAATACATTAAAGAATTATAATAATCAAAATGTATTAGGCAAAGATGAACTAATAGATATAATGATTATGGACGAAAATAATAACTTACAAAATAATGTGGAATTACCAGAAGGAGAATACTATGTTAAAGAATTATATGTATCAAGTCCATATGAGAAAATTAATGAACAATATGAATTTAATGTTGAATATTTAAATAATACAGACGAAAAAATTAATTTAACAATAAATAATGGAGCAGTAATTAATGAAGCAAGTACTAAAGAATTTGAATTAATTATTTACCCAGATGTTATTTATGATGATTTAAAAATAAAAGATATAACAGATAGAGAAACTTTAGAAGAGTTAGCAGAGCTATATGGTGTTGCAGATAAAACTTATGGAGTTTACTTAGATAAAGAATGTACTAAACCAGTAATGACAATAGAAGATAAAGAGGCAGAATTTGTAACAGATGAAAATGGAATAATAAATATACCAGATATGCCAACTGGAACATATTATTTAAAAGAACTTGTAGCACCTTATGGTTATGAATTATCTGAAGAAATAATTAAAGTAGAAATTGGTGGAAATGGTGAGCTAATTTTAATTAAAGCAAAAGAACCATTAAAGAAAGCAAATTTATTACAAAAGAAAGATACATTTACAGATGATGTTATATCAGGAGTAAAATTTGAGATAACAGATAAAGAAGATACACCTGTATATTCTGGAGTAACAAATAAAGATGGTATGATAGAGATACCAATAATCTTCTTTGAAAATGGAGAAAAATACTATTACAAGGAAGTAAGTAATTCAGAAGTTTATGAAATAGATGAAGAAAAACATGAGTTTACAGCTAAAATAGATGAAGAAGAATGTAAATGGATATTAGGAATAATACCAGTAGGAAATGATAGAAAAACAATAGATGAAGTAATAGTAAGAAAGACAGATAGAGAAACAGGAGAAAGATTAGAAGGGTGTGTATTTACAGTAGTATTACTAGATGAAAATGGAGAAGAATATGTAAATAAAAATGGTGAGAAAATATATCTAGTAAAAGATGCAGTAACAAATGAAGAAGGAGAATATGTAATAAAAGATGTACCATACGGAACATATAGATTTGTAGAAATAAAAGCACCAGAAGGATATGAAATGGATGAAGATATAACAGGACTAGAATTCACAGTAGATAAAAATTCACCAGATACAATAATTTTCGAAGTAACAAATACAGGCGATATAGCAGTTGTTTCATTAGTAATAGTAGTTGTTGTATGTATAGCTGGAATACTATTTGTAATAATAAAAAAGAAAAAAGATAAACAATAAAAAATAAAAATATAGGAGATAATTTTAGTATTATCTCTTATATTTTTTATACTTAAATTTGTGTTTAAAACAATTGAAAAAAATATTTGTTTGAGATAAAATACAAATATATAAGAGGAGAAAAAAATATATGGTAATAGTATTATGTGGTAGTATGAAATTTAAAGAAAAAATAATTGATATTTCTAAAAAATTGGAAAGTCTAGGACATATAGTTAAATTGCCTATTGAATGTATTGAAGGAAAACCTAAAGAAATAGCATCAAGAGCACATTTTAACAGAATCGTTTCTCCAGAAACAGATGCTATATTGGTTGTTAATGATAATAAAAATGGAATTGAAAACTATATTGGTCCAAACTCTTTGGCTGAAATTGCGTTTGCATTCTTTTATAATAAAAAAATATTTTTGCTTAATAGTATTTATGAGCCATATAAGGATGAACTTATTGGGTGGAATGTAAATAATTTAGAAAATAATATTGAAAATATAAAATAGATAAAAATGATTTTTTTTAACTCTCTATTAATAGAGAGTCTTTTTAATTTTATTTGCCATAATGTGGCATTTGTAATTGCATATATATAAATTTTATGTTATAATTTTAACGTTAAATATTAGAGTGAAGAGCTTTTTGAAAAGGTGGTATTTATATGAGTAAATTCAATGAGAGAAAAAAGTTATCAGATATTAATAATAATTATAAAAATCTTGACGGAAAAGAAGTATTAGTTTCTGGATGGATTAGAAATCTAAGAGATTCAAAAAAGATAGCTTTTATTGAGTTAAATGACGGTAGCCATTTTAAACCTACACAAATTGTTTTAGACGAAAGTGTAGCTAATTATAATGATATAGTTTCATTAAATATAGGTTCTAGTATTATAGTAACTGGAAAAGTAAAAGTAACAGAAGGAGCTAAACAGCCTTATGAAATTGTTGCCAGAAATGTAGAGATTTCTGGAAAGTCATCTCCAGATTATCCGTTACAAAATAAAAGACATTCAATGGAATTTTTAAGAGATAATGCACATCTAAGACCAAGAACAAATACTTTTTTAGCTGTTTTTAAAGTAAGAAGTGTAATTGCTCAAGCAATACATGAATTTTTTCACAATAATGAATTTGTATATGTTAATACTCCAATTATTACATCTTCAGACTGTGAAGGAGCAGGAGAAATGTTTAGAGTGACAACATTAGATGATGATAAACATCATGATCCATCTGAAGACTTTTTTGGAAAGAAAACTAGTTTAACGGTTTCTGGGCAATTATCTGCTGAATGTATGGCAATGGCTTTTTCTAATGTATATACTTTTGGTCCTACATTTAGAGCTGAGGATTCACATACAGCAAGACATGCTGCTGAATTTTGGATGGTAGAACCAGAAATGGCTTTTTGTGATTTAGAAGGAGATATGGAACTTGCTGAATCAATGATTAAATATATAATAAGAAAAGTATTAGATGATTGTAGTGAAGAAGTAGAGTTCTTTAACAATTTTTACGATAAAAATCTTATTGAAAGATTAAATCATATATACAATTCAGAATTTAAGAGAATTACATATACTGATGCTGTAGAACTTTTAAAAGAGCATAATGATGAATTTGAATATAAAGTTGAATGGGGAACAGATTTACAAACAGAGCACGAAAGATATTTGACTGAGAAAATATTTAAAAAGCCAGTGTTTGTAACAGATTATCCAAAAGATATAAAAGCTTTTTACATGAAGTTAAATGATGATAATAAAACAGTTAGAGCAGTAGATATGTTAGTACCAGGAATTGGAGAAATAATTGGTGGTTCACAAAGAGAAGAGAATTTAGATAAACTATTAAATAGAATGAACGAGCTTGGACTTAAAGAAGAAGATTATTCTTGGTATCTTGATACAAGAAGGTATGGTACAGTAGTGCATTCAGGATTTGGTCTTGGATTTGAAAGACTTGTAATGTACATGACAGGAATGTCTAATATACGTGATGTTATACCATTCCCAAGAACACCAGGAAATTGTTTATATTAATTAAGGAGAGATAAAAAATGAGTGAATATAGAACACATACATGTAATGAATTAAGAGAAGCAGATGCAGGAAAAGAAGTTAAGCTATCTGGATTTGTAAAAACAATAAGAGATTTAGGAGGATGCGTATTCATAGATTTAAGAGATCACTACGGAATAACACAGCTTACAACAGAAGATCCTAAATTACTTGAACAAATAAAAGAAATTAATATTGAAGCAGCTATAACTGTTGAAGGAACAGTTGTTAAAAGACCAGAAGAAAATATTAATGATAAGATAGAAACTGGTAGAGTAGAAGTTGAAATTAAAAACATTGTAATACAAAATAATGTATTATTACCAATGCCTTTTGAAGTTGAAAAGAGTCATGATGTAAAAGAAGATTTAAGATTACAATATAGATTCTTGGATTTAAGAAATGAATCTATACATCAAAAAATAGTATTTAGAAGCAAAGTATTAAAATGTCTAAGAGATAAAATGGATAGTATGGGATTTGTTGAAGTACAAACTCCAATACTTACATCTTCTTCTCCAGAAGGAGCAAGAGACTATCTAATTCCATCTAGATTGCATCCTGGTGAATTTTATGCTTTACCACAAGCACCACAGCAATTTAAACAATTACTAATGATTTCAGGTTTTGATAAGTATTATCAAATTGCTCCATGTTTTAGAGATGAAGATCCAAGAGCAGATAGATCACCAGGTGAGTTCTATCAATTAGATTTTGAAATGTCTTTTGCAACTCAAGAAGATGTTTTAGCAGTACTTAAAGAAGTTACAACTCATGTATTTGAAACTTATGGTCATGCAAAAATTTCAGAAGATTCATTTATTAAAATACCATATAGAACTTCAATGGATAAGTATGGAACAGATAAGCCAGATTTAAGAAATCCACTAGTTTTAACAGATGTTACAGATTGCTTTGCTAAATCTGAATTTAATGCTTTTAAAAATAAAACTGTTAAAGCTATCGCAATTGATAGTAGTTCTGTTACAAGAAGATTTTTTGATGAAATGACAGATTTTGCAAAGACTGAGTTAGGAATGAAAGGTCTTGCTTGGATAAAAATAAATGAAGACTCAACAATTGTTGGACCAATTGCTAAATATTTATCTGAAGAAGTTCAAAAAGAAATGTTAGAAAAAACTGGTGCAAAAGAAAATTATGGTATTTTCTTTATTGCAGACGAATACTTAAAAGCATGTAAAGATGCTGGTAATGTTAGAAATGAGCTAGGAAAAAGACTTGGACTAATAGATGAAAATGTATATAAATTCTGTTTTATAGTAGATTTTCCTTTCTACGAAGAAACTGATGATGGAAAAATAGACTTTGGACACAATCCATTCTCTATGCCACAAGGAGGGCTAGAAGCACTTGAAAATAGTAATCCTTTAGATATTTTAGCTTATCAATTTGATATGGTAGGAAATGGATATGAATTAGCTTCAGGTGCTGTTAGAAATCACGATACAGCAATAATGACAAAAGCATTTGAAATAGCTGGTTATAGTGAAGAAACAGTTAAAAATAAATTTGGTGCATTATACAATGCGTTTAAATATGGTGCTCCACCACATGCTGGTGCTGCTCCTGGAATTGATAGAATGATAATGTTGTTATTAGGAGAAACAAATATTAGAGAAGTAATTGCATTCCCTAAAAATAGTAAAGCAAGAGATTTATTAATGCAAGCACCAAACTATGTAACAGACGAACAATTAAGAGATGTTCATATTAAAATAGACTTAAAAGACAAAGATAATAAGTAAAAAGGGAGTTAAAAGATGAAGATAGCTATACTAGGAGTAGGTGCTTATGCTATAGCGCTTGCAAAAGTTTTTAATAAAAACGAAAATAATGAAGTTATGATGTGGGCCAAATTTAAAGAAGAGGCTAAAGTCGTAATGGAAAAGAGGGAAAATCCAGGTGTTTTACCAGGAGTGAAAATTCCTGATAGAATTAAAATTACTATGAATTTAGCTTCATGCATGGAAGATGCAAGTATTGTTGTACTTGCAGTTCCTGCAGCAGCTGTAAGGCAAGTATCAGAAGAAGTGGCAGTATATGCCAGTAAAGATCAAATATTATGTGTTGTATCAAAAGGCATTGAACCTAAAACAAATATGTTCATGAGTGAAATATTATATGAAGCAACTGAAAACGAAAATATTTGCATGATATCTGGACCTTCATTTGCAATAGAAATAGCAAATGATTCTAAAACTGGATTTAATGTTGCAAGTAAAAATATTAAGGCTGCTCAGATTGTAAAAGAACAGTTTGAAAATGGACTAGTTGTTAGTACATGTGACGATATAATAGGCGTACAAGTTGCAGCTTCAATTAAAAATGTATTTGCAATTTTCATGGGAATGCTAAATGGTATGGATATGAAAGATTCATATAAAGCAAGTTGTCTTGCATGCTTGGTAAGAGATTTAGGAGATACAATTGTTGCACTTGGTGGAAAAAGAGAAACAATATTTACTTTTGCCGGGCTTGGAGATATGTTACTTACATGTATGAGTTCTAAAAGTAGGAATTTTACATTTGGTACATACATAGGTAGAGGATATTCAATGCAAGATGCTTTTGAAACTATGTCCGTTAAAACAGTAGAAGGCATTTACACTTTAAGTACTATAACAGACTTAATGAATAAAAAGAAATTTAAAATAAAATCTTTAGAAGTATTATATGGAATATTATATAATAATGATTCTAAAGATAATCTATTAGATAAAATTAGAATGTAAGGTGAGTATCAATTGGAAAAAGATGAAATTCTTGATAATATAAAACAAGAAGCTTTAAATAATTATGTACCCATAATTGAAGATGAATCTTTAGAGCTAATTAAGTTAATTTTAAAACTAAAAAAGCCAAATAAAATCTTAGAAATTGGAACTGCTGTTGGATATTCTGCAATTAATTTTGCAAGATATCTCGATGGAGAAGATAGTAAAGTTAAGACTATTGAAATTAAAGAGGCAATGTATAATAAAGCAATGGAAAATATCACTTCTATGTCATTAAATGACAAAATAGAAGTTATACTTGCAGACGCTACAGAGTACATGAAATCTATTCCCGATGAAGAACAATATGATATTGTATTTATTGATGCTGCTAAAGGACAATATTTAGTTTTTTTAGAAGAAGCTATTCGCTTAACTAAAAATGGAGGAATAATAATAGCAGATAATATGTTATACAGAGGAAGAACACTTTCGGATTACAATGAGCATAAACATAGAACTGCTACTAATAGATTAAGAAAATATCTTGTAGTAATGAAGGAAGATAAAAGACTTGATTCAACACTAATTAAAATAGGTGATGGACTTGCAATAAGTATAGTAAAAAAATAGTTACTAGAATATAGTAACTATTTTTTTTGTATTCTTATGAAATAAAAAAATAATATAAATAATTATAAAAATTATGTTTAAATATTTTTTTTCTTTTGATATAATATATATGATAATAAGAGGTGAACATATGAAAAAGAAAATAATTAATTCAAAAGTTAAAATATTTTTTGCAATTGGTTTAGTTATTTGTATTTTTATTACAGGCTTTTCAGCATTTGGAGCAAGTAAGATAAATTTACAAGTTATACCTAATCCATCGGAAAATACTATAAAATTAACTTGGGATTTAGATGACTTTAGTAATTATGCATATAAAGCATATAAAAAAGAATCAAATGGAGAATTTCAACCTATTTCTAGCGTAGATTTTAATAATGAACTAGAGATAGTAAAAGTATTAAACGTATATCCTACATCTGGTGGTGCAATACCAATAGTCACATTTAATTATAATGATGGGACAAGCGCTTCATTACCAAAATCTGCATCACTTAAAGTATGGATGGAAGGTGGAAATATGGTGCAAGATGGAGTAACAACAACATTTTCACCATGTGGAATTAATCCATATAATCAAAATCAATTAATAAGGGTAACAGAAGTTGCATCTACAGATTTTAATAATAATCCATCAATGATATGGAACTATGATGTTGTTATGTTTGGAACATGGGACTGTAACGGAAATGCTGCAGATCAGCCTAACGATACAGCTGTTGACGAACTAAAAAAATATCTAGACGCTGGCCTTGGAGTGGTTGCAGGACATGACACTATAGGATTTAGTTATGAAATCGGTTTAAATAAAATAAGATCATACTTTGCTATTGAAGCTGGTGTTTGGGGAGGAACAACTGGAACTACAATCAAAGATTATACATATGATTGGGGATATATGTCAACTACTGCAACAGTAGTAAGTAATGATGTAATAACAAGTTTTCCATGGAATTTACCTGTAGGGACTAAATTAACAATTCCAATAACACATACTTGTGCAAATGCATCTAAAGGAATTGTAGCAATGGAATTAACAGATGGTAATGATTATACAGGAAAACCTTTATCAAATTATACTGGTACAGGAAATCCAAGATATTATGTTTCAAGAAATAATAATGCAGTTATGATACAAACAGGGCATTCAAATTGTAATTCTACTGAAGATGAAAGAAAAGTTTTAGCCAATGCTTTATTCTATTTAAAACAATTAACAGACTTAAATTATACTGTGGACAATAAAGCAAATGATATTGATGCACCAGAGCAGGTATCCGTTAAAACTATAAATAGAAATGGAAAAGATATAGATTTAACTTTATCAAGAGTAGATATTGGAACTGAATATGAATATTATGTAGAAGGCATTAGTAAGTACGGAACTGGAAATATTACTTCAGATGTTGTAAGCGGAACAATAACAACAGAAGTAAAAGGATATAGCTATATAATAGATGAAAATCCAAGTACAGATGTAGATACAACTATAGACACAACAAGCTCAGATTTAACATATACATTAGGAAATGGCCCCAAAACATATTTACATGTTAGAGCAATAGATAACGCAGGAAATGTTGGACCTGTAAGTCATATATTATTATATGATAACGTAGCTCCAGAGCTAACTTTATCTCAAAATCCAACAGAGTGGACAAATGGAAATGTAGTAATAACTG
>JBJEXW010000016.1:0-56566 GCA_051886195.1 Clostridia bacterium
ATATCAAACACAGATATTTCTAAATAAGTGTGTCACATGTTTGACAAACCTACAGTTTCAAGTCTTTTATTATTAACATAAACTTGCATTTTATCCTCTTTTATAGTAAAATAAATGAGTATTTAAAAGGAGAGAAAAATGTTAGGAACAAACGGAGTTACAGTTAGATTTGGAAAGAGAGTATTATATGAGGATGTAAATGTTAAGTTTACACCAGGAAATTGTTATGGAGTTATAGGTGCAAATGGTGCTGGTAAATCCACTTTTTTAAAAGTATTAACAGGAGATTTAGAACCAAGTGAAGGTGAAGTATATAGAACTAAAGATGAAAGACTTGGTATATTAAAACAAGATCACTATATGTATGATGACGTAAAAGTTATAGATACAGTTATACGTGGGAATGAAAGACTATATGAAATAATGCAAGAAAAAGATGCATTATATGCTAAGCCAGATTTTAGTGATGAAGATGGTATAAGAGCAGGAGAATTAGAAGCTGAATTTGCTGAATTAAATGGCTGGATGGCAGATGCTGATGCTGCTCAATTATTAACAGGTCTTGGAATTGATACAGAATATCATGATTGTTTAATGAAAGAATTATCTGGACCAGAGAAGGTTAAAGTTTTACTTGCACAAGCTTTATTTGGAAATCCAGATGTATTGATACTAGATGAGCCTACAAATAACTTAGATATGGCAGCAATTAGCTGGCTTGAAGAGTTTTTAATTAACTTTGAAAATACAGTTATTGTAGTGTCTCATGATAGATATTTCTTAAACAAAGTATGTACACATATTTTAGATATAGATTATGGAAAAATAAATATATTTGTAGGAAATTATGATTTCTGGTATGAGTCTAGCCAACTTGCTTTAAAACAAATGAAAGATGCAAACAAGAAAAAAGAAGAAAAAATTAAAGAATTAGAAGATTTTATTAGAAGATTTAGCGCTAATGCTTCTAAATCAAAGCAGGCAACATCTAGAAAGAAAACTCTAGAGAAAATAGAATTAGATGAGATTAAACCATCAACTAGAAGATATCCATTTATAGATTTTAAGCCAGAAAGAGAATCTGGAAAAGAGATATTATCTGTAGAAGATGTATCTTTAAATGTTGAAGGAGAACAGTTATTAAAAAATGTATCGTTTAAGATACTAAAAGGAGATAAAATAGCACTTGTTGGTGGAAATGGAGTAGCAAAAACTGCATTATTTAAAATAATAATGGGAGAAATAAAACCAGATACAGGTAAAATTACATTTGGTCAAACAATAAAGCCATCCTATGTACCACAAGATAATGATAAATACTTTAAAGAAGATAAAAGCATAGTTCAATGGATTGCTGATGATTATGGAATAACAGACGAAACTATAGTTAGAAGCTTTCTTGGTAGAATGTTATTTTCTGGAGATGAAGCATTAAAGAAAATAGGTGTTTTATCTGGAGGAGAAAAAGCAAGATGTATGATGGCAAGAGCAATGCTTGAAGCACCAAATCTATTATTTTTAGATGAGCCAACTAACCACTTGGATTTAGAGAGTATAACAGCTTTAAATGAGGGGTTAATTAGAACAAATGCAGAACTTGTATTTGTATCACATGATCACCAATTTGTTCAAACTGTTGCAAATAGGATAATCGAAATTACTGAGGACGGAATAATAGATAAGAGATGCACTTATGATGAATATTTAGAACAAAATATGGATTTAATGAAGAAAGAAAAGAGTATATCAGTGGAGGAATAAGATATATGATAAAATATCCAGATTATGATAACAGTATATTGTCTGTAATCTCATCGATACTTAAGTATTATGGTTATGATAATGGACATAAAAGTTTAGAATTGCTAGATAAAAAATTAGAAAAGAAATATAAAAATATTGTACTTATGATATTTGATGGTATGGGAGTGTCATCATTAAGGAAAAATCTAAAGGAAAATGATTTCTTAATGAAACACTTTGAAAAAACAATATCATCTGTTTGTCCATCGACTACTGGATGTGCTATACCAACTATAGAAAGTGGTAAATCACCAATAGAACATGCTTGGTTAGGATGGGATATGTATTTTAAAGAGTATGACTCAAATATTACTGTTTTCACTAATAAGTATCAAGATAGTAATGAAGAAGTTGTTGACTGCAATGCTGCACAAAAATATATGGGATATAAAAATATTTTTGAAATTATTGAAGAAACTACAAATAAAGCAGTAACAGCACACGATATATCTAAGTATTCTGATACAAATGAATTTGTATTTAGCTGTGAGGAAATGTTACAGAGGGTAAGTGAAATAGCTAAAAATGATGTTCAAGACTTTATATATACATATCTTGAAGAACCAGATTCAGTTATGCATGCTTTGGGTGTAGAACACGAATATGTAAAAGAAAATATTAGATATATAAATAGTCTTATTTGTGAATTGTCTGAAATACTTGACGATTCACTAATAATAGTAATGGCAGATCATGGGCTTGTTGATGCTACAACAATTTATTTAGAAGATTATCCTAAACTACAAAATATGCTAATTAGAAGACCAAGTATAGAAACAAGAGCTGTAAATTTTTATGTTAAAGAGGAATTTATAGATATATTTCCTATTGAATTTAATAAATTATTTGGAAAAGATTTTATTTTAATGTCAAAAGAAGAAGTGTTTGAAAAAGAACTTTTTGGAAAAGGAGTAAAAAATCCAAGAATAGATGATGTGGTTGGACAATATATTGCATTTGCTATATCTGACAAAGCAATAGAGTGGGAAAAAGGTGGATTTATAATGCAAGCAAGACATGCGGGGCTAACTAAAGAAGAAATGGAAGTGCCTTTAATAGTTATTGATACTAATAATTTATAATAAAATGTAAAAAATATATAAAAAACGCTTGATTTTTGAAACATACTGTGGTATTATATTAGAGTACTCGATGAGTATAGATGCTCCAGTAGCTCAGTTGGATAGAGCAACGGCCTTCTAAGCCGTGGGTCGGGCGTTCGAATCGCTTCTGGGGCACCAGAAATATAGAAAGAGTAAACACATTTTGTTTACTCTTTTTTCTATATAAATTTATTATTTTAGGAGTAAATAAAATGGAAATGAAAATACATTTAGATTCAGATATTTTTGATATAGTAGAAAATGGTACAAAAACAGTTGAGGCAAGAGTAAATGATGAAAAAAGAAGAAAATTAAAACCTGGAGACAAAATTATATTTTTAAGAAGACCGGATGAAATAGACATAATAGAAGCAGAAGTAAAAGAATTAAAATATTATTCTAATTTTAAAGAAATGGTTAATTATTATAATATTTCTGAATTATATGATAGCAAATATTCAAAAGAAGAGTTTGTAGAGTTACTTAAGAGATTTTATAGTATTGAAGAACAGGAAAAGTATGGTGTTGTTGCAATAAGATTTGAAAAGAAATAAGAGGGAAACCTCTTATTTTTTTAAAATTATTGTAAAAAAATGTAAATTATGCTAATATTGTTCATAGGAGAAAGGCTTATGAAAACAAATAAGGAAATTAGAAAATTAGCAAGAAATACAGTAAAAAAGAATTATTTTGTATTGGTATTTATATGCATAATTATGATGTTACTAGCAGGAATGTATACTACAACTTTTAATGGAATAAAAAACTTATTAAGAGAAGATTTTAAAGTAGAAAGTCAAAACATTAATTTTGAGATAGATTCTCTTTCTAATTCAAATTTAGACATAACAGGCGAAGTTTTAACATTAATTTTTAATACAGATGATATTGAACAATTGAAATTTAAGGAGAGCGTAACAGGAGGTCTTTTTAGAACTATTTTTGATGGCGTAACTCATGCTGAGCAATTTTTATTTAGAATTGTTAAATATGTAGTAGATTTATTTGTTACTGCTAAGAAAACAATTACATTAGGGATAATTATAATATTAATTCAATTAATTTATAGAATATTTGTAGCTAAGCCACTTAAAGTGTGTCAAGCAAGAGTATTTATGGAATCAAGAATATATTATAAAACTCCTTTTAAAAGATATATTGATGTAATAAATAAGAAGGACTATATTAATGTTGTAAAGACTATTTTTATAACAGATATATACCAATTATTATGGGACTTTACAATTATTGGAGGAATTATAAAAAGATACTCATATAGACTTGTACCTATGATAATGGCAGAAAATCCAAGTATTAAGCCTAAAGAAGCAATTGATTTATCAAAACAAATGATGAATGGCAACAAGCTAAGATTATTGAAATTAGACTTATCATTTATAATATATCAAATATTAGATATATTAACTTTAGGATTATTTGGAATATTATTTTCTAATCCATATTATACAGCAAGTATAGTTGAATTTTATACTGATGTAAAAGTAGACTACAAAGAAAGTAAAAAAGAAAATAGTGAATTATTAAACGATCCATATTTAATAGAAAATTCTCAAGGATTTGAATGCTATCCAGGAGTAAAAAGAAGAGAATTAAAAAATGCAGATGAGATATTTAAGTATTACCAAAAGTATAGTGTTACGTCCTTAATACTAATGTTTTTTACATTTTCATTTTTTGGATGGCTATGGGAAGTAGGAATATATTTATTTAAAGATGGTAGATTTGTAAATAGAGGAACAATGCAAGGACCATGGCTACCAATTTATGGAACAGGATGTTTAGTTATATTATTTTTACTTTTTCTACCTAAAAAATACAAAAAAATAACAGATAACCCTATTTTAACATTTTTCATTGTAGTACTTTTATGTGGTACAATAGAATATTCTACTTCTTGGTATTTAGAAGCGACTCATGGAATGAGATGGTGGGATTATACAGGTTACTTTTTAAATATAAATGGTAGAGTGTGTTTTGAAGGCCTTATGTTCTTTGGAATAGGTGGTTGCTTAAGCTTATATGTTATTGCTCCTAATATGCAAAAACTAATATCTAAAATACCTCGAAAATTAAGAGAAGCAATATGCGTAATTTTAGTAATATTATTTTTAGCAGATTCTGCATATTCATCTATAAATCCAAATGTTGGAGCTGGAATTACAGATGATGGAGATAGAAACATTGTTGAACAAATAGAAAATTAAAAAATAGATGAATTAAAGCAAAACTAATGTTGCTCACTTTAATTCATTTTTTTAGTATATTAAAAAAAATTATACTAAGAGAAGTATTTTAAAAATAGTTATAAAATAATAATGATTAATAAGAGATTAAAACTAAGATTTGTTTATTGTAAAAAAGAAAAAAATAATATATAATCATCATTAATGAGGACAGAAAAAATGGATTTATTAAATAAAAGAGTAAAAAATATATTAGAATATTTTTTTATATTTATTATGTTTTTTATAGGAATTAGAAAAGGTGGATATTATAAAGAAGATAGTTTGGTTGGAGTATATTTAATTTTCTTAATGTTCATAATATATTTTGTTCTAAACTGTAGAAAGATAAAAATTAATGGAATAGTTGGAACTTTTTTTCTACTGTTTTCCTGTATATATTTTATTCCTATAATTTTAAATAATGCAGCAACAATGTCTGGTGCTATAAACATAGCAACAAGAGTTTATAGTATGTATTTGATATATATTATTGTATTTAATTCACAAAATAAAGAAAAATATATAAAAGCTATAGTTGTATTTACAATAATATGTGGAATATTTGCCTTAGATGAAATATCATATAGAGTATTTGAAAAGCCACTTAATTTAATAGGTGGAGGCTATGTAGAAAATAATAATGGAAGAGTTGCAAGTATACTTCAATATTCTAACCTTCTTGGAATACTATCATTAATATCAATTGTATATTTAAAAAATATTGATAAGAAAGAAGAAAGAATACTACAAAAGATGTTTATAAATATATCAATATCTTTTCTTACTATAGCATTACTTCTTACACAATCAAAAATGGTGTTAATGTTATATATACTTACGATGTTAATACAATATGTATTAAACAATGAAAAAGATAGAATATTAGATATAATAATTGAGATTACTTTTTCTATTATTGCTGTAAGTTTAATAGAAAAAGTTAGCGTATGGACAATTATTCCATCACTATTAGTTTTTACAATATATTATTACATTACTTTAATTAAAGAGAAAAATGTTAAATATAGAATAATTTTTTATGTTATTATTTTGATAGTACTAAGCATTTTATTTATATTCTTATACAAATATGTAGTAAATTGTGGAATATTAACAAGTATAAAAGACTATTTTAGTAATTTAAATAGCACAAAATTACGAATTACGTACTATATTGATGCTTTTAAATTGATTGTTTCTTCTCCTTTAAATTTTATTTTTGGAATTGGTGGAAATTCTTTTAGAACTATGTATGAAACAGTTCAAAATATAGAATATATTTCTCTTGAGACTCATAGTATGATTATTCAAATTTTTCTTGAAGCTGGAGTAATTGGAGTTATAACTTTAAGTATAATATTACTTTATTTATTAAGTAAATCTAAAAAAAATATATATAATATTATACTAATAGCTATAATTATTTTTTCTACATTTGATGTGTTTTTTACATATACATTTATGTTGTATATATTAGCAATAGTAATGGGAAATATAGATATAAAGCAAAGAAGTTTAAAAAAAGGTGAGAGCATTGTAAATTTAATTGTTTTTATTTTAATTTTTAACTTAATGACTTTTCAAGTAATTGCTTTTTTTAATGAACCATTAATATTAAATGATATAAATAGTTCTCTTGAGGAACAAGAAAAAATAATTAAAAAATGTGAAATATCTTTAAAATTTGATCCGTTTGATATGGATTATAGAAGAAATTATACTTTAGCTTGTACTACATACCTAGATATATTGGATATAAAAGAAGAATTATATGGCAAATATGATAGTGAAAAAAAGAATGAAATAATAAATAAAATATATAAAAATGTTATTAAAGAATGTCTATATGAGAAAAATAACAAATATGCTATAGAAGATAATGTGTATTATGTGTATAAATATTTAGATCAATTAGTTATATCTAATTATAATAATGATAAAAAAACAGGATATGAATATTATTTGTTTCAAATGCTAGATAATACTCAAAAATTAAGAGATAATCATAGTAAAAATAATTATGCGATGGAAGTGTATAAAAAGTTTATTAGTGAAATTTATACAAAATATTCTTATGTAAATAGTATAATAAATAGTAATTTAATAGAAAAAGAGCTTAATACACTTAAAGAAAACGAATATATAAGCTTGTAATTTAATTTTTTTTATGTTATAATAAACAGGTACATAAGACATTTGTTAATTTAGGAGGAATACAATATGGGATGGATAGATTGGACTTTAGCAATAGCTACAATAGTAGTTGGAATTGTTCTTACAATAGTTGTAATGCTACAATCTAGTAAGGATCAACAATCTGCTATTACAGGAAGTAATACTTTTTACGGCTCAAATAAATCAAAAACATTAGACGGTATATTATCTAAATATACTGTTGCATTAGCTATAATTTTCTGTATACTATGCTTTGCTACAACTTTTTCAATAATTAAGTAATATAGGTAAAGGATAATATGAGTAATAAAGAGATAGTTAATAAAAACCAAAAGGATAAATATACTACAAGGAAGGAAGTATTAACTTCCTTCTTTTTAAATAACGATTATGAACTTGCTACTAAAAAACAAATAATTGCATTATTTGCAATTCCGCAAGGAGATATTAAGCAATTAGACAAAATTCTTTCTGAACTTGAACAGGAAGGAATAATATATTTAGATGATAGTAAAAGATATGTACCATTTAGTAAAACTAGTCTAGTTAAGTGTAAATATCAAGCTAAATCGGCTGGATTTGGCTTTGGACTTGTTGAAAACGGAGAAGATGTGTATATATCTAAAAAGAATATAAATGGTGCAATGAATAATGACGATATTTTAGTAGAAGTTATAGAATCTAGAGGAAAGAGCAGAGAAGGAAAAGTCGTAAAAATATTAAAACGAAATACTAAAAATATCATTGGAAAATTTACAAAGTCAAGAAATTTTGGATTTGTAATACCAATGGATGATTCAATTGAAGATATATATATTTCTAAGAAAAATTCTCAAAATTATAAAGATGGTCAAGTGGTACAAGTGGCAATAGTAAGGTATCCTACAGAGAATAATAAAGCTGAAGGTAAAATAGAAAGTATAATTGGTGACTCTAAAGATTCGCATATTAATGCAAAATCATTATATGTATCTTACGGATTAGATATTATGGAGAATTTTAATGAAGAAATAAATAGAGAACTAAAAGATATTCCTCAAAAGGTCTTAGAAGAAGAGAAAATAGGTAGAATTGACAGGACAAAAGAAAGAATTTTTACAATAGATGCTGAAGATGCTAAAGATTTAGACGATGCAGTTTCAGTTAAAAAAAATAATAATGGTGAATATTTGTTATCTGTTTATATAGCTGACGTTAGTCATTATGTGAAAGAGAAAACAGCTTTAAATAAAGAGGCAATAGCTAGAGGAACAAGTATATATATTCCAGGAAAAGTAATACCAATGTTACCAAAACAATTATCTAATGGTATTTGCAGTTTAAATGCTGGTGAAGAAAGACTTTCTTTAGCAGTAGATATATTATTTTCAAAGAATGGTGAGGTAATCAGCTCAGAAGTTTTTAAAGCTTTAATAAAAGTAACTAAAAAAATGTCATACGATAAGGTATATAAAGTTATAACTAACCAGGAAGATGAAGAATTAATAAAAGAATATGGAATGTACAAAGAAGACTTGCTTTTAATGGAAGAATTAGCTAAAATATTAAATGAGAAGAGAACAAAGGAAGGATGTATTAATTTTAATATACCAGAAACTCATATAGTGTTAGATGAAAATGAAGATGTTGTCAAGATAGAGCCATATCCTATAACTTTTGCAAATCAAATAATTGAAGAATTCATGTTAATAACAAATATGGTAATTGCAGAAAAATATTATTATTTAGAATTGCCATTTATTTATCGTATTCATGAAAAGCCTGATGAAGAAAAGCTGAGAGATTTGAATTTAATTTTATCTAATTACAAGTTAAGAATAAAGGGAATAAAAGATGTACATCCTAAAGCTTTATCAGATATATTAAATAAATTTGAAAATGAAGAAGATAAGGATATTATTTCTACATATATGTTAAGATCATTAAAATTGGCAAAATATAGTAATGAATGTTTAGGACATTTTGGGCTTAATGCTAAATATTATTGTCACTTCACATCACCAATAAGAAGATATCCAGATTTATTTATTCATAGGATAATTTCAAAATCTTTAGATAATAATTATATGTTTAAACAAAATGAACTTATTAGGTATGAAAAACAGGCAGAAGAATATGCTAAAAGCTCATCAGAAATGGAGAAAAATTCTACAAAAATTGAAAGGGATTTTGATAGTTTATATTCTGCTATGTATATGAAGAAATATTTAGGTGAAGAATTTGATGCAACAGTATGCTCAATTACTTCTTTTGGAATATTTATTAGACTTGAAAATACAATAGAAGGATTTGTTTCATTTAATGATATACCAGGAGATTATTATTTATATGATGAAAGCACAAGAATGTTAATTGGAAAAAATACTTCAAAAAGATATAAGATAGGAGATAAAGTTAGAGCAAAGTTAATAAAGTCTGATGTTTTAACAAAACAGATTGACTTTGAAATATTATAAAGGGGTGGTAATATGGATAATAAGGTTCAAAAAAACATAAATTCCAATAAAACAAAAGGTGAGACAAAGTTTAAAGTAAATATTAAGGGTAACAAAGATGTAAAAATGGAACTATTAGATTTCTATAATCAAAAAATAAAAAAAATGCACATAATTTTATTAATAATTACAGTTATACTTTTTGTTATATCTTTTTATACAACTTTTTCAGCAATAAGAGCGGGAAACTATACTTTAAGTGAAGGTACAGTTGCGCAAGGATTTGTTGATACATTAAAAGAAAATGCATTACTTGACTTAGTCATTATAATAGCAGGAATTACTCCTTATTGCTTTTTATCTGTTATTGGTGTAGCACAAGCTATTATGTCTGTAAATGGCTTAGGAATAAGTTATGCACTTGGTAATAGTTTCTTATTTACATCTTTTATAGGTGGAATAATACAAATGATAGGAATATCACTTTGTGTTGCAATAGGAATATATTTTTGTAGATTAAGTACTAAGAAAAATAAATATTATCATCATTCTGATTTTGGAATGGATGACATTAAATTGCAACTTTATGAAATAAGAAAAGATGAAAAGAAGCTTGAAGAAATAACAAAGAAAAAAGAGGAAAAAGCTAAGAAAATTGAAGAATGTAATATAAAAATACCATACTTAAATTTTATTTTATTAGGAGCAGTTGCTTTTGTTATTCAGTTTGTTGGAGTTTTAATTGCTAGAATTTAGGGAGGAACAATGAGAACCAGATTTAATCCGAAAGCTATTGAACAAATGAATGAATTTGATAGATATATAAAGGATAAGGAAACAATACAAAAAATTATATCAAATAATAAAGGAAAGAAAATTTATTTAGAAATAGGAATGGGAAAAGGTGATTTTATAACTAAATTATCTGAATTAGATAAAGATAATATATACATTGGTATAGAATTGTCACCACCAGTCTTAGCACTTGCAGTAAAAAAATTAAAGAGATATGAAGATGAGAATAACATTAAATTAGAAAATTTATATTTTATGTCTGTTGATGCTATTGAGCTTTCAAATATATTTTTAGAGCATCAAATAGAAAAAATATATTTGAATTTTAGTGATCCATGGCCTAAGAAAAAACATGCTAAAAGAAGATTAACAAGTCCTAAATTTTTAGATGAATATAAAAAGATATTAAAATTAAATGGACAAATAGAATTTAAAACTGATAATAGAGGATTATTTGAATATAGTCTTGTAAGTATGCAAAATTATGGACTAAAATTTATAGAGGTATATTTAGATCTTCATAAAACAGATATCTTTAATATAGAAACAGAATATGAGAAAAAATTCTCACCATTTGGCCCAATTTATAAAATAGTTGTTGAATACTAGGTATTTTTAATAAATTTTTGCATAAAATATTGACAAATGATAAAAAAGATATTATAATTGAAAAGTACCTGAATGGTGGATATAGTTCAGTTGGTAGAGCGCCAGTTTGTGGCACTGGATGTCGTGGGTTCAAGTCCCACTATTCACCCCAGTACTTTTTAAACATTGGGCTGTCGCCAAGCGGTAAGGCACTAGACTTTGACTCTAGCATGCGCTGGTTCGAATCCAGCCAGCCCAGCCAAGTAATATAAATTATTTTAATTTATAGAATATTAAAAGCATTAGCTATGAAAATTAGCTAGTGTTTTTTTTATGTTAATAATAAAATACACTTTTTTACAAAGATATTCTTTTTTATAATTAAGTACACAAAAATGAACACAAAATATGGAAAATTTTACCAAAAATATTTACTTTATGAAAAAATATGTTATACTTATTTTGTACATAAGGTTAATATACTTGATATGGAAGGTGAAAGTTTATATGGAAGAGAAGAGAAATTTAGTTGTAAAAACAATAAAATTAACAGCAGAACAACATGAAAAAATTGCTGAAATTGCAAACAGAACTAACAGAACATTTAATAGCGTTTTCAATGAATTGTTAGAGTATGGCCTTGATAATTTAGAGGATAAAGAGTAGAATAAGTATAATCACCAAATTTAATGGTGATTATACTTATTTTTCAGTGGTTCGAAATTCCATCCCACTATAAAAAACTAGGAGGCTAAAATGAATGAAATACTATTTTTATTTGAAATGATAATTGTATTTGGTTTAATATTATTATCTAAAAAGTTATTTGGAAAAAATGGTTTGTTTATCTGGATAGCAATAGCATCGATAATTGCAAATATTCAGGTAACTAAAAGTATAAATATTTTAGGTATAAGTGCAACTCTGGGAAATGTATTATTTTCATCTAATTTTTTAGTAACAGATATTTTAACCGAATGTTATGGCGTAAAAGAAGGAAAAAGAGGAGTATATATTTCTTTATTTGCAATAATTAGCTATATTATATTGAGTCAAATAACTATATTATTTAAACCTAATGAAATAGACACAATAAATAGTGCTATGAAGCAATTATTTGGAATTGCTCCTAGAGTGTGTATATCTAGTATAGTAATGTGTTTTATAGCTAATATAACAGATGTAAAATTGTATGATATATTATTAAAGAAATTTAATGGAAAGAAGATGTGGATTAGAAATAATATATCAACTATAATATGTAATTGCTCGGAAAACTTTTTATTTGTTTTTTTTGCTTTTGTTGGAATTTATCCATTTAAAGAACTGTTTTTTATTGCAATAAGTACTTGTATAATTGAGATAATAGTAGCAATTTGTGATACACCATTTTTATACTTGGCCAAGAAAATAAAAGATGTAAATTAGTATAAAGTTAAGCAGAATATACTTAAATAATCGTTAAATTAAGTATATTCTGTTTATTTTTACTAATCTAAATGATATAATTGTATTGAAAGGTGGATGATATAAAATGAAAGATGAATTAAAAAATATATTATTAATGGGACTTGGAGCTATTTCCTTGACAGGAGAAAAAGCTCTTGAATTAAAAAAGGAATTACTTGAAAAAGGAGAAGCATTATATAAAGAAGGTAGCATAAAAAATGAAGAATTAAAAAGAGAGCTTAAAGAAAAAATAAAAGAAAATGTTACTGTAGAAGTTTCACCTACTACTAAGGAAGACTTAGTTGAAATAATAAACAATATGAGTGAAGAAGATAAGAAAGAACTTGAAAAATTACTAAAGAAATCTAAATCAGAAGAAAAGAAAGAAGATAAAGAATAATAAAAAAATAAAAGGTTGATAGAAATATGAATGAAAAAGAAAGACTAAAGGAGATAATATCTATATTAAAAGAAAGCAATATTTTGTCTGGAGTAACACCAGAAAAGTTATATGATATTATCTCAAAATTAGGTCCTACATTTATTAAAATAGGACAAATAATGTCTAATAGGTATGATATTATTCCAAAAGAATATTGTGATGAGTTAGCTAAGCTTAGATCAGATGTAAATCCGATGAGTTTTATTGATGTAAAGGAAATACTAGAGGAACAATATGGAAATATAGATGATATATTTGAATTCATAGATACGAATTATTTAGGTTCTGCTTCAATTGCTCAAGTACATAGAGCAAAGTTAAAAACAGGTGAAAATGTTGTTGTTAAAGTTCAAAGAAATAATATTTATGAGACTATGTTAACTGATGTAAAATTATTAAAGAAAGCAATAAATATTCTACATTTGAATAGTATATTTAAAGTTATGGATTTAAATGAAGTTATTGACGAGATGTTTAGCCTTGCAAAAGAAGAGATGAATTTTGAAATAGAAGCTAGTCATTTAGAGGAATTTAGAGAAAATAACAAGGATATAAATTATATTGGCTCACCAATAGTATATGGAAATTTAGTAACTAAAAAAACTCTTGTAATGGAGTATATAGATGGAATAAAACTAAATAATATATCTAAGATAAAAGAAGAAGGATATGATTTACAAGAAATTGGATTAAAACTTGCAAATAATTACATTAAGCAAGCAATAGATGATGGATTCTATCATGCAGATCCACATCCGGATAATATAGTTATTAGGGATGGAAAGATAGTTTTTTTAGATTTAGGTATGATGGGAAGACTTAGTAATAGAAATAAAGATTTACTTAAATCATGTATGAAAGCTATAGTAAGAAATGATATATATGAAATTGAAAGAATACTACTTAATATGTCAACTACTTATGGAGAAGTAGATCATATAAAACTCAGAACAGAGATTCAAAATATAATTGAAAAAAGTGCAAGCACAGATATAAAGGATATTGATACTATAGAATTTATTAATAGTATGTTTGCTATGCTAAAAGATAATAATATAAGACTTAATAAAAATATTACTATGCTAGTTAGAGGAATTTGTGTAATTGAGGGAACTCTTGAATCAATTTCTCCTAATATCAATTTGTTTAATGTATTAACAAATAAAATTAAAGAAGAAAGCATAGTCGAAATATTATCTAAGGACGCAATATTAAAAACAGGTAGGAATATTATAAATGCTGGCAACACTCTTCCTAAAATTCCAAATGAATTATTAAATTTAATTACTGATATAAATAAAGGTGAAACTAAATTTGATATCGAGATGACT
This sequence comes from Clostridia bacterium, assembly GCA_051886195.1. Taxonomy (GTDB): domain Bacteria; phylum Bacillota; class Clostridia; order TANB77; family CAG-465; genus CAG-465. The sequence continues at coordinate 14,368 of JBJEXW010000016.1, forward strand.
AATTCGGATAAACAAGTAGATAAACTTGAAGATATGCTTCATCAAGTTGTAATAGGAATTTTAGATGCTGCATTACTTCTTGGAGCTAGCATGGTAAATAGTATAACATTAAGAAATATATATATTGCAACTGCGATTGTATTAACAATTTGGTTATTAATTCATATGATAATAGACAGAATTCATAAGGGAATGTAGAAAATGGAGGAAATAATGAGTAAGAAAAATTTATTTTTAATTATTTGCGCAATTATACTCTTTATTATTCTTTCTATAGCTATTAAAGCAGATTATTTATATGGTTTTGAATCGTGGATATATAGTGAAGCAACAGAACATATGTCAGATTTTTTAACGACAATATTAATAATAATTACTAATATTGGTGGACCGATAGGAATAATGTGTGTATGTGCAATTATATTTGCTATACCTAAATTAAGAAATAGAGTTGCTATTCCTGTTACTCTTGCTGTAACATCATCTTTTTTTCTAAATATTATTTTAAAACAGTTATTTGCAAGAGAAAGACCTAATATTTTAAGGCTTGTTAGTGAGTCTTTCTATAGTTTTCCATCAGGACATGCTATGGTAAATATGGCACTTTATTCTATTTTAATTATTTATGCGTATAAGTTAATTAATAATACTAAATTAAAATATAGCATATATGCAATATTGACATCACTTATTTTAGCTATAGGATTTACAAGAATATATTTAGGTGTGCATTATGCAGGAGATATAATAGGTGGTTGGTTAATTGGATTTGTTGTTAGTATAATTGTATATTCGATAATGAAAAAATCAACTATATTAAATTATGATAAAAATAAAAAACAGGGTTAATATTAACCTTGTTTTATATTTTTTCTTGCATAAAGCATGGAGTTGTGATAGAATTAGATTTGTAAATTGGGCTATCGCCAAGCGGTAAGGCATCGGACTCTGACCCCGACATGCGCTGGTTCGAATCCAGCTAGCCCAGCCAAAAAAATTAGTCATATAATTCATATATATTTGAATTATATGACTTTTTTATTTAGAAAGAGTTATAACTGAAAAAGAAACAATTATTATAGATGTTTATGTAACTAAAATAAAGAAAAAACTATAATATAATAAATATAATAAAAGTGAAAAATGCATGAAATTAGCACTCTTGCGTTGACTTTACTAAAGTACAATAATTCAATATCTTTTATAGCAATTGTATGTGGAATAGCAGGACTTAGAAAAGGAATAAAAGGAATTAATGTTGCAATATATAATAAGATTAATTAAATATATAATATTTTAAAAATGAAGGTAGGCATCAAAGATGTTTTTACTTTCTTTTTTTAAGCACTTTATATATAATTAAATTGAATTGTAAGTTAATATATGGTAAAATACAAATTGATGTAAGGAGGTATATTAAAATGAAAAATATACTAGAAATAAGCCAGAAATTAAATATACCAGAGGATTATATTGAGTGTTATGGCAAGGATAAAGCTAAAATATCAGATAAATATTATGAAAAAATATTAGATAGAAAAGACGGAAAATTAATACTTATGACTTCTATTAATCCAACTCCATTTGGAGAAGGAAAGACAACTCAATCAATAGGTCTTTCAATGGGACTAAATAGAATAGGGAAGAATAGTATAGTAGTATTAAGAGAACCTTCTCTTGGACCCGTTTTTGGAATAAAAGGTGGAGCAATTGGTGGAGGAAAATCTACAATTGAGCCACAAGAAGATATTAACTTACATTTTACAGGAGATTTTCATGCTATAACTAGTGCTAATAATTTACTTTGTGCAGTAATAGATAATCATATATATAGTGGAAATGAATTAAATATAGATGTAAACAATATAGTAATAAAGAGAGTATTGGATATGAACGATAGGTCGTTAAGAGATATTACTATTAATGGGAAAAAAGTTTCATATGATACAGGATTTGAAATAACTGTTGCAAGTGAAATAATGGCTATTTGTTGTCTAGCTAGTGATTATGATGACTTAAGAAATATGCTAGGAAATATTTTAGTAGCATATAATACGGAAGGAAAACCAGTATATGCAAGAGAACTTGAAGTTGTAGGTGCGATGATGGCATTACTTAAAAATGTATTAAAGCCAAACTTAGTTCAGACAGTAGAAGAAACTCCTTGTATTGTACATTTAGGACCTTTTGCAAATATTGCACATGGATGTAACTCAATAGTCGCAACAAAACTTGGACTAAAGCTTTCAGATTATTGTGTTGTTGAAGCTGGATTTGGTTCGGATTTAGGTGCTGAGAAATTCATGGATATAAAGTGTAGAAAAGCTGGACTTAAACCAGATTTAAGCATAATAGTTGCAACTGTAAAGGCACTTAAATACAATGGATATATGCCTATAGAAGATATAAAGCAAAAAAATATGAACTACTTAGAAAAGGGGATAGTAAACTTAGGAAAACATATTGAAAATATGAAAAAATATAATGTTCCTGTAATGGTATGTATAAATAAATTTGATACAGACGACAAAGAAGAAATTGAATTTATTAGAAAATATGCATTAAAATATGACGTACCAGTTGAGATATCTGAAGCTTATGAAAAAGGTTCAGAAGGGACTGTAGAACTTGCAAATAAAGTAGTAGAAATTTTAAATACTAAAGAGGCAAATTATACACCACTTTATGATTTTAATTTATCTATTGAAGAAAAAGTAGAAAAAATATGCAAAGATATTTATGGTGCCTCAGGCGTTGAATTTTTAGATAATGCAAAAGAAAATATTAAAAAAGCAGTAGAGTATGGATATAGTAATCTTCCAGTATGTATTGCTAAAACTCCAGCATCTTTAACAGATAATGCAAAAATTTTAGGAAGACCAACAGATTTTACTATAACAATAAGAGATATAAAAATAAATGCAGGAGCAGGATTTATTGTTGCTTATGCAGGAAATATTATGACTCTACCAGGACTTGGAAAATCTTCAAAATATAAAGACTTTAAATAATAAAGTCTTTACTTTTTTTATATTTTATTATATCATATTAGTAATCAATATAAGAGAGAGGTAAGTTATTATGCAAGTAAATATAATAATGCAAAAAGAAAATGAAAATACATTAGCCAGTGCTATTTCTAAAAGTTTAGAGGAAAATGCTAAAAAAGCATATTTTTTTATTGGTAATTTTAAAGAGACAGGATATAAGATAATAGAAGAAGACTTAATAGACATAAAGACGAAATTGTTTTTTGCCATTGGAATAGATAAAAAAACTACCACAAGAAATATGCTAGAAGGTCTATTAGAGTATGCAGACGATGTATATTATTATTCAAATAATGATCTAAATGAGTTTGTATCTAATATTTGTATCTTCGAATATACAGATAGAGCTGATGTATATGTAAGTGGTTCAAATATATCTGAAAGTGGAATTCAAACAGATTTATCATTATATACTAAAATAACTTATGACCTAAAAGATTCAAAAGATAAACAAGAATATAAAGCACAAATTAAAGAATTGCAAAAAATAGTAGATGGAAATGGATTTAGTAAGTTAGATAAGGAAAAAATAGAAAAACTAGTTGAGAATAAAGAGATATTTTCAACTAGACAATATAATCATAGTGTTATGAGTATATCTGAATTACTAGGAAAGAAATCTAATAAAGAAGAAGTTAAAAAAGAAGAATTGAGTAAAGAAGAAATTGACGATGTATTTAAAAAGGATATAGAAATACCAAAAATAGATTTATCAAATATATCAATAGATATAGAAATTCCTGAAAAAATGGAAGAAAGAAAATCTAAAGAGGACATTGCTATAGATTATGAAGAAGACAAAATAACTTTGCCAAAAGATTTAGAAGAATATGAAGAAACTAAGCAAAAAGAAGAAAGTAAGGATGAAATAGACAAAAATAATGAGTTATATGAGGCATCTATGGAAAATGATGAGATAGACTTTAATCAAACTTTAGATATAAATGATATGTTATTTTCTAAGGCTGATGTAAAATTGGATGTACAAAGTTCTGGAACAAAAAAGAAAAAAAGTAAAAAAGCAATCGACGAAGAAGAGAATGACAACGTTGTAAAAGTTAAAAAAGTAAATTTAAATAACGTTACTAATTTAATTTTTGAAACAGCAGCTAAAAATTCAAAAGAAGATGATGCTATACGAGTACCAAATCATGTAAGAACAATGATACCTGAATTTTTTGGACTTGATGAAGCCGAAAGTGAAGAGGTAAATGGTTCTGTTTGTAAAGTAAAGCATATTTCTTTAGAAATAGTAAATGCAAAAACAAATGAAAAGTATACAGATAAAGATGCAAAAATTACATATAAACCAAGACAATCATATTTAACATTTCTAAGTGACATGTTAAGTAATGTTATGTATGAAGAAAATGATATAGTAAGAATAATAAAATTATCTGATACAGAATATCATATGGAGATAATAAATAAAAAATTACAAGAATATAAGGTTTGGTGTAAACTATGTAATCAGACATTTAGAGCATCAACTAGAAAGTTTGGAGTAATGTAAAAATAAAAGAGTGCAAAATTTGCACTCTTGATTTTTTTTATTAACCCCCTAATTTGCAGAATATTTTTCTCCTTGATTGATTTAACAAAATTATATATATATTAAAGTGTATTCAACCCAATATTTGTCACAGTTAAATCATTTATTAATTTTTTTTCTTCATTAATATTTTCATAATTTATATTATGTATGTTAAATATTTCTAGTATATCACACATTCTCATAGATAAAATGGCTTTCATACTAAGTTTAGAAAACGTTTCTAAGTAGTCAATGTAATTTATATTATCTTGTAATATTGTGTTAGTATTATATAAAGTTAAGAGATAATTATATACATTTTTAGCTTCTTTAGTATCTATTTTCTCACTCTTTGTATTCTTTAACATATCGTTAAATAATTTGAATTCTCTTTCTGTTAAATTATGTCTATTTTTCTTTATTGTTCTATATGCTTTTTGTATAGATTCCCCATCATTTATATCTAATAATATGTTTAATTGATCAATTGAAAGCTCCATAATATTGGATGTACCTAAATAATCTAATAAATTAGATATTTTCTTTAAATATGTTAAATTGCCGTACATTTCTGTAGTTTGTATTGTATCATTGTATAAATAAATCACATATTTAAATAATTTACGTATATCATCCTTATTAAAGTTTTTCTTATTTTTCGAGCTGGTAATAAAAGCATTAAATAATTCAGGAGACAATATTATTTGTTCACATTCATCATCTAATAAATCTTCCAAATCTAAATTAAATAAATTTCTTTTATTTGCTCCTCCAAACGAAGGGATTTTCCCACCATCATTTTTACAATTGTTTATCATATAAACCTCCTTTTTAATCAATTAAGGATAAAAAATATTTCTGCTGGGAGTATTATACCATTATAATTATGTAAAGTCAAGAAAATAAAAATAAAAAGAGACTCATATTCGAGTCTCTTATTCAATTAGTAATTGTAACAATTACTATATTTTATTTCAACATCCTCAGATTCTTCTCCAAAGCTTTCAACTTTATATGCATACTCTATTGCTAAATCTATAAAGTCATATATTCTAGTTTTGAAGACTTCCTCTTCAGTAAATCTTTTAGAAACTAATCTAATGAATTCTTCAAAATTCATTAAACCATTAATCTCATCGGAATCATTATATATTCCGAGTCAAATATTTCTTTACTTTACCTCCAAATAAATTTTCTTTTTTTTCTTTTAAAATTTGTTTCATATCGAAACCTCCTTATTTTTATTTGGACTCTTTAGTGCAGACAATTGTTTACTATTTTTAATGCTGCGGACAATTGTCCTTAACTTTTAAGAATCATCTACTAACATTATATCATAATTGGTTAACATAATCAACAAAAATTAAAAAATAATTTTAAAAAAATGTAAAAAGTTGCAAAAAGTGAGTAAATATAATATAATTTAGGATATTAGAAGGGGATATATATGCAATTAAAAAAACTAGAAATACAAGGATTTAAATCTTTTGCAGATAAGACAGAAATATTATTTTTAGATGGTATTACAACAATAGTTGGACCAAATGGTAGTGGAAAAAGTAACATATCTGATGCAATCAGATGGGTTATTGGAGAACAAAGTGCCAAAAATCTTCGTGGAACAAAAATGGAAGATGTAATATTTGCAGGTACTGAGGCAAGAAAAAAAGTTGGATTTGCTGAAGTATCAATGTATTTAGATAATTCGGATGGAACTTTACCAATAGATTATAATGAAGTAATTGTTACAAGAAGAGTATATAGAAGTGGAGAAAGCAATTATTTAATAAACGGAAATGAATGTAGACTAAAAGATATACAAGCTATATTTATGGATACTGGTTTAGGTAAAGATGGTTATAGTATAATTTCTCAAGGAAAAGTAGATGAGCTGTTATCTAATAAATCAGAAGAAAGAAGACACATATTTGAAGAAGCCGCAGGAATAGTTAAATATAGAACTAGAAAAGAAGAAGCAACCAGAAAATTAGAAAATACTGAAATTACATTGCAAAGAGTTAGTGATGTAATTGGTGAAATAGAAAATACTATTGGACCTTTAGAGAAAAAGGCTGAAACAGCTAAAAAGTTTTTAAAGTTAAGAGATGAGCTAAAGATTTTAGATGTAAAGCTTTTCATAAATAGTGTAGATAATAATGCTTCAAATATAGAAAAAATAGAAGACGTACTTAATACTCTTCAAGCAGATATTGAAAAACAAGATGATTTATCTAAGGAAAATGAAAATAAAAAAATTGAATTAAAGGCTCAAATACAGATTTTATCAGATAAGATAGATAATTTAAGAGAGAAATTTTTCCAAGTTGAAAATGAAAAAGAAAAATTGAATTCAAAAATTTCTCTTTTAGATGCAAATGTTAATGCTGCAAATGCTAACACTATTAGGCTTAATAATGAGATTACAGAAGATAATGAAAAAATAGTATTGCTTAAAGAGGAAATTGAAAAGAGAATACAAAAACGTGAAAATGTATTTCAAAATAAGAAAAAATTTGAAGAAGAACTTGCACAAAAAGAGCAAGAGTTATCTAGTATTGTTGCTACTCTTGATGAAAAAGGAATGCAAATTGAAGAATTAAAAAAGATTATAGATAAGAACAACGATAGAAAGTTTGATTTAAAAAATGAAAATAGTAGTATTAGTGCAACAATAGAAGCAGAAGAAAAGCAATTAGAAGATAAGAAAAGACAAAATGAAAAGAATATATCTTTAAAAGATAACTTAAATTTTGAACTTAATGAAATAGGACAAAATATAGGAAATAAAAATAAAGAATTAAGTGAAGTGAACGAAAATGCAGCTAGCATTGAAGAAAAAATACAAAATATCCAAAAGGATATTGACTCATTAGATGAGCAGAAAATTAATATAAATCAAGATTTAATGACAACTAAAGCTAAGTATAATTATTATATTAATTTAGAAAATGAAAATGAAGGATATAGCAAATCTGTAAAAAGTATTCTTGAGTATGCAAAATCTAATTCTAAGGTTCATGGAACTATTGCAAACTTAATATCTACAGATGAAAAGTATGAATATGCAATAGAAATTGCATTAGGCGGATTTATTCAAAATATAGTTGTAGAAGATGAAATAATTGCTAAAAATTTAATTACATATTTAAACAATAATTCGCTTGGAAGAGTAACTTTTTTACCACTTGACAACTTAAGTAATGTTTCAGATGTTAATACTAAAGTATTAAAAAATGATGGAGTAATAGGAATTGCCTATGATTTAGTATCTTATGATAAAAAATACGAAAATGCAATAAAATTAGCATTAGCTAATACTGTTGTTGTAGATAATATAGATAATGCTATTTCTTTATCTAAAAAATTAAAAAACTCATTAAGAATAGTTACCTTATCAGGAGAGCTCATAGCACAAACAGGTAGTATAACTGGAGGAAAAAGTGCTTCTAGAAGTGGTGGAGTAATTGGTAGAAAAGAAAAAATTGCTGAGCTTGAAAAAATAGTAAATAATAAACAAATAGAGTTAGATAATATAAAATCAAAAATACAAGAGTTAGATAATAATAAAGAAAATTTAAAAAGAAATTTAGACGAGATTACTCCAAACAAAGAATCTCTTGTTATTGACATAGCAACACTTACAGAAAAAAGAGAAAATATTAAAAAAGAGATTGAAAAAATTGAGAATCAAAAGCAGAATTTTGTATTGAGTTTAGATCAAATCAATACTAATATTGAAAATATGAAAAATACAATTGAGAGTAATAATCAAGAGATATTTAATATTGATGTACAAAATTCTAAAGAACAAGAAGAAATAGATGAATATACTAGGTTTAATAGAGAAAAGCAAAAAGAAATAGATATTTTAAATGAGGATGTTGTAAACTTAAAAGTATCGCTTTCTTCTTTTGATGAAACTGTTTCGTCTATAGATGAAATGAAAGAGAAAATAGAAAATGATATAGTTAATTTTGAGTCTTCAATAGAAAAGAAAAAAGATGAGATAGAAAAAATTAAAGCTCAGATAGAAGAATATAATAGTGAAATATTAGTTACCAAGGAAACAATTGAAAATAGTTCAAAAATCAAAGAAGAATATCAGACAAATACTAATGCTTTAAAAGAAGAAAAATTAAAGTTTGAACAAGATATGGAACAATTAGACGCAAGCATAGTTAACACTTTAAATACTTTAAATAGTATAAAAGAAGAAAAGTCTAAAGTTGAATCTAAGAAGATTAAGTTTGAAATGGAACTTACTAACTTAAAAAATAAAATGTGGGAAGATTATGAGCTTACTATTTCTAGTTCAAAAGCATTAATTAAAGAAGATGATGAGATTAACGTTAAACAGGTTGAAAAAGATGCAAATAAACTTAGAAAAGAGATTAAAGAATTAGGAGAAGTAAATATTAGTTCAATAGAAGAATATCAAAAAACAAAAGAGAGATATGATTTTATTACTAACCAAAAAAATGACTTAGAAGAGACTAAGAAAAAACTTGAAAATCTAATTTCAAATATGACAAGTATTATGAAGCAACAATTTACAAAGAATTTTAAGATCATAACAGAGAACTTTAATAATACGTTTAAGAAATTATTTGGTGGAGGAAAAGCAGAACTTAAGCTTTCTGATGAAAATGATGTATTAAATAGTGGAATAGAAATAGAAGTACAACCACCAGGAAAGAAATTGCAGAGTATGTCACTACTTTCAGGAGGAGAAAGAGCTCTTACTGCCACAGCTTTACTATTTGCAATATTACAAATTAAGTCACCACCATTTTGTATATTGGATGAGATTGAAGCTGCACTTGATGATGTAAATGTACATAGATTTGCAGAGTATATAAAAGAGTATTCTAAGAAAAATCAATTTATTGTGATTACTCATAGAAAGGGAACAATGGAAGTTGCTTCTTCAGTATACGGTGTCACAATGCAAGAATATGGTATATCTAAAGTAGTTTCTATGAAACTAAAGTAAAAAAATTAAAAAGTCACAATAAAATGTGACTTTTTCTTTGCTATAATAAAGTAAAAGTGGTATAATCTTTATACATAAAAATCTTTAACTTAATAAAATATTTTTTATAAGGAGGTTTTGTGTATGGAAGAATTAGATTTAAACAGAGTTAATCTAAAAATACAGTTTCATGAAGAAGAGTTTTCAGAAAAATTTATTTCTGAATGTATCAATTCATATAGAGAACTTATGATGTTTAACTCTTGCCAAGTATTTAACAAAAAAAGAGAAAGAGCGTTAATAGTACTAGACAGATATTTAGAACGGAATAAAATATGAGATAGTTATAACTCCAAATGAAGTTAATATCTATGCATACAGAGATACTATTATACATGATGATAGAATATTAAATCGATTAAAAGAAATTCTTTTTCAACTAGAAGAGATAATTTCAAAGTGTGAAGATAATTCTTTTAATATTTCAAAAGTAGAGCTTTTAAGAATATTTAGTAAACCTAATCGTAATGATATAATAGAAAAAGATTTTTTTAAAGAAGATGTGAAAGTAATTATAAGAATTAGTAAGATTAAGTATTTTGACGAACAAGATAATATTTTAGTATATTCATATTTTAATTCTAAGGAAAAAAATGAAATGTTTTTAAAAGATATTTCAAATTGTCTAGATAGTTTATATCATATTGAAATATAGAGCAGTTAACAACTGCTCTATATTTGACTTTACATAAAAATAATGCTATAATACTAATGCATTAAATATTTTGGCTTAAAGGTATAATTATCTAGAAGGAGTGATTTTTTATGAAGAAAAATGTAAGAGTATTTAAAGTACATATTATTGAGTTCATAAATACCAAAGATAAAAATAAAAAATATGATAATTTTCAAGAATTCATAAAAGATGGTGGAGTAACAGAGTATTGTTTTAAGTATAGACTTGATGAAGATAGAAAAGATATTGTTAGAACTTCACAAAGAATAAGGAAATTAGATTTATATAATAAGGAAGTTTATACAATTAATGATAATGTTAGGTATAAAATTCTAAATGAAATTTAAATAATAGATTAATAATCTATTATTTTTTTATGCAAATAAATAGTAGATTTGAGGATTTAAACTTAAATTAAAAATACTTTAAAAAACATTTACAAACAAATGTTTATATTATATAATAACTTTGGTGGTGAATAGAAATGAGAGCAATACTTCATTGTGATTTAAATAATTTCTTTGCATCTGTAGAAATGCTAAGTAAACCAGAACTAAGAAGTGTACCAATGGCTGTATCTGGAGATCCAAATAAGAGACACGGAATAATACTTGCAAAAAATCAGATAGCAAAAAAATACGGAGTATATACGCCTGAAACTGTATACTCAGCTCTAAAAAAATGCCCTAATTTAGTTCTTGTAAAACCACACTTTGAAGAATATGAAAAATATTCGAAATTAGTAAATGAAGTTTATAGAAAATATACAGATAGAGTAGAAAAGTTTGGAATAGATGAATCGTTTTTAGATGTTACAGAGAGCACAAAAATATTTGGAACACCATATCAAATTGCATATAAAATTAAAGAAGAAATTAAATCTAGATTTAATCTTACAATTTCTGTTGGAGTATCGTTTACGAAATCTCTTGCAAAACTTGGAAGTGACTTGAAAAAGCCAGATGCAATAACAGTTTTAGACTTTAATTCATATAAAGAGAAAATATATAATTTGCCAGTAAATATGCTTTTATATGTTGGAAAAAATACAAATGAAAAACTTAAAAAGATGGGAATAAAAACAATAGGAGATTTAGCACTTAGTAATAAATATAGAGTTATAAAACACCTTGGAAAATTAGGTGAACAAATTCATAATTATGCTAATGGTATAGACAATGAGCCTGTCAAATATTACTATGAAAAAGATGAGAGAAAGAGCATTAGTAAAGGCATAACTTTTGAATCAGATATATCAGATGTATTTATATTAGAAAAAGAATTTTTAAAGCTTTCAAGTAAAGTAGCTTTTTTACTTCGAAAAAATAATATGAAAGCCAATATAGTATCAATCATTTTAAAGGATTCTAATTTTATATCTAATTCAAGACAAAAGAAGATAGAATATACAAATTATTATGAAATAATATCAAAAAACGTAATTGAACTTTTAAGAGATAACTATATAAATGGCATAGCAATTAGATACATTTGTGTAGGAGTTTCTGGTCTTAAGAGAGAGGACGACGAAGAACAAATAGATATGTTTTCTATTCTTAATGAAAATAAAATTAAGAATTTAGAAAATGTCAAAAAAGAAAAAGTTACAAAGACTATGGATAAATTGAAAGAAAAGTATGGAGATAAAATAGACTATGCTAGTACAATAAAAAAGATGTAGATTAAATTCCTACATCTTTTTATGTTTTAATTTTCTTCTTTTTTATTAGTAATTTCTTCCATCATAAGAAGGTAATTCCACTTTTCATCTATTTCTGCTTGCAATTCATCAATCATCCATTCATTACCTGGTTTAAACATATGTCTAAATCTTTTTTGAGTTTTAATAAATTCAGTTACAGGTAATTTTTTAGCAGGTTTAAAATTAATTTTATATACTCCATTTTCAACTTCATAAAGAGGCCAAAAACAAGTCATTACTGCAAGTTTTTCAATTTCAGCTAAATCTTCTGATGGATATCCCCATCCTCTTGGACAAGGAGCAAATGCAGCTATAAAAGCTGGTCCATCTGTATATATTGCTTTTTCAGCTTTTGTATATATATCACTTAGATTTCCAAACATTGCTGTTTGAGCAACATATGGAATATTATGTTTTACCATTATTTCAGTTAAATCTTTTCTTTTTTGAGCTTTTCCTGGTGTAACTTTTCCAGCTGGAGAAGTTGTAGTATCAGCAAAATGTGGAGTAGAAGATGAACGTTGAGTACCAGTATTCATATATGCTCCATTATCATAGCAAACATAAGTAATATTGTGTCCTCTTTCCATTGCACCAGATAATGATTGTAATCCAATATCTAAAGTACCACCATCACCACCAAATGCAATAAACTTTGTTGTTTTAGTTACTTTTCCTGCTTTTTTTAATGCATTATATGTTTTTTCAGCACCAGAAAGCGTTGCAGCAGCACATTCGAATGCAGTATGTATAAATGATACATTTTTCCAAGAAGTATAAGGATAAATACAACTTGATACTTCTAAACAACCTGTAGCACATGCAACAACTGCATTATCTTCAGGTTTTAATGCTCTAAGTATATTTCTAACTGCTGGAGGAGCACCACATCCAGCACACATTCTATGTCCAGAAACAAATCTTGATTCTTTTTCGACCATATCTTTTAAATTATATGCCATTTGTAATACCTCCTTAATCTTCATAACCTAAATAGTAAGTTGTTTTATCAACATTACCATTCTTGGCTATTTCATTTAATTTTTTATATATTGAAATAATATCATCAACTTTTACATCAACTCCACCAAGTCCATAGATGTAATTTATTGTTTTTACATTTAGTCCTTTAGAGTACATTGCAGATGTAAGCTCTGTAAATAGTGGTGCTGCATATCCATTTACACTATCACATTTATCCATAATAGCTAGAGCTTTAAGTTTTTTTAATTCTTCTGGAATTTCATTATAAGGTAGAGGTCTAAATACTCTTGGTTTTAATAGACCTGCTTTAATTCCAGATTTTCTAAGAGTATCAACAGCATCTTTAGCAGTTCCTGCAGTTGAATTTAATACTACAATACCAATTTCTGCATCATCCATTCCATAATTTTCATATAAATCATACTTTCTACCTGTTAATTTATAGAATTCATATGACACTTCTTTTATTATATCTTTGGCGCCTTTCATAGCTTCTGCAAGTTGCTTTCTATGTTCAAAGTAATATTTTTGTAAGTCCATTGGACCCATAGAAATATTTCTTTCATCATCAAGCAAATATTGAGTTGGTTTTCTTTCTCCAATAAATTTTTTTACATCTTCAGTTTCAATTAACATTATATTTTCAACTGAGTGAGAAGTAATAAATCCATCATAACATACCATAACTGGTAGGTTTGCTTTTTCTGCAATTTTTACTGCCATAATAGTATTGTCATAAGCTTCTTGGTTATTCTCACAATATAGTTGAATAAATCCAGCGTCTCTTACTCCCATAGAATCTGAATGATCATTGTGGATGTTTAATGGAGCAGATAATGCTCTATTTCCACATATTAATGTGATTGGAAGTCTCATACCTGCTGCTATATATAACATTTCAAACATATATGCAAGTCCTTGAGACGAAGTTGCACTCATAACTCTACCACCAGCAGCAGAAGCGCCAATACATGCGCTCATTGCACTATGTTCACTTTCAACAGCAATAAATTCTGTTGTAACATCACCATTTGCTACAAAGTTTGAAAAGTATTGTGGAACTTCTGTAGAAGGTGTAATAGGGTAGGCAGCAACAGTATCTGGATTTATTTGTTTCATAGCTGTAGCAACAGCTTCATTACCACTTAATCTTTCTCTAATAGCCATAATATCCTCCTTATTCTTCTTTAGATTTCATTTCTATTGCTTTAAATGGGCATACTTTTGCACAGACTCCACATCCTTTGCAATAGTCATAATCTATTCCTTCTAATATACCATCTTTGTGTTTAATACAATCATCTGGACAATATCCAACACAAAACATACAATTTTTACATTTTTCTTTTGAGTGAACAGGATATCTATTTTTCCAAGAACCAGTTTTAAATTCAACTGAATTTCCATCTTTTAAAATATTTCCGCCAAATCCAACTTCTCCCATTATTCATTACCTCCTGTAACTTCATCATAGGCTCTTTCAATAGCCTGCATATTTGGTTCAATTACTTCAGGCTTTCTTGCAAATTTGTGTTTGAAAGATTCTTTCATATCATTTAGTAATTGTTCCTTTGTCATAACACCAGTTATTTTAATAATTGCTGAAAGCATGGCTGTATTTGGAAAATTTGCTTTTAAGCAATCCATGCTAATTTGAGTAGCATCTATTGTATATATTTTACCTTTGTATCCATTTAAGTATTGTCTAATTTGTTCAGGTTTTTGGTTTGTATTTACAAGAATTGCTCCATTTTCTTTTATTCCATTTGTAACATCTACAGTTTCTAGTAAAGTGTCATCTACAACAACTACATAGTCTGGCTCATATACATTTGAGTGAACTCTAATAGGAGTATCACTTATTCTGTTATATGCAGTTATTGGTGCTCCCATTCTCTCTGGACCATATTCAGGAAATCCTTGAATATATTTTCCAGTATTGAATGCGGCATCTGCCAAAAGTAGTGATGCAGTTTTTGCACCTTGACCTCCACGGCCGTGCCATCTTATTTCTATCATAAAAATCCTCCTTTTAGTATTTTCTATACATTAAAATGATATTATTACTGAGTAAAGTATATACTCAATATTTTAAAAAGTCAAGGAAAGTAAGGTGTAAATAATGTCCTAAATCCAATAAAAAGATGTCTAGAAAAACTAGACATCTAAAAAATTAATTAAGACCTTAAACCAAGTCCACCGCTTGCATATCCAATTATGCTATTTTGGAATCTTTCGCCTTCAGATTTTGCTGAAAATACAAATAGCAATCTTGTTTCAGTAGTAACTGGAATATTTAAATTGTTTAGAGTTCCTTTAACTACTGTATTAATTGGCACTTGACCACTTATGCTTGGTGTAAGAGTTATTAAAGTACCAGGTATTTCTTCAAAGTTATTATCTGGTGTATCAGATTTATATAGTCTTGCAGATATTGTTACAAAAGTGTTTGTTAAGTCTGTTGGAATTGTTGTTGAAAAAAATGCAGTTAAGCTTTCAATTATACTATTACGTGGCATAGAAAATGCATGATTATCTATTAAAGCCATATCAATAGTAGGTTGTAAAGCTTGATTTCCAGCAGATGAGCCTCCAAATCCTACAAAACTTGGAACACCATCTGTATTCTCATTGTTTGTAGTAAGAGTAACTGGCTCACCAGAAGCAAAAGGTATTACAGCTGCAGATGTTGCAGTAGCACCAGTTGCACCAGTCGCACCAGTTGCACCAGTAGCTCCAGTTGGACCAGTTGCACCGGTCGCACCAGTTGCACCGGTAGCTCCAGTAGGACCAGTTATGCCAGTACCGGTAGCGCCAGTAGGTCCAGTAGGGCCGGTAACACCAGTAGCTCCAGTTGCACCAGTAGGACCAGTAGGACCAGTAACACCAGTACCAGTAGCACCAGTAGGTCCAGTAGCACCAGTTACACCAGTAGCACCAGTAGGACCAGTAGGACCAGTAACACCAGTCGCGCCGGTAGGACCAGTAGGACCAGTAACACCAGTACCAGTAGCACCAGTAGGTCCAGTAGGACCAGTAACACCAGTTGCACCAGTAGCTCCAGTAGGACCAGTTATACCAATTAATCCTTGAGGGCCTTGAGGACCTTGCGCACCGGTAGCTCCGGTAGCACCAGTTGCCCCTTGAATACCTTGAGGACCTTGAGGACCTGTTGCACCTTGAACACCTTGTAATCCTTGAGGACCTGTGGCTCCTTGAGGACCTTGAACACCTTGTAATCCTTGAATACCTTGAGGTCCAGTAGGACCTGTTGGACCTGTAGGGCCAGTCGCACCAGTTGCACATTTTGTACAAATTATAGTGTTATGGTCACAATCAGGTCTATGATTACAATTGCAATTATTTTTGCATCCAAAATTGTTTGAATTATTTAAATCAAAATTGTTCATAAAAAATCTCCTTTATTGAGCACTTAGCTCTATAATAATATATGTATATAGGACAAGAAGTGTTAACAAATATTGAGATTTTTAAAATATTCTTTGTTATTTTTATATGCAATACTATCTGGTTTAAATTTACCAGCTAATTCATTGTACTTATTTGCTAAATGATTTTTTCCAATTCTATTATAACAAACACATAAATTAAGATATGGAATGTAATTATAATAATCTAATTGTACAAAAGCACCACTTTGCAAATTAGGTTTGATTTTTATTGCTTGTTTAAACCAATAAATTGCTAAATCATATTTTTTTCTTTCCATAAAATATATGCCTATATTTGTACAGATTTCTGCTCTTGGAGTATCATATTCAAAAGTTCTAAAGAGGGAAAAGATTTGCATTTCATCATTATTAATTTCTTTATAACAATTACTTAAATCCATACAAGCATTTATTTTATTTTCTATCCAAGCATTTGGATTATTAAGAAATGTATTAAAATATGATATGGCCTTTTCATATTGTGAATTATACATTAATTCTCTGGAATAATAATATAATTGTCTTGGATCAAGAGTTATATTATTTGATAATAATTTTTCAAATATTTCTAAGTTCCTTGTAGAATGTTTAAAGTCTTCCTTTTTATGTGTTATACAAATATCTGAATATTCTAAATTTCCATTTGGAACAATAACTTCATGTATTGGGCTTTCCCATTTATAGTTTTTACTTCTTTTTAATAATCTTTCCCTATAATATGAAAAATTGACATTTCCATTTTCATCAAAACCAACATTATATTTCATCATTACTATATCTTTAGAGGTATCTAAACTGTTCTTTAATTGAATAAATTTTATTTTATCTTCTTGTAATATCACATCGTCTGCATCTAACCATAATATATAATCTTTTGTAGCTTTTGAAAAAGAAAAGTTTCTAGCCTTAGAAAAATCATCTACCCATTCAAAATCATATACTTTGCCTGTAAATGTATAGGCTATTTCTTTTGTTTTATCTTTAGAACCAGTATCTACTACTATTATTTCGTCTGCAATGTCTTTGACAGAACTTAAGCATCTACTAAGGACTTTTTCTTCATCTTTTACAATCATGCATAAACTAATTGTTATCATAAATAACCTCCTTGTAAAGTATATGATTAAATTAGACATAAAATTAATAGATAAGAAAATTGTAATTAGAAAAACAAAATGGTAATATACATTAATGAGAAAAAATACAATTAAAGTTATAATTATAATAGTGATAATATTAATAATTAGAGTTATTTATAAAATGTACATAAATAATTATAAATATGAAGAATGGAAAAATAAGAAAATAAGTGTAGAAATATATAATATAGAAAAAATAGAAGAAGATAAAAAGGTATATAGAGTTAGATATGATAATAATTATTTTTTATTATATATTGATAATTCAAATAATAATTATCAAATTGGGGATAAAATAACGATTTTATGTAATAACTATAGTATTAAAAAAGATAATAATCCTTATGAGTTTGATTATAAAAGATACCTTAATTCGAATAATATTGTATCTGTATTATTCTGTACTAAAGTAATAGAAATAAATAAAGAGAGTAATAAGTTATTATCTTATATAAGCAAACTAAGAAATAATATTTCTGAAAAACTTCAGCAAAAACTTGAATATAAAAATAGCAATTTAATAAAGAGCCTTATGTATGGAGATGATAGTTATATAGATAAAGATTTAAAAAATAAATTTATAGATATTGGACTTGGCCATATTCTTTGTGTTTCAGGCACTCATATTTCTTTTTTACTAATTGTATTTAATAATATAACTAAGACTAAAAAAATAAGTATCTTTAATATTTTCTTACTAGTATTCTTTTATATATTTTCGTTGTTTAAGGTTTCGTTATTAAGACCAATATTGATGTATATTATATCTTTTTTTAATACTAAATTAACTATAAAGCAAAAATTAGCTATAACATATTTACTAATTTTAATTATAAATCCATATTATCTGTTTAATATTGGGATTATATTTTCATTTTTATCTATCTTAGGTATAAATATATTTTATAGTGTTATAAATTCATGGCTAAATATTAAAGTAAAGTTTAAAAATAAAGTAATCAAATCTATTTTATCTAACATATCACTAACAATCAGTTCTCAAATATTAATTATTCCTTTTCAATTATATTATTTTCAAAAATTTTCTTTTATTAGCATATTATCAAATGTAGTAATTTGTTTTACATTTAATTTGTTAATGTATTTTATCTTTGTATTATTTATTCTATTCTTTATTCCTATTATTAATAGTATAATTATATTTATATGTGGTAAATTAACTTGTTTATTAATATATCAAATTAATTTTATATATAAAATTAACTATTTTAATATTTCACTTCCTAAACCTAATATTTTTGTTTATATATGTTTCTATTTTATAATTTTTTTCTACTTGCATAAAAAATTTATAGTAGTTTATTTTTGGAAAAAGAGAAATATTGTAAGAAAAGTAGCAAGAATACTAAATTGTTTTTGCATAATATATATTTTCTATTGGTATATAATTACAATGTATTTTGAAAAGTATATTATTTTTTTTAATGTTGGTCAGGGAAATTTGGCTCTGCTACATTATAATACAATAGATATTGTTATAGATATTGGTTCAACTAAAGAAGATAAAGCAGGAAATACATTAAATAATTTTTTAAAAGCAAAAAATATAAAAAATATAGATATGATTTTAGTAACACATATGCATTCGGATCATATAAATGGAATAGAAAATCTAATAGATAACAATATAAAAATTAAATGTGTCGCTTATTCAAAACCATTTAAAGAAATTGAAGAATATACTAATTTAAAGAATAATTTAAAAAATAATAATGTGGCAATAATGGAGTTATTAGAAAATGATAATATAAAAATAGGAAAAATAGATATAAATATTTTAACTCCATCCAAATATAATTACATAGTTGATTCAGATATGCTAAATGCTAATTCTACCGTATATTTAATTACTGTAAAGTATAAAAATTATTTGTTTATGGGAGATAGCACTAAAAAAACAGAGAGGTATATTTTAAATAAATATATCAAGTCTAATAACTACCTAAATATTAAAGGAAAACTGAAAAATATATATGCTTATCAAGTATCTCATCATGGTTCTAATACATCAAGTCTTGAAGATTATATTAGTGAATTAAATGTAAAATATGCTATTTTTTCAGCTAAGAAATCTGTTTATGGACATCCAAGTGATAGTGTTTTAGAATTATTTAAAAAATATAATTATACATACTTTATAACAGAAAAAAATGGAGCAATTAAGTTTTAAAATGTATATTATATATAAATAATGTAAAACATATTTATATAGGTGATTTATATGACAGATATTAAAGATAAAGTATTATATTGTTTAGCGCTTGTTGTGTTACTTTTTATAGGAATTGGTTTTGGATACATTAAAACGGCTTCATTTGGAGATATAAAAATAAAAAATTCAAGTGTTTTAGAATTTGCTAAAAATTATAGTTTATCTCCAAGTAAAGAGTTGGTTATAACTGCTTCTACTAAGACTTATGATATTACAATAGTTTATGAAGATTATTACTCAGTATGTAAAGAAAGTATTAATACTAGCAAAACTGAATATGGTACTACAATGGATAAAGTAAAAGAACAAGAGAAAAAATATCAAGAAGAAAAAGGATTAGTATATACTATTAAATCTGAAAGTGAGAATAAAATAGTATATACTAGAACAATTAATGAAAATTGTCCTAACCATTTTAAAGTAATACTTGAAAATAATAAAATAAATGTTTATTCTATACAAGGGGAAAATAAGAGTATTATATATATGACAATTGATGATGTAAATGTAGAAAATTTACGAGATGAATTAAAACAAATGGTAAAAAGAGGTACGTATATAAATTCAAGAGAAGAATTAAATAGGTTTATTGAAGATTTAGAGAGTTAGTAGTTGAAAAATGTTTTGGGTTATGTTAATCTCATAATAGGAGGGATTATTATGGATGAAAATAATTCAAATGAGAATTTAGACCAAGAAAACAAATTAGAAGAAAAAAATACAGAAAATGCAAGTAATATAGAAATTAATAATACAACAAATAAAACAAATACAACAAAAGAAATAAAAAATACCAGTAAAGAAGTTAAATATGTGGAAAAAAAGGATAAAAAAACTAGAAAAGGTGATAGAGAAATAGTAGTAGAATATAGGAAGCCAAGTATTTTCACATCAGTACTATTAATACTAATTGGCTGTATGATTGCTACTATTGTTTTGTTACTAGTGTATATTTTTAAAGTAAATAAAGAAGTAGTAATATATGAAGAACCTAAAGAAAATGTAGTTCAAGAATTTGGTGAAACTTCAAAGGAAGAAATGCCAGAAATGGATTTGAATATAAATGGAGAATTTATTAAAGAGTTATATAGAAAAGTTCCAATAAACTATTTTGCACAAGAAATATATAACTATCAAAGAACAACTGAAGCTAGCTTAACTGGAAATCAAAAAATGCTTTTCGTACTTTTAAATATGAGAGATAACAAACAATATGAAGTGGTTTCGTCTGAAGGATTAATTGATAGATTAGAAAAAACAATGAACTCTTATGGAGAAATAATTAAAGAAGTTCAAAAATATGAAATAAAGGATGTTGAAGATTATTTAAAATCTGTATTTGGAAATAAACAAGAAATTGTTAAAGAAGATATAGAAACTAATATGGGATTTGTATTTGAATACGATAAAAAAGATGATTGTTTCTATGGACATGAATACGCTGGTGGAGGCGGATTTGGATTTACTTATCAAACAGTTTTAGATAGTGCAGATAAAAATGAAAATGGAACAGAAGTATACATTTATGACTATTATATCAAATCAGAGCAATCATTAGAAAACAATAAAGAATATAAAATTTATACATATTGTAAAAATTCTGATTTAATTGGTACAGAAGTTGAAGATCCAAGTTACTTTGATATAGAAAGTAAAAGACTTTATATTAATGAGGACATAATTAATAAATATAAGGAAAATGGATTAGTAAAGTTTAAACATACTTTCAAGTTAGATGAAAATGGAAATTATTATTGGTATTGTTGCGAACCAGTAAAATAAAGCAAAATAATAAGAGGGTAGTTAAAAATACCCTCTTAAATTATTTTATTATTATCTTATCATTTTCTTTATCTACATCTAAAGTGTATATTTTGTTTTCTTTGATTTCATTCTTTATAAATCCAACTGCAAGTATATCTTCAATATATGTTTGAATAGCTCTTCTTAATGGTCTGGCACCAAATTTATCACTATGACCCTTAGAAGCAATAAATTTAACAACATCAGGTGTATATTCAAACAAAATATTTCTTGTTTTTGTATCGGCTTGTAATTCTTTAATCATTAGTTCAGATATTTTCATTATTGTTTTGTCATCTAATTTATTAAATGTAACAATATCATCAATTCTATTTAAGAACTCAGGGCTAAAGAAGTCTTTTAAAGCCTCAGCTGTTTTATTTTCAAGCATTTCATTTTCAATATGAGTACTTGCAAAACCATAACCATCAGATTTAAAGTTTGTTCCAAGATTTGATGTTAGAACTATTATAGTATGCTTAAATGATACACTTCTTCCTTGTGAATCTGTTAAAATACCTTCGTCTAATATCTGAAGTAATATATTGTATACACTTGGATGAGCTTTTTCAATTTCATCGAATAAAACAATACTATATGGATTTCTACGTATCTTCTCAGTTAATTGCCCTGCTTCGTCATATCCAACATATCCTGGAGGAGAACCAATTAATTTTGAAGTAGAATTAGATTCCATATATTCTGACATGTCTAGTTTTATTACGGCATCTTCGTTATCAAAAAGCTCATATGCTAGTGCTTTAACAAGAGCTGTTTTACCAACGCCAGTAGGACCAACAAATATGAATGAAGGAGGTCTTTTAGAAGAGGTAATATTAGCTCTTTTTCTAAGAATTGCATTTGATAATTTGTTTATAGCGTAATCTTGACCAATAATTTTTTTAGATAAATTTTCCTTTAATGAAAGTAATTTTTCAGTATCAGAAGTTTTTATTCTCATTACTGGAATTCTAGTCCAAAGTTCTACAACTTGAGCAATATTATCATAAGTTACCTCTTGAGGTTTAGAGTTTGCAATTAATTCATCTAATGTAGTTTTTAATTTACATTTTATTTCTTTATTTTTAGCTGCCCTTTCATATACAGAATTGTCTGTATTTCCTGGATTTTCTTGTACATCAGCAGCTTTAGCAAGTTCTTCTTGTATTTCTTGCTCTTGAGCTATAGCTTCATCTAATTCTTTTTGAACTTTTTCTATTTTAGCAAGATTCAAATCTTCTAAATTAACTCTTGCACAAGCTTCATCTAAAAGATCTATTGCTTTATCTGGTAAAAATCTATCATGTATATATTTACAAGATAAATTTACTGCATATCTTATAGTTTCATCTGGTATTTTTACTTTATGAAAATCTTCATAATATCCTTTTATTCCTTTTAATATTTTAAAACAATCTTCTTCAGAAGGTTCATCAATCATAACAGGTTGAAATCTTCTTTCTAATGCGCTATCCTTTTCAATATATTGTCTATATTCTTTAAGAGTAGTTGCTCCAATTAATTGAACAGAGCCATTTGCAAGAGCAGGCTTTAACATGTTAGCAGCATTCATTGAATTGTCATGTTCTAATCCTCCAACAATATTATGAACTTCATCTATCGCTAGTATTACATTTCCTAGAGATTTACATTCATCAATTAAGCCTTTTACCCTTGATTCAAATTGACCTCTAAATTGAGTACCCGCTACAAGAGAAGTCATATCAATTAGATATACTTCTTTATTTATCAGTTTTCCTGGAACTTCTCCAGCGACAATTTTCATTGCTAAAGCATTAATTACTGCAGTTTTACCAACACCAGGTTCACCAATTAAAGCAGGATTATTTTTAGAACGTCTATTTAATATTTGTATCATTCTTTGAAGTTCAACATCTCTACCAATAACTTTATCTAATTTTCCTTGTCTGGCTTTTTCAGTTAAATTTTCACCAAAAGTATCTAAATATTTTGTCTTTTTATTTTTTTTGTTTTTATTGTCTTTTGTATTTCCTGCATCATCTTTTTTATTTTTGGCGAAAGGTAAAATGTTACCAAATATGTTACCTATGCTATTAGGCTTATCTAAATCGTCATCATCATCTAATCCGCCAAGTTCATTAGAGCCTTCTATAGCGCCCATCATACTATCAAATTGATTTGACATATTTTCGAAATCTTCTTCATTCATATTTGACATTTCTTTCATTATATTTGCCAAGGGATCAATACCTTGTTTTTTGGCACATTCAATACATAATCCTGTAGTTTCTCCTGTAGACTTGCCATCTTTATCTAACTTATTAATAAATACAACAGCAAGATTTTTTTTGCATACAGAACATAGCATATTTTTATCATCTCCTATTTAATTATTTTATACTCAAAATAATATAAAGATTATAGCATAAATAATAAATAAAAACAAGGAAAAAATAACAATACCTGTGTACAAATTTTTAAAAAGTAGCATGAATTTTATCACTAGATAAGCTTTGTTTGAAAGCATCATTATTTGCTATAATTAAAAGTATAATTTTATATTCATTACTTAGCTCATTTTTTCTTCTTATTTTTTTACATAATTGATAAAAATAATATAATTATAGATTAATAAATTCAATTATATACTTTAAAAAATTTGCTGTATTTGATATAATCTAATAAAAATGTGAATAGGAGAGAGAATATGGAAGATTTAAATAACGTAATTGAAGCAATAATGTTTGCACTAGGAAGAGAAATATCTATAGATGAATTAGCAAAGACTTTAGAGGTTGAGCAGGAAAATGTAGTTAATTCTATTAATACATTAAAAGAAAAATATAATGAAAATAATGGAGTAAAACTAATAGAAGTAAAAGGAATGGTACAGCTAGTTACAAATAATAAATATTATGAAGAAGTAAATAAGTTTGTTGAAAATACTAAAAGACAAAATTTATCTGTATCTGCTCAAGAGACTTTGGCAATTATTGCGTACAATCCTAAAATTACTAAAACAGAGATAGAAAATATAAGGGGAGTAAATAGTGATTTTGCAGTAAGCAGACTTTTAGAATGTGGATTAATTGAAGAAGTTGCAAGATTAAATTTACCTGGCAGACCTGCAGCTTATAGCGTAACAAACGAGTTCTTACGCTCTTGTGGAATAAAAAGCATTGAAGATTTACCAGACTATGATAATATAAAAATAAAAGATGAGCAAATGCTTGTTTCAGATTATGAGAAGAGTGATTCAAAAGAAGAAGTAGAGGAATAATATGATTAATTGTATTTTAGGAAAATCTAAAACTGGAAAAACAACACATATATATCAGATGATTGAACAAGATTTAAAACAAGATTATAAAGTTATATTATTTGTTCCATCTCAGGAAAGAGCAAAAGCTGAAGAAGAATATATGAAAGTTTTAAATAAATCTGGAGTTATTGGAGTAAATATTACAACAATTTCTGAATTTGTTGCTTCTGAGCTTAAATTACAGAACTTACATATTGAAGATAAGTATTTATCTAAGTTGGATAGAAAAATTATTTTAACTCAAGTTATTAAAGAAAATCCAAACATATTTAATATATATAAAAAAGTAAGAAATTATCCTGGCTTTTTAGATGTATTAGACATATATATGGACTTATTTAGAAAAAGTAATCTGGATAATAGAAATTTGTCTGAATTTAAAACAGGAGATAAAAGAACAGATTCAAAATTTAATGAAATATTATCTGTATATGATAAATACTTGAATAAAATAGCAACTAATTATATAGATACTGTTGAAGAAATGGAGATATTTATATCTAATATAGATAGATGTGAATGGTTGAAGGATAGTTCGAAAGTTAAAGTGTTTTTTGATGGATATAATAACTTTTCAAATAGTGAATTTGATTTTGTTAATATGCTAATGAAAAATAATGTTGATATTACATTTTCTTTAAATACAGATATTACAAAAATTGAAGATATATATAATTCATCAAATATATTTGAAATACCAAACAAAACATATAAAAGAATTTGTGGTCTTGCAAATAAAAATAATTTATCTCTTGAAAACATAATAAAATATGAAAACTTATTTAATTCTAAAGAGGACATAAAATATGTCGCAAATAATCTTTTTACAAATTCAAATAATGAAATAGAAAAAAAAGAATTAAATAATATAGAATTTATGATACATACAAACATATTAAAAGAAATAGAAACAGTAGCTGATGTCATTTCATCTAAGATAAAGGAAGGATATAGATATTCAGACTTTGCAATATATACAACCAAACCAGAGGAATATGAAAAAATAATATCTCGCATATTTTATGAAAACAATTTAGAAATATATATAGATAAATCTAAGAGTGTATCAGAGTCTATTCTAACAAAGTATATTCAAGGAGTATTAAATCTTGCTGTCAAAGGTCTTAATTTAGAACTTGTTTTTGATATTTTAAAACAGGGCTTAACAGACATAGATTTAAAAGATATTTACTTACTTGAAAATTATATGAAAGAATTTAATGTAAATAAATATCTTTTAAATACAAAATTTAAATTAAACAATGAAAAGAGTACTTATGACTTGGAAAGACTAAACTATATAAAGGACAAAGTCATAGAAATGTATTCTTTTGTTTTAACACTTAAAAAAGAAAATAGTAAAGAAATAATTTCTAAATTATATTCTCACTTAAAAGAAAATAATATTTTTGAAAATTATGAAAAACTAATAGCACCTTTAAATAATGATATCGTTAATTTAGATATGAATAACTTTGAAAAGCAAGTTTGGAATATGCTATTAGAGGTTTTTGATTCTATTGTAAAAATATATAAAGATGAAGAACTTACCATAGAAGAATTTACCAACATATTTAATTTGGTAGTAAAAGATATAAAAATTAAAACTCTTCCACCAACTAAAGATCAAATACAACTTATAGATATAAATGTATCAAAAGTAGAGCCTAAAAAAATAGCTTTTTTTATTGGGGTGGTCGAAGGAAAATTTCCAGAAAAAGTTGAAGAAGACATATTATTTAAAGATAGTGAGTTAGAAAAGTTAAAAGAAAATCAAATAGATATTAAAGAAACAACTGTTACAAAATTAAATATGGGATTTTTTAATATTTATGAAGCTTTAAATAATATTATAGAAAAACTATATGTATATATACCAGCATCTACTTTAGATGGTAAAGCTACAAGAAAATCAAGTTTAATAACTTTAATTGAGCAAATTGCTAAATTTAGAATAAATGGTGATGTAACAACTGAAAAAAATGAAAACGATATATGTGAAATAATGTCAAAAGACGATTTATTTATGTGGCTAATTAGAAGTATTAAAAATATCAATGAAAATAATGAAGACTTATCTAAAATATATAGCGTATACAATTATTTTAAATCTGATGAAAAATATTCTAAGATACTTGAATTTAAAAAAGACGATTCAAATTTAAGTAGAGAGATAATAGATATAGTTTATAGCGATGAATTTAAAACAAGTGTTAGTAAACTTGAATTATATAAAAAATGTCCTTTTTCATATTTTATGCAATATATTTTGAAAGTATGTCCAAATAAAGAGGCAAAAGTTAATGTATTAGAAATTGGTAGTTTTATGCATGGAGTTTTGGAAAGCTTTTCAAAAATATTATTAGATAAAAAAATAATGTGGCAAGAAGTTTTAAGTGAAAACTTAGAGGATATTAAACCTGAATATGAGGAAATTCTTGAAAATATTATATATGAAAGTATAGACAAAAATCTATCTAAGCAAAAGCAAAGTGTTAAATATATGGTTTTGAAAAGAAAACTAATTAATACAATGAAAAAAGTAATTAGAACAATTGCTTTAAGTTTTAATCAAAGTGAATTTGAGCCTTATGGATATGAGATCGAATTTAAAGATAATAGTGTTTTTTTACCAATGGAAATAGAGCTCGAAAATGGTAAAAAAATGAAGATAATTGGAAAAATAGATAGAGTAGATATGTTAAAGCTCAAAGATAATATGTATATAAGAGTAGTGGATTATAAATCAAGTGGTAAAGAGCTTAAAGTAGATAAAATAAAAGAAGGCTTATCATTACAATTAATTAGTTATATGATGGCTTTTATGGATAATAAAAAGGAAGAAAAGATAATACCAGCAGGAATGGTATATTTTAACTTATCAGATAAACTGGTTTCTCTTGCTCAATATGAAAATGATAATGAAAAAATCAAAAGAGAATTAATTAAAAAGCTAAAAATGAATGGATTATTTTTAAAAGATTTAGAAATATTAAACAAAATGGATAGAAATTTTGAAAACAATTCAAAGGATAGTTTTATAGATGTGAGTAAAGCTAGTATAACACGTAATTCAAGTAAAGTATTAGAAGAAAAAGAGTTTGAAAATTTATGCCAAGAAACTAGGATTGTATTAAAAAAAATAGGAGAAGAGTTATCTAGTGGAAGAGTAAAAATTGCTCCAAACAAAAAAGAAAATTATTGTGAATTTTGTAAGTATTCTAGTACATGTAGAAAAAATATTGAAGTCTAAAAATGGCTAAAAATGGCAGTGTTTGACATTGAATGTTACATTATTACATACTTATGTTTCTACTATTAAGAAAATGTTACGAAAATTACAAGTTTTACCTTTTAAAGGGTTGAAATTATTTGAAAAAAAGATATAATATAAGTAGATTATCAAGGGAAAATGAAATTTAAATATTGATTTTTTATGCAAAGGTACTTTTGCTTGAGTTCTTTTGTTGATAATACATTACAAACTAAAGAGGGAGAGTTGTTATATGGCAGATATAGTTGTAAGTTCAAAGAAGAAAATTAACTTTTTTGATAGAGTAATACAAAGCGTAGTAATTATGCTTAATATGAATAAGATGAATAAGGCGATAGATGAGCACCTATCTGTAATAAGAAAAACTGAAGGTGATGACAAAAAAATCTATCAAGAAAATATACTAAGAGAAATTGTTTTTGTAAAATATCAATATGATATTATGCAAAGGAGTATGTATGAATTAAAAATGTCTTATCCAGATGAAATTATAGAGAATATAAATTCATCAGATAAAACAACAAGGTTAGAGCTTCAAAAGAGCTTTTTAGAGATGGAATATGATAGAGTTACTAAATCAAAATTTAAATCAAAAGAGGAAATAAAGTTTAATTTACTTTCTATTTCTTCTGCAATTGATGAAGTAAAACAAAATATAAAAGATGAAGGTAAAGCACAAAGATATAATCAAGTAATAAAAATAGCTGAAGATATCGATACTGCAATTCAGACAGAACAATATAATGATGAATTATATAAAGAATTATTTAAAGGTATAGATGAATATGTAGGATATATTAATGACAATTATGATATTTCAAAATTACCTTCAGATGAGAGAGAATTAATAGAATATGTAATTGAATCAATGATTAAAGGTATTGAATCAGATATAGACAAGCATATGTATGAGTATAATTTAATTATTAATATATGCAAAAATTCATATAGATACTTTAAAGTAATTGATAAAATATTTGATAAAATACTTAAAATATATGATGAAAGTTTTGAAAAAGAAATTGTTAATGAAAATGATTATATAAAAATGTTTAAAGAAATATATGACATGATGATAAAGACTAAAGTTAATGATGTACATAGAACTATTTCAACTGAGGATGAGTATTTAGAGTATTCAAAGTTATTAGCTAGTGATGATGAAAGTGAAGTAGACAAATTCTTATTAGAAAAAGCTCAAGAGATGACAAAAATGGAATCTATTAAAGAGAAAATTGAAAAAATACTTAATCCAGAAGAAGAAACTGAAGAACAAGATGAAGAAGATATTGATTTAGACAAACTAAATTTAGATGAAATATTAGGAAAAAATGAGTCTTTAGAAGATGAAGAAGAACAAGATTTAGATGAAGTAGAGATTGAAGATAATGAAGACAAAGAAGAGGCAATTGAAGAAGAAAAACCTAAAAGAAGAGTAGGAAGACCTAGAAAAGAAGAAAAACCTAAAGAGAAAAGACGTGTAGGTAGACCTAAAAAAAATAAATAGTTTTTAATTAGAAAATAGCCAAATTTTATGTTTGACTATTTTTCTGTATAAGAATATTTTTTGATTATTGTTTAATTTTGACAAATTTTTTGAAATTAATATAGTAGAATATAGAGTATAAAAAGGAACATAAAGAGGTGTAAAAAATGATATATAACAAGTATCTAGATAATGATATTGATGAAAAGGTTGGATCTATAGTTAATACAATAAAAAAAGTAGTTAATTTTAAAAATATAGTATTTGTTTTATTTGCATTACTTTTGTCTACTAAAACATTTATTGGAGATTTTAGACCATTTAACTATGTAATGCTCGCAGTTGCGAGTGCTTTCGAAGTACCTTTACTACTTGTACTTATTGCATCAGTTATTGGACTAGCTATTGGTGGATACACATCGAGTTTAATTTTACTTATAGTCTTTTTCTTATTATATAATTTAGTTACAGCAATAGTAAATATTGAAGGGATAAATAGAAAGTATACAATTTTTATTAAATTTTTTGCTTCAATAGCAATATTACAGATAGTTTTTTCATTTATTACAGGAGATTTATTTACTGAGTTATTTAAAGTATTATCAAGTATAATAGCTTGTGGAATAATATATCTAGTTGCTGTAACAGGAATGAATGTAATATTAAACTTAAAGAATGGTTTTGTTTATACAAAAGAAGAAAGCATAATGATGATGTTAACAATATCAATGCTTATTTCAGCTGCTAGCCCAATAAGTATATTTGGATTTAAGCTTGTTGAAATACTAGCCTTTATACTTATACTGATATATGGTTGGGGAAATGGAGCAGTTCTTGGAGCTACTACAGGACTAATGATAGGGCTTACATACACATGTTTATGTGATGTGTCTATGTCTTTTGTAGTTGCAATTGCGTTTAGTGGTTTTATATCTGGACTGTTAAGAAGATTTGGAAAAATTGCAGTAATAATAGCTTTCATTGCAGGAAACATATATATTTCATATTATTCAACAGGAATGACACAGATTAATATTATAACTTGTGAGGTGCTTATTGCATCAGTTATATTATTCTTTATGCCAAAATATGTAGAAAGAAAATTAGATAACCTTTTTGATTTGGGAAAAGGAATTGAAGCAGTTAAAAATAATTTATTAAGTCCTACTAAAGAGGCAAAAGAAAAAATTGGTGCCGTTTCTGAAGTATTTAGTAATTTAGCAGATATAACTATTCAAAAAACAAAAGAAACAGAGCAAGAAACAACAGAAGTAATAAAAAAATATATATTAAGCTATGTTAATAATACATGTTTTGCTTGTGATAATATAAATGATTGTATTGAAAAGGAAAACTTAGATGCTACAGCGGAATATTTAGCAAATAAACTAGAAAATGGTGAAGAAATAGAGCCTGAAATGCTAAAGTTTAATTGCAATAATTCAAAAATTATTATAAATAATTTATATGAAATATATAATAATATGAAAGTTACTCGTATATTAAAGCAGAGAGAATTAGAAAATACAGAAAAAGTTTCAAAGCAATATAAAGAGGTTTCTAAACTACTTAATACAATAGTAGATAATATAAAAGAAGGAGCTCTTGTAAAAGATGATTTGCAAAAGAAATTAAGAGAAGAGCTAAAATTTTATGGCTTTAATGTTTATGAAGATGATTTTATTAGAGACGTAGATTCAATAGAATATACTTTTGTAACTGATATTTTAACTAATATAGATAAGCAAAAAAGACAAATTTCACAGCTTGCTTCAAATATATTGGAGCAAAATATGACTATAAAATTAATATTAAATATATCTAAAACAGAAAAGTCAAAAATAAAATTAGTATCAACTCCAAAGTATAGTATTAAAACAGAAATTATTTCAGAAAAAAAAGTTGGAGAAGTAATATCAGGAGATACTTATTTGCAGATGGAATTACAAGATTTAAGAAAATTAACTGTAATAAGTGATGGCGTAGGTTCAGGTGAAGATGCTTCTAAAAGTTCAACAGCAGTAGTAAATATACTTGAAAGACTATTAAGTGGTGGATTTAGTGAAGAAAAAGCTATTGAAATTGTAAATAGTATTATAAAATTAAAAGGTGATGACGAATTATATGCCACTTTAGATGCGTCAATTATAAATGAAAAAGATGGAGAATGTTTCTTTATAAAATTAGGAGCAGCTCCAACATATTTAATAGAAAATGGAAAAGTAGTGACAATCACTTCTACAACTATACCAGTAGGACTAGTAGATAATACAGATTATATTCCAATTTGTAAAAAGCTAAATGAAGGAGATTTTGTAATCCAGGTA
Source organism: Clostridia bacterium (assembly GCA_051886195.1). GTDB lineage: Bacteria > Bacillota > Clostridia > TANB77 > CAG-465 > CAG-465. Next base: position 46,364 of record JBJEXW010000016.1, read on the forward strand.
TCAGATGGTGTTGTAACTGACGATATGGATCCAAATAGTAATTATTTGAAGAATTATCTTGTTACATGTGATATTACGAAACCAGCTAAATTAATAGCACAAGAAATAAAAGAAGTGCTATATTTAAATAATGGTGGAGTGTTAGATGATGATGCAACAATTATAGTAAATAAAATAGAAAGAAATTAAAATTTATAGAAAGTATTTATTTATAAAAAAATCTTATATGAGTATATAAGATTAATATTTGCAAAAAATGTTAATATAGTTAAATTTTTCTTAATAAATTTTAGAAAATATATAGATTTTTTTAAATATTTTATTATAAAATATTTAAAAAAGGAAAGTGGTGCAAATGAATATAGAAAAAATAAATCCAAATATAAAGTATGTATATCATTACACATTAAAGAAAAATGTGAAAAAAATATTAAATGATAAGGCAATAAAATCAAAAGATCAATATGTGTTTTTTACTAAAAGCCTAAATGATTCTATTGTTGCATTTGAAAGAGAAATGATGCAGGATAATAAATTGTATATTGATGTAGACGGAATTTTGAGAAAAAGAGAAAAATGTAATAAGGATGATTATTGCATTTTAAAAATTCCATATATAAATGATAATCAATTTTATAAATTTAATTTTGAAAATCAAAGCAAAGAATCAATTTATACAATATCAATAAGTCATAAAGGTAGCTATAAATTTAAAGAAGCAAAAGTAATGGAATTTCCTAAAAATAGAAAATTAAATGTCTTGAGCAAAAATGCTGTTGCAGCTATTGTGGCAGGTATAATGCTATTTTCTTCTAATGCTTACGCTGCAAGTTGGTTAGATACTAATAATTATGATACTAGTTGGTATTTGAATGAAACAGATATTGAATATTTAATAAATACGCCAGAGCAAATGGCAGGACTTGCACATTTAGTAAATAACGAAGATAAAACATTTACAGGAAAAAAAATCTGTATTAATGCGGATATAGATTTAACAGCAAATACATGGGAGACAATAAAAGATATTTTCAAAGGAAGTATATGTGGAAGCCATAGAATTATATTGAATAATTTAGATGGAAAGCTTGTAGAAAATAAAGATATTAACATGGTAGAATATTCATACAAGATTTTAGAAGATAAAAATAATTTAAAAAATGTTGTTATTGGAATGCCTTATACAGTTGAAAAACTGAAACTAGCAACAGGTGCAGATAGAGTATTTTTAAACAATGAAGTGCTTTCAGACGATCAATCATTATTAAATTTAACAGAAAACGATATAATTGAAGTATTTACAGGAAACTATAATTTTTTTATCAAAAATTCGAAAGGAATAAATGTACCATTTTATTTTGAAAGTGGAGATTCAATAGATAATGTGAAAACAAAATATTCTGAAAAAACCAATATTACTAAAGGTAAAATAATTTTAAAATATAATGAAACAGAATTAAAAGATGGAAAAACATTGGCAGATTATAATATACAAAAGTATGAAACAATAGATGCTTATGTGAAAGTTGATATCAACACAAGTGTGGAAGAAGGTAAAGGAAAGATAACCAGCTCACAAAATACGGCATTGTCTGGAGAAAAAATAACAATTATATTAAATCCAGATTCAGAATATGAACTTAGTAAATTAATAGTAAATGGAATTGTAAAGACAAATGAAGTACATAATAATGAATTAAGCATAGAATGTGATGATGAAGATATTAATGTAAAAGTTAGTTATAAATTAAAAGAAAATGTAACTAAAGATAAAACGGAGGATAATACTTTAATTAATAATCCAGCAACAGGAGATATTATAATTAAATATATAATAGCGTTTATTACTTCTATTGTAGGAATAGTAATATATAAATGTAAAAAAATAATGAAAAATAATGAAGAATAGTTTAAAATATAAAAAAATAAAATTCCACCGGCTTAGTGAAGTGGTAAAATGAAAGTATACACAAAAGTTGTGTTTGCTTTCTTTTTTTTGTAAAAAATCATACAACGTACAATTTAATTTGTACTATTATAAGATTGAAATTTAATAAAGAATTAACACTTTTATTTTTTTGTAACAATATTGAAATAGTAAAGAAATAAATAAAATTATAAGCTTTTCTTTAGTTAACTTTTAATTGTCTATTTTTAATTTTCAATGTAAAATTATAAGTGATAAATAATAAAAAGCATATAACTTATTAGATTGTTTATTAGAATTTGTATGAGGGAGGAAAATATGAAAAAGAAAAGAGCAATTTTATTATCAATTTTTGTACTATGTTTAGTTCTTTTTACATCAAGTGTAAAAGCAAATGTTATAGCTTATCCTGAAGCTGCTAATTGGCCTATTGATGTAATAGTAGCTTTTACAACACAAAATCAGTATACATCTTCAAGCTATATTTTTGGAGGTTCAGGATTTGAATTATCTTTTAATTATGAAGGAAAAAGTTACTCAGGATTTAAAGTTTTTTGTTCTGACACAATAGAAGGTATTCCAATGAATACTCCAATAGATAAAGTTGTTGAAAAGGCTATAATTATGAGCCCTGGTGATGCAGACTATAATAAAAAGATAGCTATGGCTGTATATTATGGATATGGTGGACCAGGAGACTTAACTGTAGGCTTATCTGAGCAACATAGAATATCATTAACTTCATTTGCGTGCTCTTATGCTAAAAATGGGGATAAGTGGGCTGGAATAATTGGAACTCCTACAGCACAAACAGTTGCAAATGATAATGATGTATTTAGACAAATGAAAGCTCATATTGACTCTTGTGATGGACCAGATGATATACAATATTTATATGCTGCAACATATGAGATAAAACCAGAAGGTGGCGGACAAGGATGGATTAGTGCATCAATAGAAAATAAATATGGAAGTTATGGTTGTCAATATTATCAATTCTTAACAGCTTATTGGGGAAAAGCACCAATGGGTAAAATTCAGCTAAGTAAAACTTTAGATACTTATGATAGTTCTTATGCTACAGTAGGTGGTGCTGAATATTCAGTATATAGTGATTCTAACTGTAGTACAAAAGTTGGAACATTAATAACTGGTGCGGATGGTAATACAAATACAATAGATGTGGTAGCTGGGACATATTATGTTAAAGAAACAAAAGCACCAGAAGGCTGCCGAATAGATGAAACAAAATATACTATAACTGTAACTTCTGGAAATACTACTTTTGTTAGATCAAATGAAAAAGTAAAATATCAAATTAGAATTGGAAAAGTACTACAAGATATTAATGGTTGTTATGGAGATGCTAAACTAGAAATGGCTAAATATGGAATATATACAACTTCAGATTGTAGTGGAAGTCCTGTTGCTATTTTAACAACAAATAATCAAGGAGTTACAGATGTTTCTAATTATTTAGACTATAAAACATATTATGCAAGAGAGATTGAAGCACCAGTAGGAACTGTTTTAAACTCTACAATATATACATTAGATCCATCAAAAGCTGTAAAAGAAGGACAAGATTATGTTGCAACTTTTGATACTAAAAATGAAATAATAAGAACAACTTTAAAGATTATAAAATATGAAGACAATATACATTCTTCAGATGAGAATCCTGCTGAAGGAGCAGTTTTAAGACTAATTTTAAATAGTAATGAAAATGAGACATACACTCAAACAATAGATGAATATGGATATTGCGAGTTTACAGATATACCATATGGAACGTATACTTTAACTGAAGATACATCTGGTTCAGATAAATATCTATTAATTGATGATGAAGTGATAGATATGTTTTTACCTAGCGAAGAACATATTTATAGGCTTATAACAGGAGAGACAGAATTAGAAGTATTTTTAAGAATTAAAAAATATGATAAGGATACAAATCAAGCAATATATTTAAGTGGTGCAAAATTCAAAATATATGATGTGGAAAACAACAAATTTGTATCTCAAATGATAACACCTAGTGGTGAATTTATTGATGAATTTGAAACAAATGAAGAAGGGATAATAACTACTCCTCAACAACTTGAAGCAGGTAAATATGTGATTTATGAAACACAAGCACCAGAAGGATACTATTTAAATCCTAAATATAAAGTTCCTGCAAACTCTGAAGATTTAGGTAATCCAGAAAAAGCAGGAATTGGAGTAAATATAACAACACAACTTCAAGTAGATGTTACAGATGAAGATAAATATATTTATGATATTAATATTGAAAATGAACCTTTAAAAGTAAAACTTGAAATTAATAAAAAAGGTGAAATGTTAACAGAAGTGTTAACAACTACAACAGAATATGGTGAAAAATATACTCCAAAATATACATATCAAGGATTAGAGGGAGTAACATATGAAATATATGCTGCTCAAGATATAAAATCACCTGACGGAAGAATTACTTACGTAGCAAAAGGAACTAAAGTTGATATAACTACAACCGGAGAAGATGGCATAGCTACAACTAAAGAACTTTATCCTGGAGAGTATGAAATAAAGGAAACAATTACACCAATAGGATATTTAGTAGATGAAAATATACCAAATGTAGTTTTAAGTAATACTGATTCAGAAGTTAGAGTTAAAACAGAAAAGAAAGAACTATCAGATAAAAGGCAAAAACTTGAGATTACATTTAAAAAAGAATTTGAAGATGTTAAGTATCAAGCTGGAGAAGATATAGAAAAGAAAGCAATATTTGCAATTTACACAAATCAAGTAATAAATAATTACAAAGGCAATGAACTAATAGGAAAAGATTCATTAGTAGATTTGATTGAAGTAGAAGGAGAAAATGTAGATGTAACAAGTACAATAGATTTACCAGAAGGAAAATACTATGCAAAGGAAGTTTACGCATCATATCCATATACAAAATCTGAAGAAACACAAGAATTTAATTTACAATATAACAATAATCCAAGACAAGAATTTATAGTAATAGAAGGAGAAAAAGTTGTAAATACAGCAGAGACTGCTTCAATAACTTTAATAAAACTATCAACAACAACAATTAAAGATCTAATATTAAAAGGGGATGAAATAGACACTACAAATTTAGATAAAGAAGTAAATGAAATATTAGAAGAAATAAAGGGAAAAACAGAAGAAGAAATTAAAGAATACCTAGAAGAAAATGAAGTAAAATTTGTGCCAGGAGCAAAATATAACGTATATACAGATGAAAAATGTTCAAAACCATTAAAAATACTTGATGAAACAACAAATGAATATAAAGAAGCACAAATTGTAACAGATAATTCTGGATTGATTAAATTAGAAAATGTGCCATTAGGAGAATACTGGGTAAAAGAAGTTGAAGCCCCAAAAGGATATGAATTATCTAATGAAGTAGTAAAAGTTACTTTAGACTTAACAAATAAAAATACAATGATATATCAAGCTTTAATAGAGAATTCATTAATGAGTGAGTTTTTAACAAAAACAGATATATTTACAGGAGAAGTTGTTCCAAATTGCACTTTTGAAATAAAAGATGAAAATGGAAATGTATTGCTACATTCAATAACAAATGATGATGGAAAAGCATATATTCCTATATCATTATTTGAAAATGAGAAAAAATATACATATACAGAGATAGATGCTCCTAAAATATATGACTTAAATACTGAATCACATGAATTTGTGGCCGAATTTAATGAAGATGGTAAGTGGATTACAAAACCAATTGAAGTGGATAACATAAGAAAAAAATCTACTGTAACAATAACAAAATTAGACATGGTAGATTCAACACCAATACCAAATTGCAAATTTGAACTTAAGAGTTTAGAAACAGACTTTAAAGTTGAAGGTGTAACAGATGAAGACGGAATATATGTATTCGAGAATATACCATATGGAAAATATACATATACTGAGTTAGAAGCACCAGAAGAGTACTTAATAGATACAACACCACATGAAATAACAATAGATGCAGAAGATATGAAAATAGTAGTAAAAGATGAAAGAGCTCCAGAAACAGGAGATATAGCTGTAGAAAAAATAGTATGTATAAGTATTGTAGCTATATTTGGAATAGTATTTGTTTTAAAGAGAAACAAAAAGCAAATAGTATAATATATATGAGTATAAAAAGAGTTTTGTATTAAACAAGACTCTTTTTACTTTACATAATTTGTTAAAGGTGATATAATAAATATACATTAATTTTTATTATTAAAAACAATTGTTTAAGGAGGTTTTACTATGTTTGATTTCTTTATTATTTCTCTTAGTACATTTATTGTACTAAAATACATAGGAAAAAATAATGAGGAAAAAACATATAGTAATGAATGTAATAATTATCCAAGCGGCTATGAATTAAAAAATCAATTAAGAGAGACAATTATTTATGACTATGACATCTCAAATTTAAATTATAATTTAATTGAGGAGTACATATTTAGAGATTACGTATATAACTTTGAAATTAATAGTGGATATTCAAGAGATGTTTCATTAAGGAAGGCTTTGGATAAATATATAAGAGTATATAATATACTAGATAAAAAATATAAGTATTGAGTAAGATTAAATTCTTACTCAATTTTTTACGTTTCCTCAAACAAACGTACTTATTTATATATACTTTTAATCAAAATTTTGATATAATACTCACAGGTGATAATAGTGAGTTTTGTTCATTTACATTTGCATACCGAGTATAGTTTACTAGATGGTGCAATTAGAATAGAAGAAGTAGTAAAAAAAGCAAAAGAATATAATATGCCTGCTATAGCAATAACAGATCATGGAAATATGTTTGGAGCTATAGAAATGTACAAAGAATGTAAAAAGAATGGAATTAAACCTATTATTGGTTGTGAATTCTATGTAGCACCAAGAAGTAGGCTAGATAAAGAAGGTAGAATAGATACTGAGCCGAATCATCTTATTTTACTTGCAATGAATAACGTAGGATATAAAAATCTAGTTAAACTTTGTTCAACTGGATACACAGAAGGATTTTATTATAAGCCAAGAATAGATTTAGAAGTATTAGAACAATACAATGAAGGTTTAATATGTTTATCTGCATGTATTGCTGGAGGATTATCTAGAAAAATTGTTAATGGAGATTTGCTAGGTGCAAAAGAAATGCTTGAAAAATATATAAGTATATTTGGAAAAGATAGATATTTCTTAGAAATACAGGATAATAAATTAAGAGAACAAATATTAGTAAATCAAAAGTTAATTGAATTTTCTAAAGAATATGGTTTAAGTCTTGTTGCAACAAATGATTGTCATTATTTAAATAAGGAAGACTATGATTTTCACGAAGTATTATTATGTATTCAAACAAGGAAAACACTTAATGATGAAGATAGACTAAGATTTAAAGTAAATGAGTTTTATTTTAAATCACCTGAAGAAATGAAAGAAGCCTTTAAAAATGTACCAGAAGCTATTGAAAATACTTTGAAAATAGCGGATATGTGTAACGTAGAACTTGAATTTGGCCATACAATATTACCTGAATTTAAAATAGATGAAGATATAACGCACTTAGAATATTTTACTAAAAAATGTTATGAGGGAATAAAAAGAAGATATAAACAAGAAGATTATCCTAGAGTAAAAGAAAGATTAGATTATGAAATAAGTGTAATAGATAAAATGGGATATATAGATTACTTTTTAATAGTAGCAGATTTTATTAATTATGCTAAGTCTCAAGGAATCCCTGTTGGGCCAGGAAGAGGAAGTGGAGCAGGATCAATTGCAGCATATTTGATAGGTATTACGGATATAGATCCATTAAGATTTGGATTAATTTTTGAAAGATTTTTAAATCCAGAAAGAGTGAGTATGCCAGATTTTGATGTGGATTTCTGTTATGAAAGAAGACAAGAGGTTATAGACTATGTATCTAATAAATATGGAAAGGAGCATGTAGCTCAAATTATAACTTTCGGAACAATGGCAGCTCGTGCGGCAATTCGTGATGTTGCAAGAGTACTAGATATTCCATATCAAAAAGCAGATACTATAGCAAAATTAGTACCACATAATTTTAAAATTACTATAGACGGAGCATTAGACCAAAGCCCAGATTTGAGAAAATTATATAATGAAGACATAGAAACTAAAAGAATAATAGATATTTCTAAAAAAATAGAGGGACTTGCAAGACAGGCATCCACCCATGCTTGTGGTGTCGTAATAACTAAAGAACCTGTAGTAAATTATGTACCACTTTATGAAAATGAAGGACAAATTTCTACTCAATATACTATGACTACACTAGAAGAACTAGGATTACTAAAAATGGATTTCTTAGGATTAAGAACTTTAACAGTGATAGATGATACAAAAAAACTTGTAAAGAAAATTAGAGGCATAGATGTAGATTTTGGCACATTTGAAGACAAAGAAACATATAAAATGCTAACACAAGGAAAAACTCTTGGAGTATTTCAAATGGAGAGTCCTGGATTTAGAAAAATGATGATGAAAATGGAACCGGATTCAATAGAGGATATCATTGTTATGATATCACTTTATAGACCTGGACCAATGGATCAAATACCTAGATATATTAAGAATAAAAATAACAAAGAAAACATTGAATATACGCACGAATCTTTAAAAAATATTTTAAAACCTACATATGGCTGTATGGTTTACCAAGAACAAGTTATGCAAATATTTAGAGACCTTGCCGGTTATAGTCTTGGTAGAGCTGATATAGTAAGACGTGCTATGGGAAAGAAAAAAATAGACGTTATGAACAAAGAGAGAGAAGTTTTTGTTGAAGGTGCATATAAAAATGGAATAGATAGTGAAAGTGCAAATAAAATTTTTGATGAAATGGCTGAATTTGCAAAGTATGCTTTTAATAAATCTCATGCTGCGGCGTATGCAGTAGTTGCATATCAAACAGCATATTTAAAATGTCACTATCCAAATGAATTTATGGCGGCATATATGAATTCATTTATTGGAAATCAGAATAAAATACCTATATATATTAATGAAAGCAGAGAATTAGGAATTGAAGTACTAAAACCAGATATAAATGAAAGTTATTCGAAATTTGCAGTTATAAATGGCAAAATTAGATTTGCATTAAATTCTATTAAGAATGTTGGAGAAAATGCAATATATGAAATAATAAGAGAAAGAAAAATAAATGGTAAATATAAAAGTTTTATAGATTTTTGTCAAAGAGTATCAAGTGATGCAATAAATAAAAAATGTGTTGAAAGCTTAATTAAAGCTGGATGCTTTGATGAAGTTGAAAAAGAATATAACAGATATGATTTACTAGATAATTTTGAAGGAATTATAGATGGAGTTAATCATACAAGAAAAAATAATTATATAAATCAAATAGATTTCTTTGGAAAAATAGAGGATAGTGGGAATAGTATAAAAATAGATAAGAGTGGAAGAATTCCTTCTAAAAAAGAATTACTTGAAATGGAAAAGGAAATGCTTGGACTATATATTTCAGGTCATCCTCTTGATGAGTATAAAACATATATAGAAAAAAATTCCACTGTTACAACAGTAGAACTTAATGATAACGATGAAATTTCAGAAGATGAAGTAGAAGAAAAAGAAAGCTATGACTCTAAAATAGTAACAATCTGTGGAATATTTAATAGAGGAAAAGTTCTTTTAACTAAGTCTGGGAAAAATATGATGTTTGCTGAATTGGAAGACTTACTCGGTACTGTTGAATTAGTTTTATTTCCTAATGTATATGAAAGATTTGAAAATATATTACAAGATGAGGCAATAATAAAAGTAACTGGAAAAGTTAGTGTAAAAGAAGATGAAAAAACAAAAATACTGGTTTCAAATATAGTACTTGTGGATAAAGATAGAAAAGAACCAACTATAGAAAAAATAAATACTGTTAAAAAAATATATATTAGGATACCTAAAGACAAAATTGATTTAGAAGACAGAGTTATTGGATATATAAAAGATTTAAGTAAAGAATTTCCAGGAAAATCAGAAGTGTATATTTTTTATGATGGAACAAATAAGATGAGATTATTAAATAAAGTTAATTTTTTACAAGATAATAGTTTTGTATTAGAAAGGTTAGAACTTGCTTTTGGAAAAGAAAATGTAAGGATTAAATAAAAAAGAGGAAACTACATAAAAGTAGTTTCCACAGACTGTTGACAAAGTTTTTTTGTAAACAGTCTTTTCTTTTTTAAATAAATAGT
>JBJEXW010000017.1:0-55464 GCA_051886195.1 Clostridia bacterium
CTATTTATTTAAAAAAGAAAAGACTGTTTACAAAAAAACTTTGTCAACAGTCTGACAGGATAATGTAAAAATTATCCTGCTTTTATTTTATTCATTATTATTTTGATGTTTAGGTTTCAATTTTAATTTTCTAATAGGTCTGTCTTCAAATTTGGTAGCCATATCTTGTAATTTAAACACTTCTTGTTGCCATTGTGCTCTGTATTTCTCAAGAACTTTTTTATCTACTTTACCATCAACTACAGCGCCTTCCATATACATAGGTGTGCCGTATACAACTCTAGTCTTTTTAAATGGTCGTGGTTGTTCTAAAAATACAGGAACTATTGGAACATTTGTCTTAGCTGATATAAAGAATGCGCCAGATTTTATTCTGGATAGTTTATTCTTATTTATGTCAGATATTGTTCCTTGTGGAAAAAGCATAAATAATTTATTCTTCCCATCTTTAAAATAATCAATAGCTTCTAAAAGTTCAACGCCATTATGTTTATCTCTATCAATTTTAACAACGTCAATCATATTAAGAAATACAGCCATAAATTTATGCTGAAAGCATTCTTTTTTAGCAAGTATTCTTATATTTTGATTGTGTGTCCACATTACAGGACCATCTGCATCACTGACATGATTTGGACATAAAATGTATGAACCATTAGATAAATCTGGTTTATTATATTCTTTAACTCTATATAAATTTCCTATTATAAATTTTCCTATTACTTTTAAAGCTTTCCCCATAATTTCCCCCTTGAAATATTATCGTAACTTATGTCACATAAGCTTCATAACAACAATTATACAATAAAAATATAATTCTGTAAAGAAAAATATAACATTAAAATATAGTATAAGTATATTGTCTAAAATTGCAAAAAATGATATAATTTGCAAAGTAAATAGAGGTGTAATATGGATAATATAATTGGAATAGGTGTTGGAGTGATTTTATTAAACAAAAATAATGAAATTTTATTATTGTTAAGAAATTCTGATCCTAAGCTTGCAGATAGTAATATGCATTATGAAGGACAATATACTTTACCTGCTGGAAAAATTAAATTTGGAGAAGAATTTGAAGAAGCAGGAATTAGAAAAGTTAAACAAGAAACAAATTTAGATGTGTTAGATATTGAAACAATTTGCTTAGTTAATGATTATAATGAATTTGCACATTATGCAACTATTGGATTACTGTCTCGTAATTTTAAAGGAGATATAAATCTTGGAGATAGTAAAGAGCAAGTAGAATATTTATGGTCTAATATAGAAAATTTGCCTAAAAACATTTGTAAGTCAAGCATTGAGATTATAAACAGGTATAAAGAAAATGTATTTTACAAAAGAAAGGAAATTTAAATGAAAGAACTAGAGATTAACGTAGATTATTTTAATTTAAAGTATACTTTAGAATGTGGACAATGTTTTAGATGGAAGAAGATTGATGAAGATTACTATATAGGTATAATTAAGGATAGAGTAATAAAAATAAAACAAGATAAAAATAAACTATTTATATTAAGTAATAACTATAGTAATTTAGAGAAAGTTGTAAGAGAATATTTTGAACTAGATAAAGATTATAAAATAATTGAAGAAAGAATTTCGAAAGTAGATGAATATGTGGAAAAAGCGGTGAAAAATACTAGTGGACTAAGACATCTTAAACAAGATTTCTTTGAAACAATTATTTCATATATAATTTCTGCAAATAATAATATTCCAAGAATTTCTAAATCAGTTAATGAAATATCTAAAAGATATGGAAAAGAAATAGAGTTTGAAGGAGAAAAATATTATTTATTTCCAAGACCAGAAGAACTAAAAAAAGTAACAATAGATGAATATAGAGAATGTGGAGTAGGATTTAGAGATAAGTATATATATAATACTGTAAGAAAAATTAATAATGGAGAAATTAATTTGGAAACTATGCAAGAAATGGATACATTAACTTTAAGAAATCTATTGTTAACTTTAATGGGAATAGGACCAAAAGTTGCAGATTGCATATTATTATTTTCATGTTCTAGACAAGAAGTATTTCCAATAGATGTATGGGTTGAAAGAGTAATGAAAAAATTGTACTTTGATGATAAAGATGTAAGTAAAAAGGAAATATTAAAATATGCAGATGAAAAATTTGGAAAAGATGCAGGTATTATACAACAACATCTATTTTATAACATTAGAGAAAATTTAATATAATAAAACTTGCTTAAGAGGCATAATTATATTATAATATTAAGCATTAAATAATTTTTAAGGAGGAAATAATGTCAAGTTTACCAATATTAGTAAAATATTTAATAGTTGGAATAATTAGTATGGTTCCAATAGTTGAGTTAAGAGGGGCTATTCCAATTGCTGAAGGATTAGGATTAAATATACTTTTATATTATCCAATTGCAATAATTGGAAATATGTTGCCAGTGCCATTTATATATTTATTTGCAAGAAAAATACTTGAATGGGGAAAAGACAAAAAAATAATAGGAAAATTCTTTACATGGTGTTTACAAAAAGGTGAAAAAGGTGGAGAAAAATTAAAAGAAACTGCTGGAAATAGTGGGATATTTTGGGCACTACTATTTTTTGTTGGAATACCCCTTCCTGGAACAGGAGCATGGACAGGAACACTTGCAGCTAGTTTTTTAAAAATAGATTTTAAAACAAGTATATCAGCTGTAATGCTTGGAGTTTTACTTGCTGGAGTAATAATGTCTTTAGGTAGTAAGATAGTTTCAGTTTTAGGTTGGCCAGGTCTTATTGCTATTATAGCTGTAATAATAATTGCAATAGTTATTTCTATTATATTAAGTAAAAGAAAAAATAATAAAAAATAGTAAAAAATAAAGGTAAAGGGAAAAATATATCCTTTTACTTTTTTTAATATTAAAACATATTATTATGGTAAACATAGGAAACATAATCTTTTTTTACAAAAATAGCTAAATTTTATTGACTTTAACTAAAGAATATGATAAAATAGCTAAGCATACATGAGTTAAAGAAGCGTGGAGGTGTGTTTATAAATGAGAGAAAATATAACAATGGCATGTACAGAGTGCAAACAAAGAAATTATGAAACTCAAAAGAATAAAAGAAATAATCCTGATAGAATCGAAGAAAGAAAATTCTGTAAATTCTGTGGAAAACATACAGTACACAAAGAAACAAAATAGTTTATTGAGGAGTGAATTGTTATGGCAAAGGGATTTGTAAAAGGCGTAAAAAGTGAACTTAAAAAAGTAGTATGGCCAACAAAAGAACAACTTGTCAAAAGTACAGCTATGGTTGTTTTACTAGTAGTTGTATTTGCAGCTATAATATTAGGATTTGATATGTTACTTGAATTTGCAGATACTAATATCTGGAATTTTATACAAAACAAAATCGGCTAATAATATATTGTTCTTTTATTTATAAAATAATTTATTAAAGAAGGAGTTGAATGTTGTGGAGAATGATTTAGGTACAGATTCATCAGCACGTTGGTATGTTGTATACACTTATTCTGGTTACGAGAATAAAGTAAAGGCAACTCTAGAAAAAATTGTTGAAAATAAAGGCATACAAGAAAAAATACAAGAAATAATAATCCCAATGGAAGAGGAAATTGAAATTAAGGATGGAAAACAAAAGTCATCTATTAAAAAAGTATTTCCTGGTTATGTTCTTGTAAAAATGATAATGACTGATGAAACATGGTATGTTGTAAAAAACATAAAAGGAGTTTTCAACTTTGTAGGTGTAGGGGATAAGCCATTACCACTTACAGAAAAAGATATGCAATCTCTTGGAATAGAAGATATAATAAACTTAGATTTTGAAGTTGGAGACAGCGTTAGAATAACAACAGAACCTTTCTACAACTATCCAGCTGTTATCGAAGAAATCTTCAAAGATAAGAAGAGAGTAAAAGTGAAAGTTTCCATGTTTGGAAGAGAAACAACAGTAGATTTGGAATTTAATCAAATCCAAAAAATATAATAATTAGTTATTAAGTATATTTTACAATATATTTATATAAATAACCTATGCTTAAGGGGGTGAAAATGATGGCAGAAAAGAAAGTTACACATGTTGTAAAACTACAAATTCAAGCTGGTAAAGCAAATCCAGCACCACCAGTAGGACCAGCATTAGGACCAACTGGAATAAACATAATGCAATTTTGTAAAGACTTTAACGAAAAAACAGCAAAAGATGGTGGAATGATATTCCCAGTAATCTTAACAGTTTATGCTGATAAAACATTTGACTATGTTTTAAAAACTCCACCAGCTGCAGTTCTATTAAAACAAGCTGCAAAAATTGAAAAAGGTTCAGCAAAACCTCATAAAGATAAAGTAGCTAAAATTAAAAGAGCGCAAGTTGAAGAAATTGCAAATATTAAAATGAAAGATCTTAACGCATCATCACTAGATTCTGCAGTATCTATGATAAAAGGTACAGCTAGATCAATGGGGATCGTCGTTGAAGACTAAAAATGGGAGAACAACATTATATTGTTCGCTATGACCAAAGGAGGGAAAAAGAAATGAGTAAAAGAATGGACGAAGCTAATAAGTTAGTTGAAGCAGGAAAACTATATGATGCTAAAGAAGCTATAGATCTTGCTTTAAAAATGCCTAAAGCTAAATTCGATGAAACAGTAGAAATGCACATAAAACTTGGTGTTGACTCTAAACAAGCAGATCAACAAGTTAGAGGTGTTATCGTACTACCAAATGGTACTGGTAAATCTAAAAAAGTTTTAGTACTTGCTAGAGGTGAAAAAGCTGACGCTGCTAGAGAAGCTGGAGCAGATTTCGTTGGAGATGACGATATGATTGAAAAAATCCAAAGAGAAAACTGGTTTGGTTTTGATGTAGTAGTTGCTACACCAGATATGATGGCTTCTTTAGGAAAAATCGCTAGATTACTTGGACCAAAAGGATTAATGCCAAATCCTAAATCTGGTACAGTAACTATGGACGTTACTAAAGCTGTATCTGAAATTAAAGCTGGTAAAATCGAATATAGATTAGATAAAACTAATATAATTCACTGCCCAATAGGAAAAGTTTCATTTGGAGCTGAAAAATTACTTCAAAACTATGAAACTTTACTTAACGCTATTGTTAAAGCAAAACCTGCTGCAGCAAAAGGAACATATTTAAAATCTATTGCTATATCAACAACAATGGGCGTAGGTATTAAAATTAACCCAAGACAGTAAGTGGAATAATTAATTCCGTAAATCTTACCGAGGTTTTTAATTTGTATAACGGAACTTAAGTTTTTGTTAGACACTTAAAAATCTCGTAAGTGTCTGGCAAAAACTTTTTTTGAATTTAAGGAGGTGTCAAAAAAGTGCCAAGTGAGAAAATATTAAATCAAAAGAAAGCAAAAGTTGAAGAACTTTCTGAAAAATTTAAAAAAGCAAAAATGATTGTTTTAACTGAATACAGAGGTATTACAGTTGAAGACGACACTAAATTACGTGCTCAAGTTAGAGCTGACGGAAATGAATATGTTGTTGTTAAAAATTCTACAATTTCATATGCTGCAAAAGCTGCTGGAATTGAAGGACTAGATACTTTAGAAGGACCAACAGCTGTAGTAATTGGATATGAAGATTACGTAGCTCCTGCTAAAGTAGTTAATGATTTTGCAAAAGATCATGATTTCTATAACATCAAAGCTGGTGTTATGGATGGAAAACTTATTGATGTTGCTGAAGTTAAAAAACTTGCTTCTTTACCATCAAAAGAAACATTATACTCTATGCTTGCATCTGCATTACTTGGAAATATCCGTAATCTTGCAGTTGTTCTTGATCAAGCAAGAGAAAAACAAGCTGAAAATGCTTAATAATTTCTATTAAAGTAAAAAATAAATTTTATATATTTAGGGAGGAATTTAAAATGGAAAAAATAGAAAAATTAGTAGAAGAAATTGAAAAATTAACAGTTATCGAATTAGCTGATTTAGTTAAAGCTATCGAAGAAAAATTTGGAGTAAGTGCTGCCGCTGCTGTTGTAGCTGCAGGTCCTGCTGCTGGTGCAGCTGCTGCTGAAGAAAAAACAGAATTCAACGTTGTATTAAAAGACGCTGGTGCAACTAAAATTGCAGTTATTAAAGTAGTTAAAGAAGCTACTGGATTAGGACTTAAAGAAGCTAAAGAATTAGTTGATGGAGCTCCTAAGACAATAAAAGAAAATATGCCAAAAGCTGATGCTGAAAAATTAGCTGAAGATTTAAAAGCAGCTGGTGCTGTTGTTGAATTAGCATAATAATATAAAAATAAAAAACGACTTTTAAGTCGTTTTTTTTTTACTAAAAAAAAAGACTACGTATTTTTTACGTAGTCTTAGCTATTTTCAATTAAAAACTTAAATAAATAAGAAATTTTACTTAAATTAGTGCTTGATGTATTATAATTAGAAATAAAATTGTTACTATTTTTTAGGCATGCACGTACTTTAGATATATATGTGTTAAGTAAATGTTTTATTTTATTAATATTTTTACTAGTATAAAATGAAGGAAGATTGAATATACAAAGAAGAATAAATTTTTCTTCATCATTTAAATTTAAATCAAAATATTTATGCAAGTCTAAATATTCAAGTAAATCAATAATATTGTCTTCAGATGTCATTTTAAATGTTTTAGCATATAGACTTAGATATTCTTTTTTAGCAAATTCTTTTTTGGTATAAGTTTTATCTAATTTGTAGAACAAATAAAATGATTTTAGGCATATTGCCATATTGAATTTTGTTTTATCTTTTAAGTCTTCAATACTTGTATAGCCATTTTCATGTATTTCTACTGAAACACTAGCGATAATAATATTAAGAGCTTCAAATAACATTTCTTTGGTATAATTTAATCTTTCAATCATAAGATACACCTCCAAATAAAATATTAATTTTTTTTGATGTAACAGTCTATTATGTGAATAAATTATACAATAATATATAAATAAAAACAAGTACTAAATAGTACTTGCGATTATTTCATTTACGTTAGCTATAATGTAGTTTTTATCTATATTATTTAGAGTTTCTTTTAAATAACTAAATTCTTTAATAATTTCTTTAGTTGAATCAGGAATATCTACAGATAAAGAATTTCTTTCAAATTGTCTTAACATAAAATTTTCTTTGAATAATCTTATTATTTTTCCACTAGAAACAAATAATGAGTTATAACTTTTGTGAGTATGAATATACTCATCAATTGTATTTAATACACAGTTATAAATAAACTCATATCTTTCTTTTTCTGAATATTCTTGAGATAACTCCTTAACGTACTCATCTCTGTTATATAACATATAAGATAAAAAATTTCTAAGCGTATCATTTAACGCATTTTTCTTGATTTTCTTTTTAAATAAAAACATAACAAATACCTCCAATATTAATTTTTAGTTATTTTGTTTACATAATACATATATTATTATATAACAGTTTTATTTTTTTGTCAATAATTTCTTTATATTTATATATAAATATGATATAATATAAATGTATGGGGATGTAAGGTTTCGACGGATTTTTTGAAATACTAAAAGCGAGTAGTGGATTCTCGTTGGCCACTATAAAAACGAGAAATTAAAATTAAACGCAGATAAAGAATTTGCAATGGCTGCTTAATTAAAAGTAGCAATCTTTATGTATTTTGCTAGGTAATATATAAAGGTTTCATAATTTACTAGCTAACAAATCTATCAAAAGATTGTATGATAGAGGGTAATTACAATCATATTATTTCATTTTTTTGTAAATGTTTTATTGGAATAATATTAATTAAACATTTACTGCACTCGGAGAAATTAGTATAGATGAATTTTCGGACGCGAGTTCGATTCTCGCCATCTCCACCATAATTTTTAGTAATAAATTAAAAAATCATTCAGTATTGGATGATTTTTTTTTTATGTTGTGGTAATATATACGAAGGGAGGAGGATTAAGGAAAATTGAGTAAAAATAATACATTAGTGGCGGACAAGTCTAACAATCGTCAATCTAATATAGAATTATTAAGAATTATAGCTATGGTTTTAATTATAGCACATCATTTTTCAATACATGGTGGCTTTAATTTTGCCACTTCAAATGTAACAATTAATAGATTATGGATTCAATTTATACAACTTGGTGGAAAAATAGGGGTAGATATTTTTGTAATAATATCTGGATATTTTTTAATAACTGCCAAATCCAATAAAATAAGTAAAATACTGAAATTATGGGTACAAATATTTATGTATTCAATTGGTATATATGCATTATTTATTATAACAGGAATTGAGACTTATAAAGTTGAAGATTTAATTAGTTGTTTATTACCAATCACATATTCAAGGTGGTGGTTTGCTAGTGCATATTTTGTATTATATTTAATATCACCATATTTAAATATGTTTTTAACATCTTTAGACAAGCATACATACCAAAGGATTCTTGTTTTAACTACACTTCTTTGGTGCATAATGCCTACGCTTTTTAAAACTAGTTTTCAAAGTAGTTATTTAATTTGGTTTATGTATTTATATGCATTAGCTGGATATATAAGACTTCACATTAAAGACATAAATATATCTAATAAAAAATGTATATTGGTAATTTTTACATGCGTAGCAATTGCATTTTTAAATGCAGTTTTTTGTGATTACGTAGGAATTAGATGTGAAGACTTTTTAGAGTATACGACGAAGTTTTATGGTATGCAAACTCTACCTGTAGTCTTAATTTCTGTTTTTACGTTCATATTATTCTTAAATCTTAACATTAAGCATAACAAAATAATAAACTGTGTTGCTTCTGCAACGT
Source organism: Clostridia bacterium (assembly GCA_051886195.1). GTDB lineage: Bacteria > Bacillota > Clostridia > TANB77 > CAG-465 > CAG-465. The sequence goes on from JBJEXW010000017.1 coordinate 8,834, forward strand.
TTGGTGTATATTTAATTCATGATAACGGTTTTGTAAGAACATTTTTATGGAAAACTGTTTTTAGAAATGCTTCATTTTCAGAAAGCGCATTTTTAATTCCATATAGTGTGGCTGTAATTGCAATTGTATTTGTAATTTGTACATTTATTGAATTAATTAGAATATATATTTTAGAGAAACACTATATAAATTTTTTAGACAAATTTTCAAGCAAAATAAATGGATATATAGAAAAGTTTTTTAATTTGAAATTCTTTAAAGAATAGCATAAAAAAATAACAATTTTTGGCTTTTAAATACACTTAAATAAGTGTATTTTTTTTGTAAAAAATACAAACAATAAGGTGATTTCCTTGTTTAATACACATAAAAATGATATAATAATTAAGCGTATTTATGCGCAAATATGTGAAAAAATTATAAATAATATATTGGGGGAAGATATATGGCTTCAAATACTGTATTTTTTTGTAAAGAATGTGGATATGAATCTGCAAAATGGCTAGGAAAATGTCCCGGTTGTAATAGCTGGAATAGTTTTGTAGAAGAAAAAATAAATAAAAAAATTGGTTCAAAAACATCTAATGGTCATAGTGCTACATTTAGTAATAATAGTACTGTAAAAAAATTAAAAGATATAATTGTTACTAAAGAGATAAGGTTAGATACGGGCTATGAAGAATTAAATAGAGTGTTTGGAGGAGGAATTGTTGAAGGTTCATTAAATTTAATTGGTGGAGAACCAGGAATTGGAAAGTCTACGCTAATAATGCAAGTGTGCTCAAATCTTGCAAGACACGGAGAGGTGCTATACATATCTGGAGAAGAATCAGAAACGCAAGTTAAGCTTAGAGCAGATAGGCTTAATGTAACATCAGAAAATATACTTTTTTTTAATGAAACAGATATATCAAACATTGAGAATAAAATAGAAGAAATATCTCCTAAGTTTTGTATAGTAGATTCTATTCAGACAATGTATGATGAACAAATTAGTTCTACTCCTGGAAGTATTTCACAAGTAAAAGAAGTTACAGCAAGACTTATGTATCAAGCTAAAAGACAAAATATAACTACAATTGTAATAGGACATGTTACAAAAGATGGTGTTATTGCTGGCCCTAGAATATTAGAGCATATGGTTGATACTGTAATTTATATTGAAGGCGAAAGATTCTTATCTCACAGAATAGTAAGGGGAGTAAAAAACAGATTTGGCTCTACAAATGAGATTGGTATTTTTGATATGAAAGATGAAGGAATGGTTGAGGTTAAAAATGTAGCAGATATATTTTTAACTAAATCAGATAAAAATTTACCTGGAACAGCAATTGTAGCTACCGTAGAAGGAACATCTACAATACTTATGGAAGTTCAAGCGCTTACGACCCATTCATATTATAATATGCCCAGAAGAGTTCCGAATGGAATAGATTTAAATAGACTTAATATGTTAATAGCTGTTTTAGAAAAAAGATGTAGTCTAAATTTAAGTTCACAGGATATATATGTTAATATAATAGGTGGAATGAAAGTAGATGAACCAGCAGTAGATTTAAGCGTAGCAATGGCGATAGTTTCAAGTTATAAAAATATAACAATAGATCCAAAAACTGTATTTTTAGGTGAAATTGGTCTTACTGGAGAGATTAGAAATATAACAAATTTTGAAAAAAGAATAAAGGAAATATCTAAGTTAGGATATAATACAATATATACTAATAAAAAACAAATAGAAAGTTTAAAAGAAAAAGTGGATGCAAATCTTATTGGGGTATCTACGATAGATGAAGTAATAAATAAAATTGTATAAAAAGAGGAGGAAATTATTTGAAACAAGATGAAATCTTAGAAGTATTAAGAAAAGTAGCACCAGGTACAACATTACGTGATGGACTAGACAATATTTTAAAGGCCAAGACAGGAGCTTTAATTGTACTATCTGAGAGTGATGCGGTAATGAACGTTGTAGATGGTGGATTTAAATTAGATTTAGATTTTACACCTGCTAATATATATGAGCTTTGCAAGATGGATGGAGCAATAGTTGTAAGTAGCGACATAAAGAAAATCTTAAGAGCAAATGTACAGTTAGTACCAGATCCAAAAATTAAAACTGTTGAAACAGGAACTAGACATAGAACTGCTGAGCGTGTTGCAAAACAAACAAATGAAATTGTAATTTGTATATCACAAAGAAGAGGAATAATAACTATATTTAAAGGTGATTTTAGATATGTAATAAAAGAAATAGATGCCGTAAATATTGAAGCAAATCAAATGCTTGAAACTCTTGAAAAATATAAAAAAGTATTTGATCATACATTAAATGTTTTAACTGAGCATGAATTTGATGATATTGTTTATTTAGAGCTTGTAGCAAATGCTATTTATAGAAGTGAAACAGTAATGCGTATGAAAACAGAAGTGGAAAGAACTATAATTGAGCTTGGAAATGAAGGCAGACTTGTAAATATTCAACTATTAGAATTAATAGATAATGTTGAGCAAGAAGAAAAACAAATTATACAAGATTATATGGTTATAAATAAGAAGAAGCCAAAAAGAACAGCAGAATCAATTCTTGAAGAAATACGTAAGATGGATAGAAAAGGCTTAATTGACTCAGAAAAAGTTATAAAGATGCTTGGATATGAATCAGATAGTACAACAGAGCTTCTAGATATGAACGTATCACCAAGGGGATATAGAGTATTAAACAAGATTCCTAAAATGCCTGCAAGCGTTATAGAAAAAATAATTGATGCTTTCGGTAGCTTACAAATAGTATGTAACGCTACAGTTGCACAGCTAGATGATGTTGATGGAATAGGAGAAAGACGTGCTAAAATTATAAATCAATCATTAAAGAGATTACAAGAACAAAATATTTTAAAACTATACAATATATAATTGTAATCAAAATGTAACAAAAATAAAATTATGTAATTAAAAGAACTTGAATTACCTATAAAAAGTAGCAAGTTCTTTTTTTTATATTATAATAAATATCTTAATTTTCCTAAAAATAAAATAAAAATTATATAGAAGATTACATAAAAAATAAAAAAGTGCTTAAATATTAATATAATTATTTGAAAATAAGAAAAATATACTTTTTTGTAAATTATTTCATATAAGTTACAAAAAACTTGTTGTACTTAACATAAAACATAAAATGTGGTATAATATAAGTATGAAGAGGTGAGTTAAAATGAAAAGGTGGGCTATTGTATTATTAACTGTTTTATGTATAATATTTACAGGAAATGTATATGCGGAAGAAAATATTGAAAGTCAAGAAATATTAAATGATGGTAGATTAGTATTAAATTTCTTGAGCATGGATACTGATGCAAAAAGTAGTCCAGTTTCAAATGTTAAAGTAGAAATATTTTATGTAGATAATAATTTAATAGATATAAGAGAACTTGAAGAATTAAAAAACGTAACTATTAATCTTGTTAGTGACGAAAATGGTATTGTTATTATAAATTACTTGCCTTATGGTTTATATCAATATAGAATTATAAGTGCACCAGAAGGATTTGAATATAGTAGTGATATTAATTATTTTGTAATAGATTTAATGGATAAAGATATAAAATTAAATGTTAACCTAGATAAAAAAATACAGATGGCTGAAGGTGGAGAAGTAGTTAAAGAAATTCAAATTGAGGAAGAAAAAGAAGAAACACCAATAATTGAGATAAAACCACCACAAGAAGAATTAAAAGATGAAGTTATTCAAGTAAAAGAGAATATACAAGTAGAAAATAGTGGAGAGGCATTAAAAACAAATTTAAATAAACTATCCGTAGAAATATACAACTATGATGAAGATTCACAAGAGAATATAGTAAATGAAGAAAACATATTGAAAGATAAAAAAGATAAAGATGTAGTACCAGAAGAAGTAATTAAAAATACAATTGTATGTGTTAGAGAAAGAATAAGAAAGTCTCAATATGAAATGATTCAGAAATTTAAAGAGTATAAACTATCAGATTCAATAAAAATAGCTATAAATACAATAAATAGTTCTATGCACGATTATTCAAAATTTATTATAGATAAACTAGATGATGAAAATAAAAGATTTAAAGTTATAGATAAAGTTATATCTAAAATAAATAGAATTGATGAAGATAAAAAATATAAATGCTATGCAATTAGAATGAAAGTAAGGTAGCTTTAACTACCTTACTTCTTGTATGTTAGTAAATTTTTACTAGCATATTTTTTTGACTTTTTGTGTCATTTACAATATAATATATAAATAGTTTAGGAGGAATTATGAAGATTATAATTGGAAAAGAATCAGGATTTTGTTTTGGGGTAAGAAGAGCTGTGGAAGGTGTTAAAGAAGAGTGTAAAAAAAGAAGCAAAATAAATTGTTTAGGAGAAATTGTACATAATGAAGTTGTTGTGAATGATTTAAAACAAAATGGGGTAAGATTTGTAGAGAATATAGAAGACGTAAAAGATGGTGAATTATTAGCAATTAGAGCTCATGGCGTTGAAGAAAAAGTGTATAAAAGAGCAAAAGAAAAGAAACTAGAAATTATAGACTACACATGTCCTAAAGTAATGAATATACATAGAAAAATTAAAGAAGAGTATGAAAACGGAAATAATATAATTTTGATTGGTAAAAAAGATCATCCAGAAACTATTGGATCAAAAGGTTATGCCAAAGATGTATATGTTATTGAAAATATAGATGAAATAAAAAATTTACCAGAGATGAAAAACGTATTTTCTATAGTCCAAACTACTTTTTCATATTCTAAATATTTAGAAATAGAGAAAGCTTTAAAAGAGAAATATAAAGATATTAATTCCTTAAATACAATATGTCCTAGTACAAAGAATAGACAAGAAGAATGTAGAAAAATATCAAGTGAAGTAGAATTTATGATTATTATTGGTGGAAAAAATAGTTCAAATACTAAAAAATTATATGATGTTGCGTGTTCAGAATGTGAAAATTGTATAATAATACAGGATGAAAATGACAAAAAAATTGAAGAATGTAAAAAATATGATATAATAGGGGTGATGTCAGGAGCTTCGACTCCTATGGAAACTATAAAAAATGTTGTTAATAAAATAAACAATATAAAATAGGAGGATATAATGAATTTTAAAGAAGAATTAAAAAAGTATCAAAATTATATTGATGAAAAATTAGATGAGTATTTTAAAGATGATAATACATATGAAAAAAGACTTAGAGAATCAATGAGATATAGTTTACTTGCAGGTGGAAAGAGGATTAGACCTATACTTATGCTTGCAACATATAAACTATTTAAGGATGATTTTGAAAGATGTTTACCTTTTGCAATAGCAATGGAAATGGTTCATAATGCAAGTTTGATTCATGATGATATGCCTTGTATAGATGATGATGACTTTAGACATGGAAAACCTACAAATCATAAAATGTATGATGAATGTACTGCTCTACTTGCAGGAGATGCATTATTTAATTATTCAAATATTGTAATAACAGATGATTTGAGAGAAGAACTAGATATTAAACAAATTAGTATGAAAATAATGGCTTTAAATGAGTTTGTTAAAGCAAAAGATAGAATGATAGCAGGAGAATATTATGACACTATAAGCGAGGGCGAAATTTTAACTTTGGAACAGCTTGAATATATGCATATGAATAAGACTGGAGCTTTAATTAAAGAGTCAGTTAGAATTGGTGCTCTACTTGGTGGAGCTACAAATCAAGAGCTACAAGTTTTAACAACTTTTGCTGAAAATATTGGTCTTGCATTTCAAATAAAAGATGATATTTTATCTGAAATTGGAGATAGTAAAAAAACAGGAAAACCAGTTGGTAACGATAGAGAAATGAAAAAAGCTACATACGTTACAAAGTATGGACTTGAAAGAGCACAAGAGATGCTTGATGATGTTATAAACGAAGCAATGTCTGGTATACGTATTTTTGGAGATAAATCAGAATTTTTATTAGACTTAGCTTTATATATAAAAAACAGAGAAAAATAGAAAGATAGGGGCTAATTAAAATGATAGAAGAATTTAGAAAATTACTTAATAGTATAAATAGAGATGGAATGAATAATTTAATTAATTTTATAGAGAAAACAGATTTTTATACTGCTCCAGCTAGTACAAGATTTCACGGAAGTTATGATGGCGGATTATTAGAGCATAGTATGAAAGTGTATGAGATATTAAAGCATAAAGTTGAACATTCTATAATGGATATTGAAGTATCAGAAGATACACTTAAAATAGTAGCGCTACTTCATGATATATGTAAAGTAAATTATTATAAAGTAGATTATAGAAATGCTAAGAATGAAGTTGGAGTATGGGAGAAAGTTCCATATTATACTGTAGATGATACAATTCCGTATGGTCATGGTGAAAAATCAGTTATGATGCTTACAGAATACATTAAGCTAACTAGTGAAGAAAAGTATTGTATTAGATGGCACATGGGATTTACAGAACCTAAAGAACAATATACTACAATAGGTATTGCTTTTAAAAAGTATCCACTTGCATTACTATTGCATGAGGCAGATTTAGAAGCAACATATTTTTATGATATATAAAGGAGAAAAATATTTATGATTATAGATGAAAGAGGACCTAAGCATATTGCGATAATTTTAGATGGCAATAGAAGATGGGCCAAAGCTAAAGGGCTTAAGCCTACAGAAGGACATAAGGCAGGAGCAGAAGCAGTAAAAAATATTGTTAAATATGCATATGATTGTGGTTTAAAATATTTAACAGTATATGCTTTTTCAACAGAAAATTGGAAAAGAGATGTTCAAGAAGTTAATCTTCTTATGAAATTACTTGATAAGTTTACAAGTGATTTATTGGTAAGTGATGAAAAAAGAGAAATCAGAATTAAAGTCTATGGAGATATTTCGGCACTAGATAAAAAGCTTCAAGAAAAAATAATTAAACTTGAAGAAAAAACTAAAGATAATACTAAAATGGTATTTGGTATATGTTTAAATTATGGTGGCAGAGACGAATTAATAAAGGCAATAAAAGAAATAAGTAATGATGTAAAAAATGGAATAATTAATGAAAATGATATTACACCAGAACTTGTATCAAGTCATCTATATACAAAGGACGTTCCTGATCCAGATTTTATTATTAGGACAAGTAATGAATATAGACTTAGTAATTTTTTAACTTGGCAGTCAACATATTCTGAATTGTATTTTCCTAAAGATGTTATGTGGCCAGACTTTGATGAAAATCAATTTGATAAAGCTATTGAAGAATACATAAAAAGGAATCGTAGATTTGGTGGAAATTAACCTTTTTGACATAAAATAACTTTCCATTTCCTTTACTTTTTCTGAAAAATGTGGTATAATATAAGTGTATTACTTGAGATTAAGAGAAGGGGGAATGTTTAGTGTTTAGTGTAGGAGATAAAGTTGTTTATCCAATGCATGGCGCAGGTACAATTGAATCTATTGAAGAGAAAGAGATGCTTGGAAATGTTGATGATTATTACATAATCAAAATGCCTATTGGAGGAATGAAATTAATGGTTCCAACAAATAAGGTTGACGATATAGGTGTAAGAGAAGTTTCTCAAAGATCAGAAGCAGATAAAGTATTTTCTGTTCTAGAAAAACCTAAAGATCCTTACATTCATGATGTTAATTGGAGTAAGAGATACAATCTTAACGTAGAAAAGATTAAATCAGGTAACATATTAGAAGTTGCAGAAGTTGTAAGAGAGCTTTCACATAGACATATGGAAAGAGGTCTTTCTATTGGAGAAAAGAAAATGCTTGCAACATCTAAAAATATTCTTTTAAGTGAAATGGTTCTTGCTGAAAATCAAGATAAAGAATTACTTGAAAATAAAATTGATAGTATAATAAAAGAATCATATGCTGCAGGAATAATGGATGAAGCTTCTAATGCAAATGGAGATGTTAACTTATAGTAAAAATCTCAAACAAACAATATTTTAAACATATAAAAAAGCTTGAAACGATAAATTTCAAGCTTTTTTATTTTGTTCCATTATGATTTTTTAATTTATTTGTATACATTGACAAAAGTTTTTTTATATGATAATATCACAACTGATAACTGAGTTTTTTAACACTGATTAATTAAGGGAGTGTGATATGAAATGAAAGAAAAATTTATTGATCTTCATGTTCATACAAAATATTCAGATGGCTTTGATAGCATTGATGAAGTTATTGCAAAAGCTAAGGAAAATAATGTTGGTGTTATATCTTTAACAGAGCATTATAATTTGTCATCATATAAAATTGCGTGTGAATTAGCAGGAGATGATATTGAGGTTATACCTGGTATTGAGATAGGTGCTGATATGTCAAAATATTCTAAAGATAAAAAACATGTTTGTCACATTTTAGGATACTTTATTTCAAAGGATATCTGTAAATTATTAGACATTTATGAATTAGATAGATATGAGTGTGTTGTAAAAACAATTAAATTTTTGAATAGTCATGGTGTAGATATTGAGTTAGAAGATGTAATAGAAAATGCAAGAGATAAAAAGAGTATTGGACGTTTCGATATTGCTTTAACACTAAAAAAGCTAAAATATACTAAAACAGCTTCAGAAGCATATGGTAAATATTTAGATCATTGCTATGTACAAAGAAAAAAATTAACACCGGTTCAATTAGTTAGAAAAATACGAGAATATGGTGGAGTAGCAGTATTAGCTCATCCTAAAAGTCTAAGATTCACAGAAGATTTTGAAGAAAAATTTATAGAAGAACTTGTTGATGCTGGACTTGGAGGAATAGAAGTATATAATCCTAATAATGGAGAATTGAAGCGTGAACAGCTTTTACAATATTGTGAAAAATATGATTTAGTTCCTACAGTTGGAAGTGACTATCATGGTGGAAAAAGAAAACCAGTAATCGAAATAGGAAAAGGAATAGGTAATAACCTTGAAATATCAGACCTGAGTATTATTTCAAGATTAAAAGATAGAATACCATAAGATTACAAGAAAGTTAATATAATTTTATATTAGCTTTCTTTTTTTGTGTGAATTTATGTGTTTTATAGGTCAAATTTTGTGGATTTGTGTGGACTTTTTCCATCTTGATTTTACTCAATACTTAGTATATAATTTTATTGTATTTAAAAAGGAGATAATATAGATATGGAAAAATATAGTGTAAAAGAATATATAGATTTATTAAAGAACGAAAATATATTAAATGAAACAATAGATTGTGATGAGATATTAAATAGACAGGTAAATCTTGTATCATATAATTCAAAAGAAGTTGAAGAAAATACATTGTTTATTGTTAAAGGTGTATTATTTAAAAATGAATATCTTAAAGAGGCAATAGATAATGGAGTATTTGTATATGTAAGTGAGAAAAAATTCGATATAGACATACCATGCATTTTAGTATCAGATATAAGAAAAGCATTATCTTGTATGGCTGCAATGTACTTTAACTATCCGGGAGAATGTTTAAATGTAATAGGAGTAGGTGGAACAAAAGGAAAATCTACTACAACATATTATATAAAGTCTGTCTTAGATGAGTATTCTAAATCCCTAGGTAAAAAAGATACTGCTGTTATATCTTCAATAGATACATATGATGGAGTAGAAAACTTTGAATCACATATTACAACACCAGAATCATATGACATACATAAGCATTTTTTCAATGCATTAAATTCAGGTATGGAAAACTTGGTAATGGAAGTATCATCTCAAGCATTAAAAATTGAAAGAGTAGCAGACGTCTTTTTTGATATTGGTATCTTTATGAATATTAGTGAAGATCATATAAGTCCAATAGAGCATCCAAATTTTGAAGACTATTATAATTCAAAATTGAAAATGTTTAAAAACACTAAAAATGCAATAGTTAATATGGATGCAGATTTAGCATCAAACACTGTAGCCGTTGCAAGAAGAGATAGTGCAAGAGTATTTACATTTTCAATGAAAACTAAGGATACAGATTTTTATGCTTATGATATTAGAAAAGATGGATTTAATACTATATTTAAAGTTCATACACCAACATATGACGAGGAATTTAAATTAACAATGCCAGGACTTTTCAATGTTGAAAATGCTTTAGCAACAATAGCAACAGCATATATTATGGATGTACCTGTTGAGTATATAAAACATGGACTTGAGATTGCAAGGTCAAGTGGTAGAATGGAAGTATTTCATACAAAGGACATGAAGATAATTATTCTTGTAGATTATGCACATAACAAATTAAGTTTTGAAAAATTATTTTCTTCTGTAGAAGAAGAATATCCTGATAGAAGAATTGTATCAATTTTTGGTTGCCCAGGTAAAAAATCACTATTAAGAAGAAAAGATTTAGGAACAATTGCTGGACAATATTCAGATTTTGTGTATTTGGTTGCAGAAGATCCTGGGGCTGAACCAGTAATAGATATTTCAAACGACATTGCTCAGTATGTTAAAAAATATACACATAATTATGCTTTAATAGAAGAAAGAGGAGAAGCAATTGAAGATGCTGTTTTAAAAGCAGAAAAAGAAGAGAAACCTACAATAATTCTTTTAACAGGAAAAGGAAGAGAAACAAGACAAAAATATGGAAATGAGTATTTACCATGTATTTCAGATGTAGAGTATACAGAGAAATATTTAAGGGAATATGATGAAAGACATAGTAACTAAAGAAAAGAGGATAGAAATGAGAGAGATAGATATAATTAATGCGTGCACAGATTTGGGAGTCGCAGTTGATGGAGCATGTTTAGGTCCAGATGAGCTCACAAAATATTTAAGAGGTCAAAATATTCGAGGTATATATAAGTTATATGCTGATGAAGATAATAAAGAGAAAGATAAAGAAAATAAAAAGAAGAATTTAGAAAATATTAATATTTTTAATGAAGCTTTATATAATACTGTTTTAGAAACAATAGAAAGAAATCATTTTCCATTAACTCTTGGAGGAGATCATAGTTTGGTTATAGCATCAGCACTAGCGTCTATAAACAAGAATAAATCTCTAGGAATAATATGGATTGATGCACATGGAGATTACAATACTTTTGATACAACAATAACAGGAAATATACATGGCTTACCACTTGCAGCAATAGATGGATATGAAAAAAGAGAACTAGTAAACTTTCATTTGAGCAATTTTTATAATCCCCAAAATACTGTTATTGTTGGAGGAAGAGATATAGATCCTTTAGAATTAGAAAATTTAAAGGATGCAGGAGTAACAATGTTTACAACTGAAGATATCCATAGTAGAGGAATGAGTGCTGTAATGGAAGATGCTATAAAAATTGCATGTGATGGAACAAATGGAATGCATATTAGTTATGATTTAGATGTAATTGATCCTGAGATTTGTCCAGGAGTTTCAGTACCAGCAATTAATGGAATAAACTTAGATGAAGCATATGAAGCAGTAGACGAAATAATAAAACATAAAGATAAGTTAAAATCTTTAGATGTTGTTGAATATAACCCATTAAAGGATAAAGATAATAAAACTAAAGTTATTGCCAAAACAATAATTAAAAGTATTATAAATAATATTTAATAATTAAGAGCACCTATTTTAGGTGCTCTTATAATAATATAAGTAACTTTAATAATTAAAGAAGTATACTAGTTATATTTTGCACTATTTTGTGCATATTTTTTTAGCTTTTCAGAAACTAAGTAATTAATACTTCCTTCTGGATATTTTCCGTTTTCATATAATGTTCCAGCTTCTTTACCTGTTAGAATCTCAATTCCTTCGTCTATAGTACTTACAGGATATACATGAAATTTACCTTCGCTAACAGCATCAAGGATTTCATTACTTAAAGTAAGATTCTTAACATTTTGATAAGGAATTAGAACACCATTTTGTCCATTTAATCCTTTTTCTTTACATACTTTATAGAATCCTTCAATTTTATCTGTAACTCCACCTATAGGTTGTATTTCACCTTTTTGATTTACAGAACCTGTTACAGCAAGACTTTGATTTATTGGTATTCCAGATAGAGAAGAAAGTATTGCATATAATTCTGTAGAAGATGCACTATCACCGTCAACAGGATTATATAATTGTTCAAAACATAAACTTGCTGTTAATGATAGTGGAACTTCTTGTGCATATTTTTCTCCAATATATGCAGAAAGAATATATACACCTTTTGAATGAGTAGTACCGCTCATTGAAACTTCACGTTCTATATTTAAAACTCCGCTTTTACCAATGTATGTATTCGCGGTGATTCTTACTGGTTGACCAAAAGAGCAATCTCCTGTAACTGCAATTGTTAGACCATTAATTTGACCAACTTTAAATCCATCAGTTGAAATAATTATATCTCCTTGACGTATCATTTTATTATATGAATCATTATATTTTGAGAATCTCTTAGATTTTGATTCAAGCGCTTTTTTTACTTCTTCATTTGAGACTACTTTCTTTTTATTAGTACTAGCTATAAAGCTTGATTCAATAATTAAATCTGAAATATCTTGCATGATAGCAGTTAGTTTATTTTGATTTCCAGCACATTTTGAGCTATATTCTATAATTTCTTTTACACCTTCTCTATTAAAAGGTAGAAGAGAGTGTTTTTTACAAACATAGGCAATAAATTGTACTAATTTTTTTACATTTTCTTTATTGCGATCATAACTATCATCAAAATCTGCCTTTATTTTAAATAGTTTTTTGAAATCTGCATCCATTGCACATAGTTGTTGGTAATGAAGTTCAGAACCAATTAGAATTACTTGCATATTTATTGGAATAGGCTCTGGTTTAAGAGAAACTATTGTAATAGGCTGATTAATATCTCTAGAGCTATCAATAGATAGTTCTTGGTTTCTTAAAACTCGTTTAAAAGCTTCCCAAGTTGGAGCGTTAACTAGTAAATCACGTACATTTATAATTAAGTAGCCTCCATTTGCTTTATGAATAAGACCTGGTTTTAACATATTATAGTTTGTTTTTGTACCTTGTGGAGTAGTTTCAAACTCTAGTTTTCCAAATAAATCAAAATAATTTGGATTTTTGCATAAAATTACAGGAGCATGTTGTAATCTATCATTATTAATTACTAGGTTTACTCTATAATTTTCCCATGGTTTTTGATTTCTTTTTTGCATCATTTGTTGCATCATATATGGATTAGACATCATTTTCATATCTTTTTCTGGAGTTGTCTTTTTAAAAAATTCTACATTTTTTACAACATCACTTTGAACAGAGTATAAAAAATTCTGAATTTTTAAATTCTTTTTATATTTAATTTTTAAATCACTCATACATTGAGTAACAGCAAATGTGGCAAGATTATTTTCCCATTCTTTAAGAACTTGTTCACATTTTTTATCTAGAGCATCAATCTCTTTTAATACTTGTAATGTTTGCTCTTGAATTTCAGGACTTTTTTCTTCAAAATATTTTTTTGTTTTTTCATCTAATACTTTGAAAGATTTTTCGTCAAGTACAACACCATTATGAACAGGAGAAAAGTAAATACCATTTTCTGTATTTCTTACTTTAAATCCTTTCTCATAAGTAGACTTATCAAATTCACGCATTAAATTTTCTTTTGCTCTTTTGTATCTATCTATAATTGTTTTCTTTTCTTTTTCGTACATATCACCAGTTAACTCTTTATTTATTCTAGTTGTCACAGAATTTATAAATCTATTCATATCTTGTTTAAATTCCATACCTTCACCAGGAGCTAGAGCAACAGCTATAGGCTCCAAAGGATTTTCAAAATTATTTATATAACAATAATCCATTGGTACTGGCATTTTTTCACTTAATGAATTTACTACAGATAGAGCATAAGTTGTTTTTCCTATACCTAATGTACCAGATATGTATAAGTTAAAACCCTTTTGTGGAATCTGCATTGCAGATTTTATAGCATCAAGTGCTCTTTCTTGGCCAATAATTCCATTAAATGGCTCTACTTCTTCAGTTGTATTAAATTTTAAAGAGTCTATATTAAAAGAATTTTTTAGACTAGAAGCTTTTAGCTCTTTTATTTTCTTCATATATCTAATTACCTCCATTACTTTGTCTTTTGTCTATACTATACCTACATTGTATAGTATATGAAAAAAATATTCAACTAAATAAATAAAAAAAATGTAATTATGTAGAGTAAGTTCGAAATTTGTAAAAAATATGAAAACTATTTACTTTATATTTTTTTAGAGGTATAATTTATTTGTAAATTATTACCAGGAGGAAAAAGAATATGAAAAAAAGATGGATAGCACTTATTTTAGTAGTAGTTGCAATAATAGTGGCTATAACTGTAGCTGTATTAGTGTTCAAAGATAAATCTCAAAATGATTTATTAACAAGCGAGATAAATGCTTTATCTGAAACAAATACAAATACAGATGTAAAAACAACAGGACAATATGGTATTGTAGAAAAACTTATAAAAGAAGATTATAAAACATATATTGAATCTGTAAATAAGTTAAGAGATAATTATGAAAAATTAGCTCAAACTAAAGTAATCAACTTAGATAACTATCAAAAAGATGGTCCAGAATTTACAGAGTCTCTTTCAACTTTAAATGGAATTAAGGAAGAAAATAAAACAATAATTGAGACTTTATCTAATTTAATTGATGAAACTAAAATTAATGAAAAGGCAGCAGCAAATGGTCTTGAAGATAGATATTTAAATTTATACAAAGATATTTTATCTCAAATAAAACTTGAAGAAGGAATTGCAACAATTAAAGAAGCAGATGCTAAATATGATGCATATAATGACTCTTTAATTTCAGTACTTACTTATATGAAAGAGAATAGTAGTGAATGGTTTATTGAAAATAATACACTAAAATCTAAGAGTCAAACATTTATAGATGAATATAATGCAATGGTACAAAAAACAAATATAGAATTATAATATTATGTAGAGAAATCTCTTTATAATTGTTTATTTTTACATAAGTTTGTGGTATAATGTTAAAGTAAAAAAATATTTTAAAGGAGGTTTTTCTATGAATGATAAAGAAATTATCTGGAAAGATAGAAAAAGAACTATATTTGGCCTACCATTATCGTTTACTGTTTATACTTTAACAGGAAAAAAATTACTGATTGACACGGGATTTTTAAATAAGAAACAAGAAGAAATAATGTTATTTAGAATAACAGATGTTACATTGGAAAGAAAGCTATCTCAAAGATTATTTGGAGTAGGAACTATACATTGCTGTTCTGCAGATAAAACAACACCTGAGTTCGATATAACTAATATTAAAAATTCAGGTGAAGTTAAAGAGCTACTTTCATCAGAAGTATTTAAAGAAAGAAAAGCTAATAGAGTAAGCTCAAGGGAAATACTTTATGATGAAGATGACGATCATGAAAATTAATAAAAAAGATGTCTTAGAATAGTTTAAGACATCTTTTTTATAGTTCCTTTTCATATATATATGCATCCTCAATATTATCGTAATATTTTTTTCGTTCAGAAATTTTTTTAAAACCTTGCTTTTCATATAAATTTTGAGCAATTAAATTAGACTTTCTAACTTCTAAAAGAATTTTTATTATTCCATTATTTATGCAAAAACTATATATATTGCTTAAAAGTGAAGAGGCAATGCCTTTTTTGGTTTGGCTCTTTTCTACTACAATAGATATTAAATCTGCACTATCTAAAATATATGAAATACCAGCATATCCAACTATTTTATTATCTATTTTAGCAACTATATAGTAGTAATTATCTTTAGATAAATCAGAAATTAGTATATCTGAATTTAATATGTGTATGTTATGAGATTTTTCAAGTAAAAGAACATCAGAAATATCTTGTTTATTCATTAAAGAAATTTGAATTTTATCCATTGTTACTCATTCTTTCTGCTTGAGATGGTCTTGCATATAGAGCATCTAAGTCATATGCATTATACATATATTTTTTAGTATCTGCTAAGTTTAGATAGCAATCAATTAAGTCTTCAGTAGTAGGATATAAGTCATATTGTTTAGAAGAGATAGAATATAGAATATCTTTAAAATTATTAATACAATTCCCAGCAATTAAAATATCTTTTTGAGAAATATTTTTAACTACATCTTCAATTAATTCATTATTTACATCTAGTATCTTTTCAATGGTAATTTTATTATCTTCAGTCTTGTATAATTTATTTAAACCATAGTATACTCTATTATTTTTAGCATCAATTAATGAAAGAATATATTTTTCTTGTTCATTAGATTTTTTAAATGCAACGTAGCTAATTAGGTCAATAGAAGAGATGGAGAATATATCTATGTCTTTTACTTGTGAAAATGCTTTAATTGTTGCAAGTCCAATACGAATTCCAGTAAAAGAACCAGGACCATTAATTGTAGCAAACAAATCAATATTATCTAAATTTAAATTTGCTTCATTTAATGTTTTATCAATAATTGGTAATAGTTTTTCTGAATGAGTAATTTCATTAGAAACACTTTTAGTATAGTAGTTATTATTATATAGAACACTGCAACTTGCAGATTTTGTTGTCGTATCAATTCCAAGAATATTCATTTTTTTATCTCCTCCATATTTTAAATTTTCTTAAATTAGTATTTGTATTGTCTTTTTGTATATCTATATGTATTGTATTTTTGGGCAAAATATCATAAATTATTTCATCGCCCCATTCAATTAAACAAGCACCATTGTAAAAATAATCTGTACCTACGCCCTCTAGAAATTCATCACTATCTTTTAACCTATAAACATCAAAATGATATATAGGAAAATCTTTAGAAGTATTATACTCATTTACTATAGTAAATGTGGGACTACAAACATCATTTTCAATACCAAAGTAACTTGCTATTCCCATTAAAAAAACTGTTTTACCAGAGCCAAGTTCTCCATTTAATGTTAAAACATCACCTTTTTGTATATATTTTGCAAATTCTTTTCCTAGACTTTTTGTATCTTCTTCACTAGAAGATATATATTCATATTCAAAAGAAGAATTTGTATTAAATAGTTCTTGTATCTTTTGTGTATAATCGTTATTCAAAAAAATCACCTACATAATTATACCAAAATATGTGAAAAATAGCAAATATTATGTAGTATTAAATTAAAATATGATGTGGAAAGAAAATAATAAAAAGGCATTAGGAAAATAAGTCTTGAAAAATAGATAAATAAAATATAAAATATATAAAAAAGGAGAAGAGGTATGTCAAAAAATAATTGGACAGAAGATCAACTAAAAGCTATTAAAAAGAGAGAATCAAATATACTTGTTAGTGCATCAGCTGGTAGTGGAAAAACAGCAGTTTTAGTAGAGAGAATAATACAGAAAGTATTAGATGAATATTTAGATGTGGACAAAATTTTAGTTGTTACATTTACAAACGCTGCTGCACAAGAGTTAAAAGAAAAAATATTAAATGCAATATATAGGGCTTTAGAAACAGAAAAAGACCCTAAAAAAGTAAATCATTTAAGAAATCAGCTAATATATATAAATAGAGCAAGTATTACAACTATAGATGCTTTTTGTTTTAAATTAGTAAGAGAAAACTTTAATGTACTAGATATAGATCCAAATATTAGAATATGTGAAGAGTCTCAAAGTATATTAATTAAGACAAGAGTATTAGAAGACTTAATTGAAAAAGAATATGAGTCTTATGTAGATGAAAAAGATATTTTTGGACTATATAATATACTTGAATTATTTAGTGGAAAAGATGATGAATTACTTGAAACTATATTAAAAATATATAATTTTATTCAAGCATTTCCATATCCATTTAAGTGGCTTAAAGAACAGATTGAAAAATATAATATAGATGAAAGTATTGATTTATATGAAACTGAATTCGGAAAAGATATATATGAAAATATAGTAGATGATATTGAACTAGCAATTTTAAAATATGATGAATATTTAAATAAAATAGTTGGAATTGACGAGTGGGATAAGTGTGCTTCTTTACTAAATGAAGATATTTCAATTTTGAAGAATTGCTTAAATATAGTAAACAATTCATGGGATAGACTATATGAAAATTTATCTTTAGTAGTATTTTCAAGATTTAATATAGGAAAAGTTAGCGATGAAGAATTAAAAAATGAGATAAAAACATTTAGAGATAAAGAAGTAAAACCTGTAATTGAAAAAGCTAAAAAAGAAATATATGCAAAAAGTAATGAAATTTTAAAAGATAATAAAATAGCGTATGAATATATAAAATATTTATATGACTTCCTTGTTTCTTTTGATACACTTTTTAAAGAGGAAAAGAAAAGACAGGGAGTTGCCGAATTCAATGATATTATGCATTATGCATTAGAGCTTCTTGTTGATGAAGAAGATAATATTACAGATATAGCAATATCTTTAAAGGATAGATATAAAGAAATATATACTGATGAATATCAAGATACAAGTTATGTTCAAGAGAAAATACTTGAAGCAATATCAAGAGAAAATAACAGATTTATGGTTGGAGACATAAAACAAAGTATTTATGGATTTAGACAAGCAAGACCAGATATCTTTAATGATAAATATATATCGTACAAATTGGATAGTGACGAAAATAATGATAACTCATGTAAAATAATTTTATCTAGAAATTTTAGAAGTAGAGAAGAAGTAATTAACTCAATAAATTACATCTTTGAAAAAATAATGAGTATGAAAAATGGTCAATGCAATTATGGAGCAGATGAAAGTCTTAAATGTGGAAATACAAAATATATTAGTGAAGAAAATTCAAATTATAAAACACAAATAAATATTATAGATTTAAAAGACCAAGAAGTAGATATGTTTGAAAAAGATGAATCCTATGAAGATATAGAAATAGATGAAGATTTAACTTCTACGCAAATTGAGGCAAAATGTATTGCGTATAAGATACAAGATATAATAAAAAATGATAAAGTTATGTGTGAAGATGGAACGTTAAGAAACGTGAAGTATAAAGATATTGTAATTTTACTTCGTGGTGTAAAAAATAAGTCAGACGTGATAGAAAACGCACTTAAAGAAAACAATATACCTGTATTTTGTGATACATCAAGTAGCATATTTGAAGGAGATGAAGTTAAACTAATACTATCATTTTTAAAAATTCTAGATAATCCTTATCAAGACATATATATGATAAGTATAATGTTTAGTATAATAGGGAATTTTACACTTGATGAGATAACAAAAGTAAGACTTTATGATAGTAATTTATATGTATATGATACATTAAATAATATTGTAAATGATGAAAAATATATTGAAAAAGAGAAAAAACTAGTAGATAAAATAAAGTATTTTTTGAAGCTTATTGAAGATTATACAAAATATTCTAAAATATATAGTATTTCAGATTTATTAATTAGACTATATAAAGATACAAATATTTATTATCAGTTTGCATTAGAAGAAAATGCAGCATCTAAAAAAGCAAATTTGGATTACTTAATTGAACTAGCTTCAAATTTCTATTCAACTGTAGGAAATACTCTTAATGCGTATATAAAATACATAGATAATTTAAAAGATAAGCAAGACACCTCTGCAACTAGTGCTAAAATAATAGGAGAAAATGAAGATGTTGTAAGAATAATGACAATTCATAAATCAAAGGGTCTTGAATTTCCAATAGTAATTTTGGCAGACACTGCTAAAGGATATAATTTTAGTGATGCAAGAAAGCAAAAAGTGGTATTTCACCATAAATATGGTATTGGAATAGATATAGTAAATCAAAATTTAGGCATAACTTATCCATCTTTAATTAAACAAGCAATAAAATCAGTAATTGAAAAAGAAACTAAATCTGAAGAAATAAGACTTCTTTATGTTGCACTTACTAGAGCAAAGGAAAAACTATATCTTTTTGCTACTACTAAAGATTATGAAAAAGAATATAATATGCAATTAATTAGCTTTAAAAATGGAAAATTTAATGAAACGTTAATATCTTCAAATACTAGCTATTATAAAAATTTATTACCTGTTATTAAATATTATAATGAGTTTGAAGCAAATAAAAAAGATTTAGATATTCATAGAATAGAGATAAAATCAAATACAACTGATTCTGAGTTAAGATCTATGCTGGTAGCAAAAGATGAGCAAAATATAAAAGAATCTGTGAATGATAAAATAAGTAAGATATTTAAAAATAATAGTTTAGATGTAGATGAAAAAATAATAAATACAATTAAAATGAATGTTGAGAATAAATATGATTTCTTTGATGATGCACATTCTCCTTCAAGAATTAGTGTAAGTAATTTAAAGAAAAATAAAATTGAAGAAAGCAATAATAGTGAAATAATGTCTAAAATTCAGGATGAGAATGAAGATATAGTAAAAAAAGACTTCGTTGAGCCTTCATGTATGATGGAGAAGGAAGAAAGATATACAGCAGTAAGAAAGGGGCTATTAATACACTTTATACTTCAAAATTTAGACTTTAACAGCTTAAATACTAAAAGCGATATTAAAGAATATATAGAAAAATTAGTATATAATAATGTTATTACTGAGCAAGATAAAAAATATATAAATATTACTAGAATATATAATTTTTTAAACTCATATATTGGAAAAAAATTAAGAAATGCTAAAAAAATTTATAGAGAATATGAATTTATATTAAGAGATAACAATATATCTTCTAGCTTAATACAAGGAATAATTGACTTGTTTTTTGTGACAGAAGATGAAAAAGTAATATTAGTAGATTTTAAAACAGATAAAATTGATAATGAATCTGATTTTATCAAAAGATATAAAGTTCAACTAGATATATATAAAGAGGCTATTAATATTTTGACAGATTATAGAGTAAATGAAACATATATATATTCATTTAATTTAAATAAAGAAGTAAAAATAGAGGAGAAAAGCAATGAATAAATATGAAGATGAAGAAATATTACATGTAAAAAATGAAAATTTAGAATATTTACAATTTAGAGTTTTAAATGATTATAATGTAAAACATTGTATTACTCTAAGACATGGTGGAGTGAGCTCTGGTGAATATAAAAGTCTAAATTTTAGAACTTTAGGAAATGATAAAATAGAAAATGTATTTAAAAATTTAGATATTATAAAAAATGAATTAAGCTTTGGAGATGTTTGCAAAGGAAAGCAAGATCATACAGATAGAGTAATAATCATAGATGAAGATAACAAAGAAAATTATTTATTTAAAAATTTAAATCAAGAAAAAGTAGATGGATATGTAGTAAGTTGTCCAAATATTGCTACATTAATAACAACAGCAGATTGTAACCCAATAATTATATATGACAAAGCTAAAAATGTTGTTGCAAATGTTCATGCAGGCTGGAAAGGTGTAATTAATAAAATTTATATAAATGCAATAAATATAATGAAGAGAGAATATAATAGCAATGTAAATGATTTAATAGTTTGCATTGGTCCTTCAATAAGAAATTGCTGTTTTACAAGTAAAGAAGATGCATTTAAAGAAAAATTTATAAGTGCATTTAGCTATAGTAATGAATATTTATATTATGATCAAGATGGAACTTTTCATATTGATTTAGTTAAAATTTTAACTCATGAACTAAAAAAAGTTGGAGTTCTTGAAGAAAATATACATGTAGCAGATATATGTACAAGATGTAATACTGATGATTTCTTTTCTTATAGGTATGCAGTACAAAATAATAAGAAAGATTATGCTACAATGGCCACCATAGTTCAAATAAGTGAAAATAATGTGAAATAAGTGTAAAATGTTGACTATGTAAATTTAGTTTGTTATAATTTACAATTGAAAGAGGAGGTATAGAGATGCTTAAAAAAATGAACTTACCTAATAAATTAACTATGATAAGAATTATACTAGTACCTGTGTTTATAATTTGTTTATGTTTACCACAAGTATTTGAATGGTTTGGATTAAAAAATACCGAAACTATTATGGGATGGATAGCTTTAGCAATTTTTGTTATTGCAGCTATAACAGATTGTCTTGATGGAAGAATATCAAGAAGTCAAAATATAGTAACAAAGTTTGGTAAAATTATGGATCCACTAGCAGATAAATTATTAGTTTCTTCTGGATTTATAATGCTTACAGGACTTGGAGTTGTTCCAGCTTTTGTTACAGCAATAGTAGTATTTAGAGATTTCTTTGTTAATGCATTAAGAATGTTTGGTTCAGATAATGCAAAGGATGTAGCCGCAGGACTAAGTGGAAAAATAAAAACTTTATTTCAAATGCTTACAATAGTGTTTGCTTTAATTAGTTTTATTCTTACTCCAAATTACGGTGTATTTGAATTTGTAGAAAGTTCTATTAATATGACTACATTTGATTTGTTAATTAATGTTGGAATGTCAGTTACTGTTCTTGTAACTGTTGTAGCAACATTGTGGTCTTTTGTAGATTATTTTATTAGATTTAAAGATGACATAGATGTAGAAAATTAACTGTAAAGTCTGGTAAATTTAATTTACCGGATTTTTTTATAATGAAATTTTATAATAAAAATTATTTTGAAATAATATAAAAGTTTAAGTTCTATGTATTAATCATAGAACTTTTTCTTCTTTTATATTATAAGTATATTTTATTGAATTTAGAGTGAAAATATAGTAAAATATAGATATAATTTAGCATAGAATAATTAATATTCTATGTTTTCATGCTGTTTTAATGAGGTGTTTCAAATGAAAGAAGAACAAATAAGTTTTTTTGAAATAGATAATAATAATGAAAATGATATAAAAAAAGAACTAGATAAGTTAAGAAAAGAAATAGAATATCATAATAAATTATATTACGAGCAAGATGAACCTGAAATATCAGACTATGAGTATGATAAATTGACTCAAAGACTAAGACAACTAGAAAAAGAACATCCAGAACTTGTAACTAAGAATTCTCCTAGTCAAAAAGTTGGAGGAAAAACAAAAAATATATTTACTCAAGTTGTTCATGATGTGCAAATGCAAAGTCTACAAGATGTATTTTCATTAGAAGATGTTGAAGGATTTGTAGATAAAGTAAAAGAAGAATTTGGAGAAAAGACAGATTTTTGCGTAGAAACTAAAATTGATGGACTATCAGTATCATTGGAATATGAAAATGGCATATTAGTCAGAGGATCTACTCGTGGAGATGGATTTGTAGGCGAAGATGTTACACCTAATATAAAAATGATTAAAGATATACCACAAAGGCTTAATACAGATGATACAATTGAAGTTAGGGGAGAAGTATATCTTCCAAGAAAAGAATTTGAAAGCATAAATGAAAAATTGCTATCTCAGAATAAGCAACAATTGTCTAATCCAAGAAATGCAGCAGCTGGAACTCTAAGGCAATTGGATAGCAACCTTGTTAAGGATAGAAACTTAAGTATCTTTGTATTTAATGTCCAAAAAGGTATGAGCTTTGAAAAACATTCAGAAAGTTTAGATTATTTAGATAAAGTTGGAATGAAGACAATTGCTTTAAGATTTATATGTAAGACTAAAGAAGAAGTAATTAATGCAATAAATAAAATAGGTAATATGAGAGATGAACTTGAATATGATATTGATGGAGCGGTTGTAAAGGTAAACAATCTATTGATTCGTCAAGAGATGGGTCAAACTATAAAAGTTCCAAAGTGGGCTGTTGCATATAAGTATCCTCCTGAGCAAAGAGAAACAAAAGTATTAGATATTGTACTTCAAGTAGGAAGAACAGGTCAAGTAACTCCAGTAGTAATATTAGAGCCAGTAAGAGTAGCTGGAAGTATTATTTCTAAAACCACTCTTCATAATTTTGATTTTATGCAAGAAAAAGATATACGAATAGGAGACACAGTAGTAATACAAAAAGCTGGAGATGTAATACCAGAAGTATACAAGGTATTGAAAGAAAAAAGAGATGGTAGTCAAAAGTCTTTTGTTATTCCAAAAGTTTGTCCTGTATGTGGTGAAGAACTTGAAAAAGAGGGAGAAGAAGTTGCTTTAAGATGTACAAATAGTGAATGCCCAGCTCAAACATATAGGAGTATAACTCATTTTGTTTCAAGAGATTGCATGGATATATCTGGTATGGGAGATGCTATTGTTGAAACACTTATAGATAAAAACTTACTTAAAGATATAACAGATATATATACGTTAAAATTTGAGGATTTTTATAGTTTAGAAGGATTTAAAGAAAAGTCTTCAAGAAATCTTATAGAATCAATAGAAAAAAGTAAAGAAAATTCTTTAGATAAATTACTTTTTGGTTTAGGAATAAGACATATTGGTAAGAAAGCATCAAAAATACTTGCAGAAAATTTTGATGATATATATAAATTAGCAGAGGCTTCTGTTGAAGAATTAAATTCTTTAGAAGACTTTGGAACTATTATGGCAGAATCAGTATATAGTTTTTTTAAGAAACCTCAAACTATTGAAATAATAAAAAAATTAGATAAATTTGGAGTTAATCTAAAAGGAAATAAATTAAGTAAAAAAAGCGAATTACTTTTAGGAAAAACTATTTGTATTACTGGCTCTTTTGATAATTACTCAAGAGATGATATTGTAAAAATGATTGAAGAAAATTCTGGAAAAGCATCTTCTTCTGTTTCTAAGAAAACAAATTATTTAATTGCAGGAGAATCAGCAGGTTCTAAACTTACTAAAGCACAAGAATTAGGAGTTGAAGTGATTTCTTTAGAAGAATTTTTAAATATAATAAAAGAAGGGGATAAATAATAATGAATCCACTAGTGAAGACATTGGCAAATAGCAGTAACTATACGTCAATAATAAAGAAAATTAATAATAAAGAAAATAATAAATTAAGTATTACCGGCCTTACTGATAGCAGTAAGGCTTGGATGGTTTACGGAATAACAGAAAATACAAATAAAAGTTCAATAGTTGTATGTAGCAATATATTTCAAGCAAATAAATTTATACAAGATTTGAAATTTTATTCTAGTGATACAGAAATAATATACTTACCGGCAAGACCACTTCAATATTATGATATTGAAGCAGAAAGTAAGGACATATCTAATCAAAGAATGTATGCGATAGAAAGAATATTAAGTGGAAAAAAGAATATTGTAGTAACAACAATAGATGCATTACTTGTAAAAATGTTTCCTAATGCTAGATATAGAGGGGAAGAGTTTAGCATAAAAGTTGGAGATAATATACAAATTAATAGTGTTGTAGAAAAGCTAGTTAAATTTGGGTTTGAAAGAACTGAAAATGTTGAAGGAAAAGGGCAATTTGCTGTTCGTGGTGGTATAATTGATGTATTTTGTATAAATAATGATTTACCATTTAGAATTGAATTCTTTGGTGATGAGGTAGATAGTATAAGAACTTTTGATAAAATTACTCAAAGAAGTATTGATACAGTAAAAAAGATAGATATGTCTCAAGTATCAGAAAACTATGTTACTAAAGAAAAAGTTGAAGCAGTTGTAACAGAACTAGAAAAGTTTATTAATGAAAAGAATATTACACAAGAATTAAAAGGAAATATACAAGAAGATATAGAGAAAATAAGAAACGGATCTTTGGATAATTTAATAGATAAATACTTTAATATATTAGTTAAAAGACCAGAAAATTTATTAGATTATTTAGGAAATTATAATATATTTATTGATGAACCATCTAAGTGTAAAGATAAGTCAAATAATATAAGCTATGAAAATGTAGAAACTATAAAAGTACTTGCTCAAAGAGAATATATTTATATGCCTTTTGTAAATACATATTTATCTTTTGAAGATATTGAATCAAGACTTGAAAAGGAAATGTTTAGCATATACTTAGAAAGAATTAACATAGATAAATTAGTTCAAAGAAATAGATTTGTATATAATTTTAGTATAAAAGAAGCTAATTTTTATAAAAGCTCTCTTGAAGTATTAAATTTAGATATAGAGCGTTCAAAAGATAAAGCAATTCTTCTTGTATTTCCAACAGAAATAAGATATACTCAAGTAAAAAACTATCTACAAGACAATAAGATACATATAGAAGAAGTAAACAATATATTTTCTTTAGATGATTTGGATAATGGAAAAGTCTATATAACTAAAGGAATAATGTCTGGAGGATTTTATTCAGATGAATTTGAAATATTAGTTATAGCTGAACCTGTAAGTGGTCTTTCAACTACAAGTAAGAAAATTAAGAAGACAAATAATGGTCAAAAAATAAATACATATGCAGATTTGCAAGAAGGAGATTATGTTGTACACGAAAATCATGGAATTGGTATATATCGTGGTGTGGAAACAATTAGAGTTCAAGATGTACAAAAAGACTATATAAAAATCGAATATGCAGATAAAGGTATGCTATATGTTCCAATTGCTCAATTAGATTGTGTTGGTAAATATGTTTGTGATGATAGTGCTAAACCTAAAATTAATACTCTCGGAAGTAAAGAATGGACAAAGACTAAAACTAAAGTTAAAGCTCATGTAAAGGAAATTGCAAAGGAACTTATGTTACTTTATGCTAAAAGAGAAAAAATGACAGGATTTGCATATGAAAAAGACACTCCTTGGCAAAAAGAATTTGAAGATTCTTTTGAATACGAGTTAACTAGAGACCAAAAAACTTCATTAGAAGAAATTAAAGAAGATATGGAAAATGATAAGCCAATGGATAGATTGCTTTGCGGAGATGTTGGATATGGAAAAACTGAACTTGCTTTACGTGCAGCTTTTAAGGCCGTAATGAGTAATAAACAAGTCGCATATTTAGTACCAACAACTGTACTTGCACTTCAACAATATAGAACTTTTGAAAATAGAATGAAAGATTTTGGTGTTAGAGTTGAATTCTTAAGTAGATTTAAAACTAAAAAAGAACAGACAGATATTTTAAAAGACTTGGTTGATGGAAAAATAGATATAATAGTAGGAACACATAGAATATTGTCTAAAGATGTATTTTTTAAAGATTTAGGACTTCTAATTATAGATGAAGAACATAGATTTGGTGTAAAAGACAAAGAGGCAATAAAAGTATTAAAAGAAACAGTAGACGTGTTGTCAATGACTGCAACTCCAATTCCAAGAACACTACACATGTCAATGATTGGAATAAGAGGAATGAGTACACTTAGCGAGCCTCCAATGGAAAGACTACCAGTTCATACTTATGTACTTGAATACAATGAGGACGTTGTTAAAGAGGCTATTGAAAAAGAGTTATCTAGAGATGGTCAAGTAATTTATTTAAACAATAGAGTAAGTAAACTTGATGATATAGTTGGAAGACTAAGAAGACTAGTACCAGAAGCAAGAATTGGAGTTGCACATGGACAAATGCCAGCAGATATGGTAGAAGATGTTATGCTTCAATTTATAACTCATGAAATAGATATTATTGTATGTACAACAATATTAGAATCTGGAATTGATGTTCCAAATGCCAACACACTTATTGTAGAAGACTCGGATACTTTAGGACTTGCCCAACTATATCAAATAAGAGGAAGAGTTGGTAGATCCAATAGACTGGCGTATGCATATTTAACATATGAATCAGATAAAGCTTTGTCTGAAGTTTCCCAAAAAAGACTAAAAGCGATAAAGGACTTTACTGAATTTGGAAGTGGTTTTAAAATTGCTTTAAGAGACTTAGAAATCAGAGGAGCTGGAAATTTACTTGGTAAAGAGCAACATGGCCATATGGCAAAAGTAGGATATGAATTATATCTAGCACTTCTTGAAAAGGCTATAAGAGAAGAAAAGGAAGGCAAAGACATAACAAGTAAAGAGGAAGTTGCTAAAGAAGTAAAAATAGATATAAATGTTTCTGCATATATTAGTGATATGTATATTAAAGATCCAATACAAAAAATAGATATGTATCAGAAAATATCAGATATAAAGAATGAAGAAGAATCAATGGAAGTTGTTGATGAATTACTAGATAGATTTGGCGACATTCCAAAAGAAACAGAGAACTTAATTAAGATTGTTGAAATAAGAAATAAGGCAAGAAAGCTTGGAATTACTAGAATTTTAGCGACAGATAAGATGATTAAATTTGAACCTATGAATTTAAAAATCGCATTGACAAATGATTTTAATAATGATATACTTATCCGTGTAATGTTAGAGATTACTAAATTAGAAAATACTATGATTAAGGGGAAGGATGGAAAATGATGGACAGTAAAAAAAGAAATTTAAAAGCTGGAAATGAAAATGGCGTTATAATTGCAATACTTGCTATTTTATTAGTATTAGTAGCAGCAATTGTTGGAGTTGTTGTATTAAAAGATAATGCAGCAGTAGCAACTTTTGATGGAGGAAAAGTTACTAAGAAAGAATATCAAGTATATTATGAAATGTTCTCTTCATACTTATCTGCTTATGGTTATGACGCAGAATCAATTCCAGGAGAAATATTACAAAAAGCTGCACAAGATAAAATGATATTAACTGATGCAAAGGCAGCAGGTGTAAAACTATCTGATGATGATAAAGCAGAAGTGGATGAAATATTTAACAATGAAGAATATATAGAATATTTTAAAACATACTATACATTTAGTATAGATTCATTAAAACAAATATACTATAATGATTATATTATACAAGCATATATTGAAAAATTAGCTACTGAAGCAGATTCTGCTACAGTTGAAGAATATATCAAATCTAAATATTCTGATGGCGAAAATATAGATATGAATGAATATGACACATCTCATATACTATTTAAATTTACAAAATCAGATGGAACAACAATGACTGACGATGAAAAAGCTGAATTAAAAACAAAAGCTCAAGGTATTCTTGATAGAGCATTAGCTGGAGAGGATTTTGCAACTCTTGCAAAAGAAAATTCAGAAGATACAACAGCATCTGATGGTGGAAAATATGTAATGTATATGGATGGATATACAGTTTCTGCGTATGCTGATACAGTTGCTAAAATGAAAGCTGGAGAAGTATATCCAGAATTAGTTGAATCAACATATGGATACCACATTATAAAATTAAATGCAATAAATGATGGTGGAAGAGTTAATAGTGAAACTGAAAGAGAAGAATATGCTAATACATTATTTAATGACATTACTACAGAAAAGAACTTAAAATATGATGAAGAAAAATTCAAAAAATTTGTTAAAACTTTAGACGCTAATGCATATTCAGATGACAGTACAACATCAACAACTAATACAACTACAACAGGAGAATAATAAATATGGAAACAATTTTTAGTAAAAATAACAATAACGTAAAGTTTGTTAGAAGTTTAAATGAAAAGAAGTTTAGAATTAAAAATAACGCTTTTTATTTAGAAGGAATAAAAGTTGTTAACGAAATATTAGATAAGAATGAAGCGATAGACATAATGTTTATCGCTTATTCTAAATCTATATTAGTTAATTTAAATGGCGGAAAAGATATTATAGAAAGAATTGAAAAACTAGAAAATATAAAAGTATTTGAGTTCGAAGAAAATATTTTTAAGTACGTAACTGATACAATTACACCACAAGGAATACTTATAGTATTAAAGATTCCTAAATATGATTTTGAAGAGATAATAAGTCAAAATAGTAAGAATATATTAATATTAGATAAAGTACAAGATTTAGGAAATTTAGGAACTATTATAAGGAGCTGTAATGCTTTTGATATAGATATTATATTATGCACATCTGGTACAGCAGATGTATATTCACCAAAAGCCTTAAGATCAACAATGGGTGGAATATTAAATACTAAAATAATATATCTAGAAGATTTAAATGAGCTTGAAGTGTTGAAAAAAAATGGATACAAGATAGTAACAACAAGTTTAAATACAGATAATTATATAAGCAGTTTAAGTATGAAAGAAAAGTATGCATTTGTTATGGGAAATGAAGCAAATGGTGTATCAAGTGAAGTAGAAGAAAAATCAGATATTATAGTAAAAATTCCTATGTCAAATAAGATTGAATCTTTAAATGTAGGAGTTGCTACATCAATTATTTTGTATGAGCAATATAATGATAAAAACATCTAGAGTGTTATATTCTAGATGTTTTTTTCGGTATTTAGGAATGACTCATTTCTTCTTGTTCATTTATTGGTCTATATAGAGCGATTGCACCAATTCCACATATACCAACTAATGTAAATATAATTCTACTTATCATACTAGTCATTCCACCAAATATAGAACCGATTAGGTCTACTTTGAATAAACCTAGTATTCCCCAGTTTAATGCACCTATTATAACTAGGGTTAGCAATATGTTATATAAAGTTTTCATAAATACCTCCTGACAAATTATTTTTGTCACTAATAGTTTGTGCAAAATTATTAGTAATATAACATATTAGAAAATATTTTGAAGTATTTCTAATATTTTCAATGAATATTTAGGACTAGTTACTGTTTCATCATTTGAAAAGGTCTTATCTATTCCAGGTATAATAGTATTTAATTCTTTTAAATTAGTGTAATTATTTTGGTTAGGTAGCATTGAAGAAAAAATAATAAAAACGTATATAAAAGTTGTTAAATAATTTCTAATTATTTTTTTTATAAATTTATTATTATAATAATCATTTAATTTTGTTTTCAAATTTTATCACCATTAATATGATGTGCAATTTTTCAATTATTAAAATGAGAAAAAATTCTAATAATGTCACTATATATAATAGAACAAAATTTTCATTTTTTATATTTTAAAATAATAAACGAGGTGTGTTATTATGAAAAATATAAAGGTTTGTTCATTTGTGGCAAATTATACTCATTCATGTATAGTTGCAAATAATTTTATTTCTAAAGAATTTAACAAAGCAAAAGTAATATATATTAATGAAAAAAGTGAAAAAGAAAAGCTAAAGAAGATAGTAAATAAATATTTTAAAAATATAAATAAAAAGATTATTTATATGGAGTGGCTAAATGAAGAAATAGTTAATGATTATATAAATGAAAACATAGTATTAGTTATTAATGGAAGCGAGTCTTTTATATCTAAAGTAAATAGTTATATTTGTTTTATACAATCAGATGTACTAGTTATTAACTGTTATAACATTATGGATATAAAGAGTAGTATTACAGATATAATTTCCAAGCATGATTATTATTTAAATACTGATGGAATACAAATACGAAAAGATAAAACTTGTTAAATACAATATTATGGTATATAATTAATACATAAGGCGGTGATTAATATGAAATCATTGTTTAAAGGTATTAAGGGAATAATAATTTTAATATTTTTAATTATACTCTTTATTATAGGATATTTTGTTGCAGATGGATATAAGTTATATAAATCTGTAATAAATGAGACTAGTATTGAGGAAAAAGTTAAAGAAATTCAGTCAAATCCGAGTTATATTAAAATAGATAACGTATCAAAAGACTATATTAATGCAGTTATTTCGGTTGAAGATAAAAGATTTTATGATCATTTTGGCATAGATATTTATTCAATGGGAAGAGCATTGATGAATAATCTACAAAATAAAAAAATAATTGGCGGAGGAAGTACAATTACGCAACAATTAGCTAAAAATATGTACTTTGAACAAAAGAAAAAATTAACAAGAAAAATTGCAGAAGCTTTTGTTACATTGGATTTAGAAGATAAATATTCAAAAAACGAAATTTTAGAACTATATATAAATATTATTTATTTTGGTGATGGATTTTATGGAATAAAAGATGCTTGTAATGGATATCTAGATAAGAATCCAAGTGAATTAAATCTATATGAAGCAACTTTACTTGCAGGAATTCCAAATGCTCCAAGTGTTTACCAGTTAAGTAATAATTCTAAATATACTTATCAAAGACAGATAATGGTTATAAATTCTATGGTTGAAAATAATTATTTGTCACAAGAAGAGGCAAATAAACTAATAGAGGAAATTAAAGAAGAAAACGGAGTATAGGATTAAAACATGAGTTTTAATCCTTTTTACTATCAATAAAATAAAAAATAATACTATTATATTTAAAGGATATATGCTAAAATATAACATATAAAAAGGAGATAAGTTATGAATATTTATTTAGTTAGACATGGAGATGATGATGAAAGATATAGAGGTGGTTGGAGTCAGTTACCTCTAATAGAAGAGGGAATAGAAAAATCTAAGAAGTTAGCAGATTTTCTTGTTGGGCCACAAGATGAATGTATAAAATATAGTAAACAAAAAGAAAAAATATTGGTAGATAGAATAATTGCAAGTGATTTAAATAGAGCAAAAATGACAGCAGATATAATAAATGAAAAGCTAAATGTGGAGATAAAATATGATGAAAGGATAAGAGAAAATAATAATGGTATATTTGCTGGAATGTTAAATGAAGAAGCAATAAAAAAATATCCAAATGCTTTTTTTTCAAATTTAAAATATAATGAAAAATTTCCAGAGGGGGAATCACCTAAGGAATTTTTTCATAGAATAAGAAATGCTTTTTTTAGTATAATAGAAGAAAATAATGATGTTGAAAATTTAATGATTGTAACTCACGCAGGTGTTATTA
Organism: Clostridia bacterium; assembly: GCA_051886195.1. Lineage (GTDB taxonomy): Bacteria > Bacillota > Clostridia > TANB77 > CAG-465 > CAG-465. Next base: position 41,415 of record JBJEXW010000017.1, read on the forward strand.
GTATTATATATCATATAATACTTGGACTTAGATGGACAAATAGAAAGAAATCTGTAAAATTGCCTAAGACATCTATAACTAAAGTTAAAATAGAAGGAAAAGCTAAAGAGATTTGTTATAGTGGATTTACACCGCATTTAAAATAAGAATAAATTTAGTTATTAATTATAGTAAATTTACATAATTTGTGATATAATACTAGCTATATTGGAGGAAATTATGAGTACAGAAGAATTATATACATATATTTTAACTTTTTTTGAAGGAAAGAGTTTTGAAAATTTAATATTAAATAAGAGAAATACAGAATATAAAGAAAAATTTGAAAATGAGTACAGAGAAAAAATAATAAATGAAATGAACACAGATAAATATTCAAAAGTTATGGATAAATTATCTAAGAGTTTTCTTACTAATTTAGTAAAGGGAACTACAAATAAAAAGTTTACTAAAGAAGATTGTAATGCTATTCTTGAAATATATCATAAATTAATTGAAAATATATCAGATTTTAATAAAGACTATGAAAGAATTGCGTTAGAACATTATACAGAAGTAAGAAACTTTATTAATGAGTTTACAAATAGAAAAGAAGATAATATAAGCAGTTCATCATATAGTCCAGAATTTGTATTAAGCATTTTAGATGTTAAGGAAAATGAAATAAAAGGAAAAAGCTTAGATATAGGCTGTGGAAAAGAAGGAAAATTAGTAGAATACTTAAAATCTAAAGGTGTAGATTCATATGGAATAGATATGGAATGTGATGATACAGATAGACTAGAGCAAGAGGATTGGCTACTAAAAGATTATCCTGAAAATACATATGATTTAATTACTTCAAATTTAACTTTTACTAAACATTTTAATGATGCTAACTCAGAAGAACAAAATGATGAGGAATGTATTGAATATGCACAATGCTACATGAAAATTTTAAATTCTTTAAAAGTAGGTGGAAAATGGCATTATGTCCCTGCTGTAACTTTTATAGAAGAACTACTACCAGAAGATAGATTTGAAGTTACTAATTCATTTATAAATGAAAATATAATGAGAACAGTAATTAAAAAAATAAAATAGATAATAATGAGAGTGCACCTATAATACAATTATAGGTGTATTTTACTAAAATGTACATTTGTTCTTTAAATTATTGCAAAGAATAAAATACTATGGTATAATACCAATGATTAAAAAAGGTGAAGTTATGAATGATAAAATAATAATAAGAGGTGCAAAAGAAAATAATTTAAAAAATATAAATTTAGAAATTCCTAGAAATAAGTTAGTTGTTTTTACTGGCCTATCAGGTTCAGGTAAATCTTCACTTGCTTTTGATACAATATATGCCGAAGGTCAAAGAAGATATGTTGAATCGTTGTCTTCATATGCTAGACAATTCTTAGGTATAATGGAAAAGCCTAATGTTGAATATATAGAAGGATTATCTCCTGCTATATCTATTGATCAAAAAACAACATCTAAAAATCCTCGTTCAACAGTTGGAACTGTTACAGAAATTTATGATTATTTAAGACTATTATATGCAAGAGTTGGAGTTCCTCATTGCCCAAATTGTGGAAAAAGAATTAAGAAACAAAGCGTTGACGAAATAGTAGACAAAATATTAGAATATGAAGAGGGAACAAAAATATTAGTAATGACTCCTGTAATTCGTGGAAGAAAAGGAGAACATGTAAAAGTACTTGAAAAGGTACTAAAAGATGGATTTATTCGTGCAAGAATTGATGGAGAAACTTATGATTTATCTGACGGAATCCCTAATTTAGATAAACAAAAGAAGCATAATATAGAAGTTGTAGTAGATAGATTAGTGGTAAGGGATGATATTAGAAAAAGACTTTCTGATTCTGTAGAGCTTGCATTAAAGTATGCTGAAAACTTAGTTATTATTAGTAATCTAAGTGATAATACTGAACAAATATTTTCTCAAAACTATGCTTGCGTAGAATGTGGAATAAGTTTAGAAGAACTAACACCTAGAATGTTTTCATTTAATAGTCCATTTGGTGCATGTCCATATTGCACAGGTCTTGGTGAGATATTAAGAATAGACCCAGAAAAGATAATGCCAAATATGGATAAAAGGCTAACAGATTATGGGTGTATTAAAGGATGGACTGGAGCAGGAAGTATTGTTGATGGAATAAGTAGAATGTATTTAGAAGGACTTTGTAAGCATTATAAAGTAGATCCTAACTCTAAGTTAAAAGATTTACCTAAAAATTTTATAGATGTTTTATTATATGGAAGTAAAGGTGAAAAAATAAAATTTGTTCATAAAACTAAGATAATGGAAAAAGCGTTTGAAGAAGAATTTGAAGGTATAGTAAATACTTTGCAAAGAAGGTTTAACGAAACAAAATCTCAAGGAATGAAAACGTATTATGAAGGTTTTATGTCGAGTTCTCATTGTGATTATTGTGACGGAGCAAGATTAAAAAAAGAAACATTAGCAGTAACAATTGGAAGACTTAATATTCATGAATTATGTAATAAAAATATAGTATATATTAAAGATTATATAAATAAAGAATATGAAAAAATGAGTCAAAAAGATAGAACAATTGCAGATCAAATAGTAAAAGAGCTTAATTACAGATTACAATTTTTAATAGATGTTGGATTAAGCTATTTAACACTTTCACGTAGTGCAGGAACATTGTCTGGTGGAGAGTCTCAAAGAATAAGACTTGCTACTCAAATTGGCTCAGGGCTAACAGGAGTATTATATATACTAGATGAGCCAAGTATAGGATTACACCAAAAAGATAACGAAAAATTATTAAACTCATTAAAGAAAATGAGAGATTTGGGAAATACTTTAATTGTTGTAGAACATGATGAAGATACAATGAGGGAATCAGATTACATAGTGGATATAGGACCAGGTGCTGGAGTTCACGGAGGAAATGTAGTATTTTCTGGAAAGCCTGAAGATATTTTAAACTGTGAAGAGTCTATAACAGGAAAATATTTAAGTGGAAAATTAAAAATTCCTGTGCCAGCAGAAAGAAGAAAAACTAAAGTAGGATATTTAGAGATAAAAGGTGCAAAAGAACATAATTTAAAAAATATAGATGTTAAGATACCTATTGGAGTATTTAATTGTGTTACTGGAGTATCTGGGTCAGGAAAATCAACACTAGTGAATGAAATAATTTGTAAAACTATGGAAAGAGATTTAAATAGAGCTTATACAAGACCTGGAAAATATGATAAAATTAAAGGACTAAACTTTTTTGATAAAGTAATTAATATAGATCAATCACCTATAGGCAGAACGCCTCGTTCAAATCCAGCAACTTATACAGGTATGTTTGATGCAATTAGAGATATATTTGCTAATACAAATGAAGCAAAGCTTAGAGGATATTCAAAAGGAAGATTTAGTTTTAATATACCAGGTGGAAGATGTGAAGCTTGCTCTGGAGATGGTATAATTAAAATTGAAATGAACTTTTTACCAGATGTATATGTACCATGTGAAGTATGTAAGGGCAAAAGGTATTCAAGAGAAACGTTAGAAGTTAAATATAAAGGAAAAAGTATAAGTGACGTTTTAGACATGACTGTTGAAGAAGGATTAGAATTTTTTAAAAATATTCCAACAATAAAAAATAAGTTACAGACACTAATGGATGTTGGACTTGGATATATAAAAATTGGTCAACCTTCAACAACTCTTTCAGGTGGTGAAGCACAAAGAATTAAACTTGCTACCGAGCTATCAAGAAGATCTACTGGAAAAACAATGTATATATTAGATGAACCTACAACAGGCTTACATATGGCAGATGTCCATAAATTAATAGAAATATTACAAAGACTTGTTGAAGGTGGAAACACATTACTTGTAATAGAACATAACTTAGATGTAATAAAAAGTGCAGATAATATTATAGATTTAGGACCTGAAGGTGGAGATAATGGCGGAACAATAATAGCACAAGGCACACCAGAAGAAGTAGCAAAAGTTGAAGAAAGTTATACGGGAGAGTTTCTAAGAAGAATATTAAAGTAGAAAAAAGTGGAAGAATTTTTCTTCCACTTTTTATGTATTATGTGCAATTAGCAACAACAGCAACATAGAACGATTATGATAAGTATTATCCAGATACAACAGCAATTTCCACCGCCGAATAATCCGTTTCCACCGAATCCACAACCGCAGCCACATCCGTTTCCGCAACCGCAACCGCCTCCACAGTTGCCACATCCGCATCTTTCATCCATCATTTTATTCACCTCTCTTTGCGATATATAAACTCCTAACTACTTTCAAAGAAAGAGTTGAAGTTTAGTGGTGTAGATGAATTCCTCTCGTTACATATAAAATAGAGAAGGATAAGTATTAAGACTAGAACGATTAGCCATACAAGATTATCACTATCTATGCACATACATTTCACTCCTTTGTTTGTTGAGTTATCCTCAACCTAATATACTATATTCTAAAATTATTGAATTTGTTACTTTTAAAGAAAAAAATATTATAAGATGTTGAATAAACTTATTATGTTATGATATAATCAAAAAAGAATTAAAAGGGTGGAATAAGTTTGAAAAAAAATGATGAAGTTGAATTAGAAATCATAGATAATGGTATAAACTTAGAAGGAATTGCAAGAGCAGAAAATAAAGTAGTATTTGTTCCTGGGGCAATTAAAGGAGAAAGAGTATTAGCAAGAATTATTAAGGTAAATAATTCTTTTTGTATTGGAAAAATAGAAAATATAATAGAAAAAAGCTGCGATAGAGAGGAACCTTTTTGTAATGTGTATAAAAGATGTGGAGGCTGTTCAGGACAACATATAAGCTATGCAAGGCAATTGGAAATAAAAAAAGAACTAGTAAAGAATACTTTAACAAAGCAAAAAGTTGAATATAAAAGGCTAAATAATGTAATAGGTATGGGTGTACCATTAAATTATAGAAATAAAGCTCAATATCCAGTTAGAAGAACTATTGAAGGAGAAAACAAAATTGGCTTTTATGCTAAAAGAAGTCATGATGTTATTGAAAATGAAGAATGCTTTATACAGAATCAAGAGATTGATAGACTATCAAAAGAAGTATTTAAACTATTGTTATTAAAGGGATTTATAGGTTATAATGAACAAGATAATACAGGAGATATAAGACATATTTTAATAAGACGCGGATACCATACAGAAGAAACAATGATAGTAATTGTTGTAAATGATATAAAACTTTTTGAAGATGTTAGAATGGAAGAGGTATTGAATATCTTAAAAGAAGATGAAAATATAAAAACAATAGTTTTAAATTTTAATTCTTCAAAGACTAATGAAATATTAGGAGATAAAGAAAAAGTATTATATGGCAATGGATATATAACAGATTGTATTGGAAAATATAAATACTATATAAGTTCTAAGTCTTTCTTTCAAGTTAATACAATTCAAGCAGAAGTTTTATATAATGTATTAAAAGAAGAACTAGAATTAAAAGGGGATGAAGTACTTTTTGATTTGTATAGTGGAGTAGGATCAATTGGAATCTTTTTAAGTGATAGTGTAAAGAAAGTATATGGTATTGAAATAGAGAAGCAAGCTGTTGATATGGCAAATATGAATTTAGTTTTAAATAACGTTACTAATGCTGAGTATATAGCTGGAAGTGTAGAATCTAAAATAATAGAATATGAAAAGAGAAATATACATCCGGATGTTATTGTAGTAGATCCTCCAAGAAAAGGTTTAGATTTGGATAGCATAGAATATATAATTAAATTTAGACCTGAAAAAATAGGATATGTGAGCTGTTCTCCTGCAACTTTTGCCAGAGATTTGAAATTATTAAGTCAATACTATGAAATTGGAAATATAACACCTGTAGATTTATTTCCAAATAGTGAGCATGTGGAATGCTGTGCTTTGTTATGTCTTAAACACAACTATTAAAGATATATGTAATTGTATAAATAAATGATTGAATATAAAAAAATATACTAACATTTTATGGTAAAAAAAGATGTAATTTATATAAGTATAAGAATGAGAAAGAAAAATCTCTGAGAAATAAAAAGATTAGTTCACAAACTGAATATCAGTTACAAAATTAGCAAATGGAACAATTAAAGAATATTTATAACAGTAATTATTTTTGATTACTGTTTTTTTTATTAAAAGTTTACAAAAATATTGTAATCTACTTATTTTTGTGTTATTATATAAACGAACGATTATTTAAAAGATGAAAGGAGAGAAAATTGTTAGTATTTAACGAAGAAGCACACGAGGCAAGAAAAGAAGAACTTATGAAAAAGTGCTATGAATGTTTTGCTGAAAATGGTTTGAGTAGTACAGGCATAAGAACACTTGGAAAATCTTGTGGTTGTAATCCTGCTACTTTATATTTATACTTCAAAGATTTAGATGATTTAATCATTCAATCAACTGAATATTGTATGAGTAAAGTAGAAGATGAGTTTATGGAAAGAGCACCTAAAAATGTTAGAGATTTAGAAAAATTCATTAACGAAACACCATATTGGACAGCAAAAGAACACGGAAAAAAATATAGGCTAATGTATCAAGTATATACACACCCAAAATACAGAGAATACGGAAAGAAATTCTTTGAGGGAGTAAATAAAAGATATACTGAATATGCAAATCAACTATCAGATAAGATAAAAATTCCTAGTGATACATTAACATCATTGATTTTTATATTTGTTCGTGCTTGTGTGCATTATGCACTATTTGAAGATGAATTTTATTTGCAAGAGCAATTAAGATTTATAAAGCAAAGCATAAACTTAAAATAGCACTACATAGAAAATATCGTTTTAACGATGTAAAATTTTAATTCATAATTTTTAAGGAGGAATATTTATGAAGAAGACAATGCCAAAGATATCATTTATTATCTTATTAATACTATTTGTTTTTTCTGCTTGTATGACAGTTTTTGCAACAACATCAAAATCTGTTACAGAAAAACAAAATGGTTTAGAAGCAACACTAAACTTTAATAAACAAGAGTATGAGGCAAATGAAAATGTTGAGATTACTCTTAATGTAAAGAATAACAATTCTTATGCAGTTAAGAATATACAAACAGAAATTATTTTGCCAAGCACAATGAAAATATCAACAGGAAGTTTAACACAAGAGGCTTTCTCATTAAATGCAGGAGAAAGTAAATTACAAGAAATGGCAATAGAAAAAGTTGTAGAAACAAACAACAATGTTCCAACATCTAATAGTCCACAAACAGGAGATAATGTTGTTATATATATTGCAATGATGGCAATATCAGCGAGTGCTTTAATATTTATTGCTGTTAAGAAAAAATGGATACACAAAAAAGGTGTTATGTCATTGGCTATTTGTTTCACTTTATTAGGAACAATATCTTTAACATCAGTTGTTAATGCAGAGCCTACATCAAAGAACTTTACAGTAGAAGGAACTATCAAATATGATGGAGAAGATGTGGTTATAAAAGGAAAAGTTACATATATGTATGAACTATATAGCAAAGTTCAAATTGATGGAGTAGACAAAGGAATATACGCAGAGGGCGATACTGTTACTATCACAGCAGATGAAGCACCAGAGGGAAAACACTTTGTAAGTTGGACAGTAGTAAAAGGAAATGTAACATTAGATAATGCAAATAGTTCAACAACAACTTTTGTAATGGGAAATGAAGACGTAGAAATTAAAGCAAATTATGAAGTAAATACTTATACAATAGAAGTAACATCTGGCGAAAATGGAAAAGTATCTCCTGCAGGTGAAGTTAATGTAAATTATGGAGATAATAAAACTTTTACGATTACACCAAATACAGGTTATCACATTGTTGATGTGAAAGTAGACGGGGAAAGCAAAGGTGCAATAAAGTCTTATTCTTTTGAAAATGTTAATAGTAACCACAAACTAGAAGTCACATTTGCAATAAATACATATACAATTACAACAAGTTCAAATGAAGGTGGTACAATTACTGGGAATACAACAGTAAATTACAATGGTAGTACAACATTAAATATCACACCAAATACAGGTTATCACATTGTTGATGTGAAAGTAGATGGTGTGAGTAAAGGTGCAATAGATTCTTATAATTTTGAAAATGTAACAAACAATCATACAATTGATGTATTATTTAGTGATGAATATAATGTAAATGATGAAGAAAGTTTACGAGTAGCCTTTGCAACAGGTGGAATTATTAATTTGGCAAATGATATTTCAATAACAAATGACGATGTTTGGGTTTATAGCAAAGTCACTATTAATGGAGGTATATATTCAATAAATTCACCTCGTAATGCTGTTGGGGTTCGATATGTCCTTTATTTTGGTGGTGGGTCAGAACTGAAAATAAATAATGGGGGGTTCTATACGGTGTGCCTCGAAACTGGTTCAGAGGCTATAATTAACGATGGTACTTTCGATGAGCTTAGGTTAGAAGGGGCTGATTACATCGAGATCAATGGTGGGACTTTTGGGATGATTAGAACGTGGGTAGATACGAGATCGGGAACTCTTATTATTAATGATGGTACTTTCAAAGAATTTAGATTTGTTTATGGAGAATGTGATGAAGTAATTATCAAAGGTGGAACCTTCTACGATGATATAAGTAGGCGTGTCGATACTTCTACACACACAGTTACAAAGACTATCGATGCAGATGGTAAAGATATTTGGGTTGTAACAGAAAAATAATACGAAACGCGTGAAGAACGGTGGTGGCAAAAATGTTCCATCGTTCTTTATTTTATAATTAGAGAAGATATGCTTTGAAAAAAATATCAAATAAAAAGAATAATATATTTTCAATTATTGTAGTAATTCTTTTAATAGGAGTGTTAATATTCTCTACAATAAAGGTTATAAAATATATAGTAGATAATAAACAAAATAAAAAAATAGAAGAAGAAATATCTAATTTTGTTGAATATGTAGAAGAAACTACAAACAATGAGGAACAAGAAGATAATACTAGCAATAAGTATAATATAGACTTTGCTACATTAAAAGAAAAAAATGATGATACAGTAGGCTTTTTAAAAGTAAATGGAACGGATATTGAAAATATTGTAGTTAAAGCAAGTGATAATAGTTATTATTTAAAACACAATTTTAATAAAGAATACAACACAGCAGGTTGGGTATTTGCAGATTATCAAAATAAACTTGATGGAACAGATAGAAATATAATCATATATGGTCATAATATGAGAAATAATATATAATTTTTGGAACTTTGCACAATGTTTTAAATGATAAATGGAAAGACGTATAAGGAAATAGATATATAACCCTTATAACAGAACAAGAAAGTTATATATATGAAGTATTTTCAGTATATCAAATTGAGGCAGAAGATTATTATATGACAACAAATTTTAAAAATAATGAAGAATTTTTGAAATTTGCTAATACATTAAAATCTAGAAGTAAATATAACTTTGATGTGGATATTAAAGAAAATGATAGTATATTAACATTATCTACTTGTGCGAATAATAACAAATATAGGGTTGCATAGTGTTAAAGTTAAATAAAACAAATAAGTTTAATTTAAGAGAAAGGAGTAATCTTATGAGAAGTAAAACAAAATTTTTATTAACAATATTATTTGTATTAGGAGCATTTATTTTATTAGGAAATACCAAAGTATATGCTATGCAAATATTTGTAAAAACTACAACAGGAAAAACTATTACATTAGAAGTAGAATCAGGAGATTCAATTGATAATGTAAAACAAAAAATCCAAGAAAAGGAAGGAATACCTACTGATCGACAAAGTCTTATTTTTGCAGGAAAATCGCTAGAAGATGGAAGAACTTTGGCTGATTACAACATACAAAAAGAATCTATATTACATTTAGTTTTAAAACAAATAAAAAACATTAAAATATATGGATTAAATAATAATGAAAAATTTATTTACGATGGAACTTCAAAAACACCAACTGGCATATTAAAGGTTGAAGATGATTTATACGATGTAAATAATTTGCTTGTTAATTATACTGGAATAGGTACTACAGTTTATGATAGTAAAAATGCTCCTACTGGAGTAGGAAAATATGTAGTTAAATATTTTGTAGAAGAAACTGGCTATGAAGGAGAAGTTACATATAATTTTGATATATTACAAGCAATACCAAAATATGTAGTACCAACAAACTTAACTGGCATTAAAGGTCAAAAGTTAAGTGATATAACATTACCAGATGGCTTTACTTGGGAAAATGAAAATACAGAACTTAAAGTTGGAAAACATACATATAAAGCAACCTATACACCATTAGATACAATAAATTATGAAACGGTAACTGGTATTGATATAGAGTTAGATACAAAAGATATATTTGATATTATAACAAAAGTGAATGGAAATGGTGGTAAAATTAAATCATCTAAATCGAGTGTTGTAGAAGATAGTAATGAAAAAGTGAAATTTACATTTACAGCGGACACAGGTTATATTATAGACAAAGTATTTGTAAATGGAGTAGAAATACCAGTTACAAACAATGAATTAGAAATATCAATAAATAAAAATACAACAGTAGAAGTAACATATAAAAAGATAGTATATAATGTAATAGAGGGCGCAAACCAAACATACACACTATCAAAAAGCAAAGAATTAAGAATAAAAATAAACGCAGATTATACTTTATTTGATAATAAGGTATATATAGATGGAAAATTAGTTGATAAAGATAATTATACATCAGAAAGTGGAAGTACAATAATAACATTAAAGCAAAGCTATTTAGAAACATTAAATGTCGGAGAACATAAATTAAAAGTTGCATTCAAAGATGGAGCAGAAGTTGAAACAAAATTCGAGGTAGCAAAAGCACCAGTAGTAGAAACAAATACAGAAATAACTTTAAATCCCAAAACATTTGATAATATTACAATTTATATAGCAATAGCAGTTATGTCAGCTACAGGATTAGGAATGACAGCAGTTGTAAGAAAAAAAGCTAAAACAAATTAGAATATAGTGTGAAATATATTTATGAAATAGCTACTAGAAATAGTGGCTATTTAATACAAAAAAATTCAATGAATATTGTTCATGGAAGCAAAGAGGAAGCTTATTTTACTATAAATGGACTCTTTTATCAACAAACAAGGTTAAGCAAGATGTTTTTTAAAAGGTGTAGGCACATATAGAAAATGTTACTGCTTTATAATTAAAAAAAGATATTAATTAGTAAAAGGTTAGAATTTTTATTCTAACCTTTAAATATTGCATAAAAAATGGTATAATTTCAAAAAATGCAACTTAAAATTTACAAAAAACAACTGTAAATTGGTAGAATGCAACCGATTGAAAAAGTATAATTTGAGATGTAAGGAGGAATTTGTGTATGAAATTACCAGATAATTTAAAAAGAATTAGAAAAGACAATAACTTATCTCAAGAGCAGTTGGCAGAAAAATTAGGAGTATCAAGACAAGCAGTCTCAAAATGGGAGTCCGGACAAAGCTATCCAGAAATGGATAAAGTATTAATGATCTGTAAATTATTTAATTACAATATTGATGAACTAATGAATGAAAATGTGAAGGAAGTATCTGAAAATAAACAATCAAAAATAAACATTAATAAATATGTAGATGATTTTTTTGCATATATTACGAAGACAATAAGAATGTTTGAAAGTATGAAATTTGGTCAAAAGATAAAATGTATATTTGAACAAGTAATTGTAGCAATTATTATTTGGATAGCAATTGCTATATTAGGACTAATACTTGGAAGTATTTTTTCAGGAATATTTAGTTGGTTACCATCTTCAATTTATAGTATAATGGGAAGAATTTTTGAATCATTATATTTAGTTTTTGGATTTGTAGTTGGAATAGTTATATTATTACATATATTTAAAATTAGGTATCTAGATTATTATGATATTGTAGAAGAAAAAGAAGAAACGATAGAAAAAGAAGTTCAAAAAGATTGTAATGATAAGCAACAATCAGCAAAGATATTATTAGAAAAGAACAAAGAAAAAATAATAATTAGAGATCCTGTTCATAGTGAGTCAAAATTTTTAAATGGTATATTAAAAGTTATTGTACTTGGAATTAAAGCATTTGTTGGATTTTGTGCTTTAGGATTTGTATTTACATTAGTAGGATTATGTGTAGGATTAATTTGTAGCTTTTTATTTATAAAAACTGGATTTGTTTTTGTTGGAACTTTAATTTGTATTTTAGCAGGTATTGCTGGAAATATAGTAATATTAGAAATATTGTATAATTTTATTATTAGTAAAAAGAATTCTAAAACAAGAATTGGAATAACTATACTGGCGTCTTTGATATCTCTTGGAATAGGAATTGGTGTTGTATTAATAGGATGCACTAAATTTAATATAGTGGATGATATAGATGATAATAGACTAAATAAAGAATCCTTTACTTTTGATATGACAGACAATATGAGTATACAAACATTTGGAGATATAGAATATGTTATAAGTGACAATGATGATGTAATAGTTCAAGTTGACTGTTATAATTTTTATACACCTTATGTGAGAAAGAATAAATATAATTGTATATTCGTAGATTATACTTCATCTAATGTAAATGCACTTGAAATTATTAGAACAGGAATTGAAGATATAAACAATAAGCAAATTAGAGATTATGATTATTTGAAAATATATGTTTATTCAACACAAGAAAATATAGATAAAATAAAAAATAATACATACTATGAAAATTATTCACTAAGATATGAATATGAGCAAAAAATTGAAACATTAAACGATAAAATAGAAGAACAACAGGAAGAAATAGAAGATAAAGAAAATAGAATTATGGAATTAGAAAATATAATTGAAGATTATAAGTATAATTAAGTACTGTAGGAGGATGATAAAAAATCATTCTCCTTTTTTGTATAAAATAATATAAAAAAAGTATCTAGAAAATTCTAATTTTGTAATGTGAGTATGAAAGCATTTACATTAATATAAATTGTAATTATAATTTATGCGTGAATAGGAGGAAAAAACTATGTTAGAAAATATAGAAGCAAATGAAGAAAAAAAGAACTATTAAAAGTAACAAACGATTATGTATTTAGAAAAATATTTGGAAGTGTAGGAAATGAAGAAATAACCTCGGACTTAATAGAGAAGATACTAGATAAAAAATATAATAAAATAGATTTGTCTAAAAATCCTGAGTTATTACCAGAAATAATAGAAGGAAAGGGAAGAATACTAGATGTAACAATAGAAGCTGAAGGAAAAGAGAATATAAACATAGAAATGCAAGTAGCAAGGTATAAATTTATGACTGAAAGACTATTAGAGTATTGGGCAAAAAAATATTCAGATGAGTTTAAAAGAGGAGATGGATATGAAGTTGCAAGAAGAACAATATGTATATTAATAACTTGTTTTGAATTTGAACAAATAAAAAATATAAATAACTTACATACTAAATGGAACATAAGAGAGGAAAAAAACACAAGTGTAATATTGACAGATAAGTTAGAATTTCATATAATTAATCTTAAGAAATTGGAGAATAAAAAAGATGAATGTAATGCACTTTTAAATTGGTGTAAGTTTATTGTATCTCCAGAAACTTTGGAGGAAGAAATAATGGAAGAAAATAAGAATATAGAAAAAGCAAAAGAAGTATTAAAGAAAATAAGTCTTGATGAAAAGGAAAGAGATTTGGCATACAGAAGAGAAAAAGCAATAAGAGACCAGAATGCAATAAGAGAAGCAGGTTATGATGATGGAAAAGAAGAAGGACTAAAAGAAGGATTAAAAGAGGGAATTAAAACCGGAAAAATAGAAGTAGCAAAGAAATTGCTTGATCAATGTGTAGAAATAGAAATTATTTCAAGTGCTACAGGGCTAACAATAGAAGAAATTAAGAATTTAAAATAAAAAATTTCAGATGGATAATATATCCATCTTTTTTATTTATATAGGTTTACAATAGATATGACACACTAATATATAAAAAAAGGAAATACCT
>JBJEXW010000018.1:0-12562 GCA_051886195.1 Clostridia bacterium
ATCAAACACAGATATTTCTAAATAAGTGTGTCACATGTTTGACAAACCTACAGATAATATATCCATCTTTTTTATTTACTTATTGACAAATACCCCTAAGGGGTATATAATGAATTTCGAGGTAAAAATAAATGAATAATAAATGTAGTAGTTGTGCTATGTGTAAAAAATCAACTCATAGAACTGAAAAAGAAAAGAAAAATATAACTAAGAGATTAAATATAATTGAAGGACAAATTCGCGGTATAAAGCAAATGATAAATGATGATAGGTATTGTGATGATATTTTAACTCAATTATCTGCAATTAATAAAGCAGTAGAAAGTCTTGAAAATACAATACTTGAAAGTTATATTAGAAATTGTGTAAATCGTGAATTAAAAAATGGAAATGAAGAAATAATAAATGAAGTTATGGAACTATTTAAAAGGTTAAGGTAAAATAGGAGGTAAGTTTATGGAAAAAATAGAATTAAAAATTGAAGGAATGCATTGTACTGGATGTTCTACAAGGTTAGAAAAAATTTTAAATAATATAGCAGGAGTAAAAAAATCAGTTGTTAATTTTGAAAATAAATTAGCAACTATAGAATATGATTCAAAAAAATTAGTGATACAAGAGATATATAGTGCAGTAGAAGATGCAGGATTTGAAGTTAAGGAGTAATATACATTGAAAAGAGTATTATTAAAAATAGGTGGAATGACATGTAGTGCATGTTCTTCAGGATTAGAAAAGTATTTAAATAAGCAAGATGGAATAAAAATTGCATCTGTTAATTTAGTTATGAATAATGCTGCAATTGAATATGATGATGAAAAGATATCATTAGAAGATGTTGAAAAATTTGTTTCAAAGGCAGGTTTTGAAAGCTTAGGAATAGATACATTTGAAAATGAGGAAAAGAAATCTTCAATAGAAATAAATAAAGTAATAGTTCTTGCAGTTATTTCTGGTTTAATATTATATATTTCTATGTCACACATGGTAGGATTACCACAAATACCTTTTGTAGATATGAGCATATATCCATTAAATTATGCATTAATCCTTTTAGTTCTTACTATTATTACATTGTATATTGGAAGAGACATACTAAAAAATGGATATAAAAATTTAATACACAAAACTCCAAATATGGATACACTTGTAACAATAGGTGTTGTATCAAGCGTAATTTATAGTCTTTTTTCAACGTTTAAGATTTTTATTGGCGAAACGATGTATGCTGAAAAATTATATTATGAATCAGCTGCACTAATTATTTTCTTTATTAAGATAGGAAAATATATAGAGGGAAGAAACAAAGATAAGACAAAAGAAGCTTTACAAGAATTAATGACTATTACGCCTAACTCAGCTACTATATTAATAGATGGAAAAGAAAAAAGTGTAACAATAGATGAAATTCAAAAGGGAGATATAGTAGTATGTAAACCTGGAGAAAAAATTGCAGTGGATGGAACAATAATAAGTGGAATTACACATATTAATGAGTCTTTTATTACAGGTGAGAGTACACCAGTAAAAAGAGAAAAAGGTTCAAAAGTAATAGCAGGAAGTATAAACTTTGAAGGAGCAATACAATATGAAGCTGAAAAGATAGGAAGAGATTCTACTGTTTCAGAGA
This sequence comes from Clostridia bacterium, assembly GCA_051886195.1. Lineage (GTDB taxonomy): Bacteria > Bacillota > Clostridia > TANB77 > CAG-465 > CAG-465. The sequence continues at coordinate 1,631 of JBJEXW010000018.1, forward strand.
TTGTAAGGATGGTAGCAGAAGCTACAAGTACAAAAGCACCAATTTCTAGAATTGCAGATAAAATTAGTGGAATATTTGTTCCAATAGTTATATTTTTAGCTGTTTTAACTTTTGTTGCATGGATTATTATAAGTAAAGATATATCAATTGCTTTAAATTCATTTGTAACAGTACTTGTAGTTGCTTGTCCATGTAGTTTAGGACTTGCAACTCCACTTGCAATTGTAATAGCATCTGGTATATGTACTAAAAGGGGAATACTTGTAAAATCTAGTGAAGCACTAGAAAATGCACATAAAGTAAAAACAATTGTACTAGATAAAACTGGTACAATAACACAAGGAAGACTAAGTATTTCAAAGTTATATAATTACTCTAACTTAGATGATGATACATTATTAGACAATGTTGCAAGTATAGAAAGTAAGTCTGAGCATCCTATAGCAAAAGCAATAGTAGATAAAGCAAAAAATATAAGAGAAATTTCGGAATTTAAAGCAATTCCTGGATATGGAATAACTGGAATTCTAGATAATGAAGAATACATTATTGGAAATATGAAATTAATGGAAGAAAATCATATAGAAGTAAATGTTAAAGAAGATTTTGAAAAATTAATAAGCGATGGAAATAGTATACTTTTTGTTGCATGTAACAAAAAGCTAATGGCACTTATTGGTGTAAAAGATATAATAAAAGATAATATTAAAGATGTAATAAATAAAATAAAGCGAAATGGAATAAATGTAGTTATGCTAACTGGAGACAATGAAAAAACAGCAAAAGTTATTGCAAATGAAGTAGGAATAGATAGTGTGATATCAAATGTTCTACCAACTGAGAAAGCCGAGATAATTAAAAAACTAAAAAAAGACGGAATGGTTATGATGTGTGGAGATGGAATAAATGATAGTATAAGTTTAGTTACAGCAGATATTGGAGTTTCTGTTTCAAGTGGTACAGATATTGCTATGGATAGTAGCAATATTGTAATAATGAATGATAATTTAGATAGAATAAACGAATTAATCAAAATAAGCTATAAAACAGTTAGAAATATCAAACAAAATTTATTTTGGGCATTTATATATAATATTTGCATGATACCAATTGCTATGGGACTATTTACAAATCTAGGGATTAATATGAATCCTATGTTTGGTGCATTAGCAATGATTTTGAGTAGTTTGACAGTAGTTCTAAATGTTTTAAGATTGAAGAAAATGGAAGGGAAGTAAAAATGAATAATATAACAAGAGAAAAAGCATGGGATTTACTTAGAAAGTATAATAAAGAGGAATTTCATTTAAAACATGCATTAACAGTTGAAGGAGTAATGAGATACTTTGCAAAGGATTTAGGATATGAAGATAAAAAAGAGATGTGGGGAATTGTTGGATTGTTACACGATTTGGACTTTGAGATGTATCCTGAAGAGCACTGTATAAAATCACAAGAAATAATGAAAGAAAATGGCATAGATGAAACTATTATTCATGCAACAGCAAGTCATGGATATGGTCTAACTGTAGATATAAAGCCCGAGCATCAAATGGAAAAAATATTATATGCTACAGATGAACTTACAGGATTAATTGGAGCAGTAACACTTATGAGACCTTCAAAAAGCACTATGGATTTAGAATTAAAATCTGTAAAGAAGAAATTTAAAGATAAAAAATTTGCAGCTGGTTGTTCAAGAGATGTTATATCAGATGGTGCAGAAATGTTAGGATGGAGTTTAGATGAGTTGATAGATAGGACAATACTTGCAATGAGAAGCTGTGAGGAATATATAAATAAAGAGATGGGAGAAATTTAAATGTTAAATCAGTTTTCAAGAACAGAATTATTAATAGGAAAAGATGGACTTAATAGTTTAAGAAAAGCAAAAGTTGCAATATTTGGAATAGGTGGGGTTGGATCTTTTGTAGTAGAAGGGCTAGCAAGGGCAGGAGTTGGAAATTTTATATTAGTAGATAATGATGATGTAGATATTACTAATCTGAATAGGCAAATACATGCAACTCATAGCACTATTGGAAAATACAAAGTAGATATAATGAAAGAAAGAATACTAGATATAAATCCTTTAGCAAAAGTAAAAACATATAGAACTTTTTATATGCCAGATAATAAGGATGATATATTAGAAAATGATATAACATATATAGTTGATGCTATAGATACAGTAACAGCTAAAATTGAACTTATAATGGATGCAAATAAATTAAATATTCCAATTATATCTTCAATGGGTACCGGAAATAAGCTTGATCCAACTAAATTTGAAATTACGGATATATATAAAACTAGTGTATGTCCTTTAGCTAAAGTTATGAGAAAAGAATTAAAAGCAAGAGGAATAAAAAAACATAAAGTTATTTATTCAAAGGAAGAACCAATAAAGCCAGATAAAGATATTAAAAACGAATATTTAAAGGAGACAAACAAAAAGCAAGTACCAGGAAGTATTTCTTTTGTACCATCAGTTGCTGGATTAATTATTGCAGGAGAAGTTATAAAAGATATTATAAAGGAGTAAATATGAAAGAAAAAAAATTAGAAAAATATCAAGAAATAGAAAGAGATTTAACAACTAAATATAGAAAAACTATTTGGTTGAAATTTATTGAAGGTATAAATGAGTTTGAAATGATAAAAGATGGGGATAAAATAGCAGTATGCATTTCAGGTGGAAAAGATTCTATGTTGCTTGCAAAATGTATGCAAGAGATAAAAAGGCATAAAAAAAAGAATTTTGATCTAGAGTTTATTGTTATGGATCCAGGATATAGTCTTCAAAATAGGCAAAAAATAATAGAAAATGCTAAAATTTTAAATATACCAATTACAATATTTGAATCAAATATATTTGATGTAGTAACACATATAGATGATCATCCATGTTATTTATGTGCAAGAATGAGAAGGGGACATTTATATAAAAAAGCAAAGGAAATGGGATGTAATAAGATTGCACTAGGGCATCATTTTGATGATGTGGTAGAAACAATACTTATGGGAATGATGTATGGAGCTCAGATGCAAACTATGATGCCAAAACTACATAGTACTTTTCATGAAGGGATGGAGCTAATTCGACCACTATACTATGTTAAAGAGCAAGATATTATCTCTTGGAGAGACGACAATAAGTTAGATTTCTTACAATGTGCATGTAAATTTACAGAAGATTATACTAACAATGCAAATGAAAATGGAATGTCAAAAAGACAAGAAATGAAAGAGTTACTTAAACTATTAAGAAAAAATTATGATAAAATAGACATGAACATATATAACAGTACAAAAAATGTTAATTTAAATACTTTAATTTCATATGTCAAAGATGGACAAGTTCATCACTTCCTTGATGATTATGATACAAAAAAATAAATATTTTAATTATACTATATAAAATTTTTATTTAATGTTATAATTTAAATATAGTAATGAATAGGAGAATATATATGATTATAGAATACAATGAGAAATATATTGAAGAAGTAAAAGATTTAATGGTGGAACTAGAAGAATATATTGTATCTATAGATAAAGATAATCTAGATATTGTATCAGAAGAATATAGAGAAAAGTATGTAGATTATATGTTAGAAGATGTTAGAAAAAATAATGGTAAAGTATTATTAGCACTTGAAGATGAAAAAGTCGTAGGAATTATAGTAGGTACAATAAAAGAGTATAGTGATTGGGATCACTTAGATTACAAATGCCCAAAAACGGGTAATATTAGCGAGTTAGTTGTAACTAAAAATTCAAGAGCTAAAGGAACAGGAAAAAAATTAATTGCTGAAATGGAAAAATATTTTAAAGATTGCGGATGTGAATATGTTTACTTAGATGTTTTTGCATATAATGAAAATGCAATTAAATTTTATAATAAAAATAATTATCATGCTAGGATGCATGGTCTTATTAAAAAAATTGATTAACAAAAATATATTATTATATTATATAATTTCATTAATATTCATAAAATAATATAAAAAGAGGAATTTTTATGAAAAATAATATAATAAATAATGTATGTCAATTTATAAGTAGATTATTAAAAAAAGCAAAAATGGAAAATATAGATGAATATTCATCACAATGTTCATATTATACAATATTATCTTTTATCCCATTTTTAATTTTGCTTTTAACATTAATACAATATACAGGAGTAAGTCAAGAAGTATTTTTTAATATTATTACAAACTTTATTCCATCAAGTATGAAAGATATGGTTGTAAGTATTGTTAGAGAAGTATATACAAAATCTATAGGAACTATATCAATATCTATTATATTTACCATCTGGTCAGCTGGTAAAGGACTATATGCATTAAGTAAAGGATTACATAAGATGTATAACACAGAGAACAAAGAAACAACTAATTATTTTATGTTAAGAATAAGAGCAGTTGTTGGTACAATTTTCTTTATAATTTTCTTGGTGTTAGGTTTAGTAGCATTAGTATTTAGTAGTAGTCTTTTATCTATAATTCAAGAAAAATTTAAAATATTTGAGATATCTACTTTTTTTATAGATAGTATGATTAAGTCATTATTTTTAATAGTTACGATTTTTGTTTTTACATGTATATATAAATTTATGCCAAAGCATAAAGTAACATTTAAAAGCCAAATATATGGCGGAATTTTTGGTGCTATTGCCCTTAATATAGTTTCATTTATTTTTTCAAAATATTTAGATATATTTAAAGGATTTTCAATTACATATGGCAGTTTAACTACATTAATGCTTGTCATGATGTGGACTTATTCATGTTTTTATACGGTATTTTTAGGGGCAAAACTAAATCAAATAATGAGTATGAGAAAAAATAAAAAAGAAAAAAATAATATTGAAAGAGGGGAAAGAACGTGGAAATAAATGATAAAGAGTTTAAAGAATATTTAAAAACAAGAAATTGTAATGGTTGTTATAATAAATGTAATTTAAATAGTCCTAGATGTGGTAAAAGCAGAATATTTATAAAATATGAAAGAGAAGAGTACTTGAAAAAATTGAATATAGAAGAATAATTCCAAATAAAGGAGAAAATAAAATGAAATTATTAGTAATATCAGATATACATGGTTCATTATATTATATGAATATAATGAAAGAAATAATAAAAAAAGAATCTCCTGATAAAATTGTATTACTTGGAGACTTGTATTATCATGGACCAAGAAATCCATTACCAAAGGATTATAATCCACTTGAAGTATCAAAAATCCTAAATGAATTAAAAGATAAAATAATTTGTATTAGAGGAAATTGTGATGCACAAGTAGATGAAATGATATCAGATTTTAAGTTTGAGGAGAACATTATAGAAGATATAAATGGAAAAAGATTTTTTTTCACACATGGTCATAAACATAATATAGATAATTTACCAGAGAACATTAATATTATTGTATATGGTCATTTTCATACTGGATTTATAAAAGAAAAAGATGGAATAATATGTGTTAACTCAGGCTCTATTTCATTGCCCAAAAATAATACAAAGAGTAGCTATTTAATAATATCAGAAAAAGAATTAATGTTAAAAGATTTAAATATGAATTTAATTGATAGTATAAAATATAACTAGGAGATAATGATATGATAAATGTTGGAACTAAATTATTAGAAACTGAAAGATTAATTTTAAGACGCTTCAAAGAATGTGATGCATTAGAATTATATAATGGGTTTATTAATCAAGATGAATACTTATATTATTTTAATAAAAGCAAAAGAACATTAGAAGAAGAAAAAAAGTCGTTAATAGGAATAGATGATAAATATAAAGATGATTACTATAACTGGGTTATAGTTTTAAAAAACAACAATGCTATTATTGGAAGAGCAAATCTTATAGTTGAAGAATATAATGAGTGTGTTGAAGTAAATTATGCAATAGATAATAGATATATTCAAAATGGATATATGACAGAAGCATTAAACAGAATTATAAAATTTTGCTTTGAAGAAATGAAAATAAATAGATTTGAATCTTGTTGTGTTATTGAGAATATAGCTTCAAGAAGAGTTATGGAAAAATGTAATATGAAGGAAGAAGGAATACGTAGAAAATATGTAAAACTAAATGATGGTTATCATGATATGTATATATATTCTATTATAAAAAACGAATAAAAAAGTAAAAAAATTACTTACGATAAAAAATGATATAATAATATTATAAGTAATACAATAACAGTGTGTAGTCGAGTTCAATGTAAGTCCAATTTTATTTACTACTACTGTTATTTTTTATATTTTTATGATATAGTATTTTGTGGAAAGTTAAGGTGTTAGAATTGGCAGAATTTGTATTTGAAAGAAAAATTAATTATTATGAAACAGATAGAATGGGGGTAGTACATCATTCAAACTATATTAGATATTTAGAAGAGGCAAGATGTGCATGGCTAGAGTATTTAAATATGCCATTTGCATCATTAGAGGAAATTGGTATAACAATTCCTGTACTTGGAGTGGAAATAGAATATAAGTATCATGTAACTTTTAATGATGTAATTGAAATACATGTATACTTAAAAGAATATAACGGAGTAAGAATGAAAGTTGGATATAATGTTACAGACAAAAAAACACAGAAAGTTGTTCTTACTGGAGAAACAAAACATTGTTTTACAGATAAGTACTTAAAGCCAATAAGTTTAAAAAAATATAATCCTGAATTTAATTCGAAGTTTTTAGATATTTTAGAAAAATAGAATCATAAAAATATAAATTTTACAAATAATTATTATATGTGTTGCTACTGTATAAATTGTGAAAATTTTATGAAATTAGCACTCATTTATTGACAGTGCTAAAATTAGTGATATAATAATATTGTACAAAGAAAAAAGACGTCTTTTAAATAGTATTAAATGTGCTACCTTAACCGGTGTCAACACATAAAAAATGAAAGGAAGTAGATTCATATGATGATGATACCAAGAAGACATAATTTTGATTTATTTGAGGATATGTTTAGAGATCCATTTTTTGATGAAAGAGAAAGTAGAATAATGAGAACAGATATCAAAGAAAAAGGAGATAAATATTTAATAGATATTGATCTACCTGGATATGAAAAAGAAAACATTAAAATTGAGGTTGAAGATGGATATTTAACAGTACATGCAACAATTGACTCAAATAAAGAAGAAAAAGAAGAAGGAAAATTTGTAAGAAAAGAAAGATATGTTGGAAGTTGTTCTAGAAGCTTTTATGTAGGCGAAGATGTAAAAGAGGATGATATTAAAGCTACATTTAGAAATGGTATACTTAAATTAGAAGTTCCAAAAAAAGAAGAAAAGAAAGAATTGCCTGAAAAGAAATATATTCAAATTGAAGATTAAAATATAATTTAACAGAGAAGGAAAGCTAAGCTTTTCTTCTTTTTTTTAGTATTATATTTAAATTTTTCGGTATCTATTGTATAATTGTAAAAAAGTAATAATAAGAATATAATTAAGGTGAAGTTATGGTAAAAATAGAAAATAATGTATATAAAGTAGAAACAAATGATATAAAAAAATATTTCATAGATAGACCAAAAAATTCACATAAAGGAATGTTTGGAACTATTGGCATAATGGGAGGAAGTTTAGAATATTTAGGTGCAATTAAGCTTGCTGCAATGAGTAATTCTGCAATGCGTTGTGGATGTGGAATTGCAAGAGTAATAGTTCCTGAAAAATTAGCTTTTTTACTATCTCCTAATATATTGGAGGCAACTATATTTCCAATAAAATGTAATAGTGATTATCATATGATATTAGAAGATAGAATTAAAGAGGCTATAAGAGGAACTACTTCTTTAGCAATTGGTATGGGATGGTCTAAGGACGATGAATATAAAAAAATACTTAAATTCATTGTAGAAAATTATGATAAGCCTTTGCTTATTGATGCGGATGGCTTAAATACTTTGTCAAAAATGGATTTAAATATTTTGAAGAACGCAAAATGCAAAATTATTCTTACACCGCATTTAAAAGAATTTGAGAGATTATCTGGAATAGATATTGATGATATAAAAAATAATAAAATAAAGATTGCATTGGAGTTTGCTAAAGAATATAATATAATTTTAGCTTTAAAAGGTGAAGAAACTATTGTAACTGATGGAATAAATTGCAATTTGATAGATAGAGGTTGTCCAGGTATGGCAACAGCTGGTAGTGGAGATGTCTTATCTGGAATTATAGTAGGATTATTAGGATATAATAATGCAGACATTTTGACTGTATCAGCCGGAGCAATTCTTGCAGGAATTGCTGGAGAAATGGCACAAGAAAAGTATACAGATATTTCTATGAAAGCATCAGATACTATTGAATTCATACCAAAAGCAATTAAAAAAATTAGAGAAGAAAAGGAGAATTAACTTATGGAAGAAAAATACTGCGTAAAAATAACAGTTGGATTAATATTAGAAAAAAATGGTAAAATATTGCTTATAAAAAGAAAAAATACAGGATATATGAATGGAATGTATGGATTTCTAGCAGGACATGTTGAAAAAGGTGAGAGCTTAAAACAAGCAATGGTAAGAGAAGCAAATGAAGAAGGTGGAATAATATTAAAAGAGGAAGATTTAGAATTTGTATGTGGAATAAGAAGTAATGAAGAGTATATAAATTTTTTCTTTAAAACAGATAAATATAAAGGAAATCTTAAAATAAAAGAGCCGGATAAATGCGAAGAAATGATATGGGTAGATATAGACAAAATTCCTAGCAATACAATTCCTAATGAAAAGAGAGCTGTAAGTAATTATTTACATAAAGTATATTTTGATGAGTATAATTTTTAAGGAGCTACAATATGGATGAAATAACAATACTAAAAGAATTAGTAAGATTTGATACTATAAAAGACAAAGAAAATAATAAAATATTAGACTATATTGAAAAATATTTGTTAAATTTAGGATTTAAAACAGAAATTAGAGATAAGTTTTTAGTAATGACTTATGGAGAAAATCCAAGACTTGGATTTATTGGACATAGTGATACTGTTGAGTTTATAGACGGATGGAAAAGTAATCCGCATGAATTAACAGAGGTTGGAGATAACTTATATGGACTTGGAGCTTGTGATATGAAAGGTGGTATAGCTTGTTTTTTAGCATTGCTGTCAAATATTGAATTATCTAAATTAAATTATGGAATAAAGATATATATTACTTATGATGAGGAAATAGGATTTAGTGGAATCAATGATATAGTAAAGTTAAACACAAAATTACCAGAATATTTAATAGTAGGAGAACCTACAGATAATAAAACTATGACTGGATGTAAAGGGCTTTTTGCAGTTAAGGTTTATACAGACGGAATAAAAGTACATTCAAGTACTCCTGAGCGAGGTAAAAGTGCAAATTCAAATATGATAAAAATACTCAACGAACTTGAAAAGTACTATAATGATAATATAAAGATAGATAAAAATGAAAAATATGAAGTAGAGTATACAACAATGAATATTGGACTTTTAAATGGAGGAAGTGCAATTAATTCAGTTGCAGCAAGTTGTATGAGTTATATTGATTTTAGGACAATAGATAATTCACATGTAGATAAAATAAAAAATAAGTTAAATGAACTTTGTGATAAATTTGATGGAAGATATGAAGTAGATGTAGATGTAAAAACTTTTTATAATGAAATATCATTTTTAAAAGATACATCTACAGCTGGCTTTATGACTGAGGCTAGTTTTGTTTCTGGAAATAGAATAATTTTGGGACCTGGACCTATGACAGCTCATGAAGTAGATGAATATGTAAGCAAGAAAAGTTTAAAAAAATGTATAGAACAATATAAAAATATAATAAATAATGTTTGCAAATAGAAAAAGGCCACGTTTTGAAAACGTGACCTTTAATTGTTAAAATCTAAAATTTCAGACTTCAACTAAAAAAATCCTCCTTTACAAATTCAATCGCAGCCTGAGTTCCAGAAACAAAAATAAGTGAAGGAAAAAGTGAACCAAGTATTCCGCCTAAGACAGCTGCAAAAGACAAACGTGTAAAAACGTAGTACCAGATGCCGATAATTATTGACAGAAAAACTAAAAGAAACACAATTGTAAGTATCAGGGTAAAAATACTTTTTAACTTCTTTTTACTCATAAAGCATACCTCCTTTACTTAAATGTTATTTAGTTACATTCTTACATCAATGTGCTTAGCAAGTCTTTTAGGTTTGTCTTGAGATTCGACTTGGGTTTCCTGATTTCTTGTTTGAGCCTGTTCATAAAGCCTTCTTTTTTGCTCTTGTAAAGCTCTTTGAAATCCTTCTCTTTGTTCCTGACTATCAGAGTAGCCATGATTTTTTTGAGTAGAATCTTTTGTAGGATAAAATTTTTCAATAGGTTCAATTCGCATAATTATACTCCTTTCCGCCTAACATTTGATAATTATATTATACAACCTTTTAGTACCAATTGCAACAGATATGTGAAATTTACATAATAAAAGTGAAAATATTGTGAAAAAACATTACTTTTACGTAAACTATGCTATAATTGTTATGTATAAAATATAGAAAGGAATGAAGTGAAAAATGAAGAAAATAGAAGAAATAATAAATATAGCAACTGAATCAAGAAAAAATACAATAATATCTGTTGGAGCATTACTACTTATTGGATATATAGTAGGTTTTATTTGGATAAAATTAATATAAATTTAAAATTATAAATTGGTTGATTTTAAATATAATATGTGATAAAATATAAAACGAAAATAGGAATTATTCCTATTAAAACATTTATCATATAGGGAGGAATAAAAATGGAATTAAAAGGTTCAAAAACAGAACAAAATTTAATGACTGCATTTGCAGGAGAGTCACAAGCAAGAAACAAATATACATATTTTGCTTCTAAAGCTAAAAAAGAAG
>JBJEXW010000019.1:0-12342 GCA_051886195.1 Clostridia bacterium
TAAGGTATTTCCTTTTTTTATATATTAGTGTGTCATATCTATTGTAAACCTATAAATAGTGCTTTGAAGAAATATAATGTCTTTTTTTAGAAATATTAAAAAAATATATTGACAAAGAGATAAAATACAATTATACTTAATATGCTTTTTATAAAAGTTCGATGATTAGTGAATTAAACAACTTATTCTTTAAATTTTATTTATAATTTTTTCTTATCGGATTTTTTATTATATTTTTTAGTTATTTTTTATATTTTTTATTAATTTATTTGTTCTGTTAGATATAAAGTCGAAAAGTATATATAAGTTATCGAATAACTTATATATTAAATGAAAATCAATTCTAATTTTTTTTCTTCGTGAGTCCGAGTATATCTAACATTAATATAAATATTGCTATTATTAATTCGTATTTAAAATTTCCAAAAAAAACAGGCATAAAGCCTGAATTAAAAATTAATAAGCTTTTGAAAAGCTCTATTTGAAATAACAACTTTACCTTTTTCTGTAATTGTTGAATAAAAAATATCATAGGAAAAGTATCTAGAACAATATTCACTCATCATGACATATGTCTTAACAAATCTTTTGTTTTTTATAGCATTTTCACTAAACAATATGAAATATTTATCTCCATATTTAAATAGTGTATTTTGACCAAAAAATAAATTTTCTTCTTTAGCTGTTTTACAAAAGTCTAAAATGACATCTAAAGAACTAAATTCATAAAGTCGTGAGTCTATTCTATAAAGCGTTTTACTCTCATTTTTGGTATAGCTATTAATGTCTGGTAAATCGTTTGTTTTAGTGATTGTTAAAATAAAAGTGTTAGTATTGTCAGAACTAGCTTCTATAAAAAGCTGAGAATCCTCACATCCAAAATCTTCATCTAGATTATTTTCTTCAATTAGACTTGTAAACAGATTTTTTGCTGCAGTATTATTTTTTTCAATATCACTTAATGTTATATTTCTCATTTCTAACTCTTCAAAAGATAGAATTATTTTTACTTTATTATCATCAACCTTTTCAATTTTCATGTTATCAGTCCTCCTCCGGAGAAATGGTTATATTTAATAATATGTATTATATAATTAATGAGTTACAATGTCAATATAATTGTATATGCTAAACTTTTAGATAAATGTTAAATAAAAGTTGCAAATTACATAATAATGTGATATAATACTGCGTGTAAAAATCCTTACTATACCTTTTTGGTATAGTCTGATGTCCATAGGGAGGTGAGTAGAGTCATGAATAGATATGAATCAGTTATAATACTTTCAGCTAATGCATCTGAAGAAGCTATGGCTGCTTTCGGTGAAAAAATGAAAGAATTAATTTCAGCTAATGGCGAGCTTACAAATGTTGAAGAATGGGGAAAGAAAACTTTTGCTTATGATATTAAAAAGCAAAAAGAAGGTTTCTATACATTATTCACATTTACTGCAAAACCAGATTTTATTGCTGAACTTGATAGAGTTCTAAGACTAGATGAAACAGTTCTAAAACACATGATTGTTAAATTAGAAGACTAATATTAGGAGGTAATGAAATGAATAAGTTTCAATTTATGGGAAGATTAACAAGAGATCCTGAATCAAGAGTTCTACCAAATAGTAACACACCAGTAACTACATTTTCTATTGCTGTAAATAGAAGATTCGCTGATGCTAATGGAGAAAGAAAAACAGATTTCTTTAATCTAACTGCTTTTGGAAAACTTGCAGATTTTTGTGCAAAATATTACAGAAAAGGACAACAAGTATTAGTCGAAGGAAGAATCCAAAATAGATCATGGGATGATCAAAACGGTCAAAAAAGATATGCTACAGACTTCATAATAGAGAATGCATATTTTGCTGATTCTAGAAGAGATCAAACTATGGCAAATGAGGAAGTACCTTCATCTAGTATGGATGGTGAATTTATAACTGTAGATGATACAGATGATTTACCATTTTAATTTAATTTAGTTGATAGGAGGATAATTTAAAATGGCTGATAACAAAAAAAGAGGCGCAAAGAATGACAAACCATATAGAAGACCAAGAAAAAAAGTTTGTGTATTCTGTGCTGATAAAATTGATGAAATTGACTACAAAGATGTAGAAAAATTAAGAAAATATGTTAGCGATAAAGGTAAAATTCTACCAAGAAGAGTAACTGGATGTTGCGCTAAACATCAAAGAAAAGTAACTGAAGCTGTTAAAAGAGCTAGAACAATAGCTTTATTACCATATACAGTTAAGTAATATATTACAACCAAGGAAGACTTGGTTGTTTTTTTGTCAATAAAAAATAAGATCAGATAATACATCTATATTATTTTTTTAATAATCACTTTAAGATAGTATAATTCATATAATATTTTGAGGTGATTTTTTTTGTCAAATTTTAAAATAGGAGATATAGTTGCCAGAAAGTCATATAACTATGATGTGTTATTTAGAATAACAAATATGCATCCTAATGGAATTGTAGATTTAGTTGGAATTACAAGTAGAATATTAGCAGATGCTGAGGAACATGATTTAAAATTAATAACTAAGCAAGAATTAGAATTTAGGATAAGTAATATAGAGAAATCTAGAAGAGTTAGATTAGATAGATCATATAAAAATATTCAGACAAAAAATTATAATAACAAGTTTTTTAGAGAAAATGCAAATTATACAATATATCAGAAAGAAAAGACATATAGAAAGCCGGGAACTGTAGTACATATTGATGGAGATGAAGAATATTGCAGGCAATGTAAAGAGCTGTATAAAAAAATGGGAATTACTGCATATATATTTAATATTGAAGAGAGAGAACAATATAGGCAAGTATATGGAATTCTTCAAAAGTATAAGCCAGAAATACTCGTATTGACTGGACATGATGCTTTTATGAAAAGAAGAAATGATATATATAATTTAGATAATTATAAAAATTCAAAATATTTTGTTCAATCTGTACTTGAAGCTAGAAAATATGAACATAATTTGGATAATTTGGTTATATTTGCGGGAGCTTGTCAAAGCTATTATGAAGCTATAATTTCTGCGGGAGCAAATTTTGCAAGTGCTCCTAAAAGAGTTCTCATTGATATGATGGATCCTATGATTGTAGCAGAAAATGTTGCTTATACATCTGTAAATGAGTTTGTATCGTTAGAGAATATTATATCCAATACTCGTGAAGGTATAAATGGAATTGGAGGATTACAAACAAGAGGACAATATAGAATAGGTATGCCAGGATTATAATTTACATTCTGGCGTATTTTTTGGTCAAAAAAAGAGAAGCATTGCTTCTCTTTTAATATTTCAAAATATATTTAATTATTTGTTAAGCATTTTAGCAAGACTTGATTTTTTTCTAGATGCTGTATTTTTTGCTAATACACCTTTAGTCCAAGCTTTATCTATTTTGCTGATTGCTTCGTTGTATAATTCTTCTTTGTTACTAGCGTTTTCCTTAACTGCTGCTTCAAAGTTTTTTATTGCTTCTTTATAAGCTTTTTTAGTAGCTCTGTTTTGTAAAGTTTTTGTTTCAATAACTTTTACTCTTTTTTTAGCTGATTTAATATTTGGCATTAAACTGCACCTCCTTATGCGTACGTTAACAATTTACTTAAACATTTTAACATAAAAGATAATAAAAATCAAGCTATTTGTATAAAAATAATAAAAATTCTAGTCATCTAAAAATAGCTTTCTATATTCTGAAGCTAAATATAAAGAACCAGTTATTAAAATAAGATCTGCATCTTTTTTTGAGTATATATATTCTTTTGCTTCTTTTAATGTGTTAAATGATATAGCATTAATTTCTAAATTTGATGCTGATTTTAATAAATTATCAACATTTTCTGCTTGCTTATATTCGTTATCATATTTTACAAATATAATTTCTTGAAAAAATGGTCCTATCTCTTTTAAAAATGAAGTATAGTCTTTGTTTTTTGTAAAAGACATTATTGCATAATTTTTCTTTCCTTTATATTCATGAAGAAAATCTTTTAATGATTTAGCTCCAGCAATATTATGAGAACCATCCAAGAATATAGTAGGATTATCTTTAATCTTTTCAAGTCGTGCTGGAAATTTTGTATCAAATATTCCACTATTAATTGCAGAAAATGATATTTTGTATCCCATTTTTATTAATATGTTTGAAGATAAAATTACCATTAAAGCATTATATATTTGAAATTCTCCAATTAAATTTAATTTATAATAAGTACCTTTATAGCTAAAGTAATTTATATTATGATTACTTTTTATTATATCTAGTAGTTTTAAATTTGGTATATATAATTTATTATTATTTTCAATACAAAAATTTCTAATTGTATCTAAAACAATCTTTTCTTGTTTAGGATAAGTCACTGTAATTTTATCTTTTTTTATTATTCCACATTTTTCAGAAGCAATAGATTCTAATGTATTTCCTAAGAATTTTGTGTGATCGTAATCTATTAAAGTTATAATTGAAATAAGAGTAGTGGTAATAATGTTGGTTGGATCAAGTCTTCCTCCCATTCCAACTTCAAGGCAAACTATATCACAATTTTTATCTTTAAAATACATAAATGCAATTGCTGTTATTATTTCAAAACCATTAGGAGCATCACCTAATTCTTCCATTTCTTTAATTAATGGGTCTATTTTATTTATATAAAAAGTTAATTCTTCATCAGATATAAATTCATTATTAATTTGTATTCTTTCATTAAATGAGATTACATATGGAGAGATAAATTTACCAACAACATAACCACTATTTTTTAATACGTTTGCCATCATTGTGGTTGTTGAACCTTTTCCATTTGTTCCTGTAATATGTATAAATTTTAATTCGTTTTGAGGATTGCCTAACTTATCCATAAGTAAAATCATTCTGTTATTGTCTGTTTTAATTTTATCACTTTTTCTCTCTTTATATATATAAGATATTATTTCTTCATTTGTCATATTTAACCTCCGTGAAAAACTAAGATGGATTTATACTAAAAGTTAAGTATGCTTCTAATTTTAGTTTTTAAACTTTCCTCATCAGTATCATTAGATACTTTATATACTTTTATGCTTGGATAAGTCGATGAAATTTCATCTGCCATCTTAAGATATTGATTTTGTTGATCAATACTACTTTGAATATTGAATTTAGCGTAATCTGGAACTGCTTTACCACTTCTTTCAAGACGCTTAGCAAAAAGAGAAGTATCTTCAAGATAAAGAGTTATATAGTATATATCAAAGTCTAATTTACTAAATTTTTCGACTAATTCATTATATACATCTGAAAATTCATATTGTTTGAATTTTAATCTGCTATATATTTCTTCTGTAAAAAACGTTCTATCAAAAAGCAAATTAATACTTTTATTTTCCAACTTTTGCATATACTCTAAAAGGTCAAAATACATATCTTTTGCTTTTTCTTTACCTGCGGGTGTACTATCAGAAGTTCCACATAATCTATATAAGTTTGTATATTTTAAGCCGTGTCTAATAAAATCTGTTACTGTAGTTTTACCAGCACCTTGTGGACCCTCTACTATAATTAGTTTTGAATTTGCCATACTATCACCTAGCCTTCTCTTGGAATTGTTATTAATTCACTATATGGAAACTTTTCTTCAATATATTTACAAAAATCTCTAAATTCTCTTTGTTTGTGATTTTTTCTTGCTCTATATACGTTACGCATTATTTCATAGTTGCCTGTCCATGTAGATTTAAAATTATAACTTTGAGGTGAATCAAAAACAATTTCACGCCATAAAGACATTGCTTCTTCCATTCTACCATCTTTCTTTAATTGTTGAAATTCAGCAATTCTTCTATTTAAATCTTCTATAACATATTTTCTAAATGGAGTTATATTTATATTTCCTTGTTCATCGTCTAAACTAAAATCATCAAAGGTTAAAAGCCTAGAACCTAATTTGTGCATTCTACTTGTACTATTTCTTACAGTAGCAACTTTATATGTATCAAAGTCCCACCACCAAGACATTGGAGCTGTTATGTCCATTGATACAAATATTTGTCTTAAAAATTTAGAATGATCTGAACCAGATTTAGTAAGTTTTAAAGCTAAGTCTAAATCCTTTGGACCAATTACATATTTTCCTGTTTCTTTATCATAATAACTATCACTTTTGTCCCAAGATTCTAAAGGATTTCTCATTCCTCTTAAAGCACCTTCAAAATTTAAGACTTCTAAATTTTCTACTTTTATCATATTATCTAACCTCCAAAACACCATTAATATGATACAACAAAACTAAAAAATCTTCAATTAAAAGTGATAATGTAATAGTAGTATGAATAATATTAGTAATATTATTGAAATATTAGAATAATGCAATCACTTTAAATTTTATGTAAATTATGGTATAATATAAGTATGGTTATACTATTAACTAAATAAAATTTTAGGAGGTATTGATATGGAAAAAGATTTTTTTGAAGGATTGAGCAATGTACTGATTGCTATTGCAGTATTTCTTCTTTTAGGAATTGGAGTTTTATTTTTGGCACCTATTGGAATGGGCTTGGTTCAACTACTACGGAATTTATAGTTTCCCCGAAGATGATATTTTAATGGCTTGTGCCACTTCTTTGATTTTCAATATGTTTACGATGTTTATACTAGCATTATCATTTGAAGGAATGAAAAATGATAAAATCGGAAATATATTATCTACAATTACTTTGATATGTAGCCCTGTAGTTATGTTTTTGGGAATGTATAACGTGATTCCTCAAAATTTTTTGACTGCATTAGTAATTGGAATAATAAACTTATTATCAATAATTATAATATTTTATATAAAGTTTATTAGATAAAATTTCCAGCTAAATTTAGCTGGAGATATTATTTTTTATAATTGTAAATAATAATAAAATTGTAAAAGAAAAAATATTTGCTTTTTTACATAAAAATATAAAAAAACACTTGCATTTTTTGATACACTCGTGTATAATATTGGTGTTGATTTGCGTTGAAGTAGAATGTGGCTACCCAGAGAGGTAGGGAACTTCTATGGAGCATGTCTGATTTTAAATCGGGCGGCAAGTATAGATTAACGTGTATTTGCCAAATTCCTACGTATGTAGAATTTGGTTTTAATATATGTAAAATATGAAACACACGGGGTGGTGTAAAACTTGTCAAACCGGCAAACTATAGAAAAGGAGTGTTTTACATATGTCAAAAGAACAAACTAAAAAAATGAGAATAAGACTTAAAGCTTATGATCACGTTGTACTTGAACAAGCTGCAACAAAAATAGTTGAAGTAGCTAGAAAAACTGGATCTGAAGTATCAGGACCAATTCCACTACCTACTGAAAAAGAAATCATTACAATATTACGTTCTCCACACAAACATAAAGATTCTAGAGAACAATTTGAAATGAGAACTCATAAAAGAGTTATTGATGTATTATCACCAAACCAAGCAACAGTTGATGCTTTAATGTCAATTGATATGCCAGCTGGTGTAGACATCGAAGTTAAATTATAATAGCTTCTTAAAATTTTAATAGGTCAACCTAAAGGTTAGGCAATGACAAACCCTGATATTAAAATTTGGATGAAGTAAAAACATTAAAGGGAGGAAAACAAAAATGGTTAAAGAAATTTACGGAACAAAAATTGGTATGACTCAAATATTTGACGAAAATGGAGTAGCTATACCAGTAACAGCAATCGAAGCTAAACCTTTAACAGTAGTTGCTAAAAAAACTATGGATAAAGATGGATACAATGCAATTGTAGTTAGCTTTGGAGAAATTAAAGAAAAAAATGCAAACAAACCACATAAAGGAATATTTGCAAAAGCAGGTGTTGAAACTCAAAGATACCTAAGAGAAATTAGAGTTGAAAATGTAGATGAATATGAAATTGGAAGCAAAATTACTGTTGAAACATTTACAACAGAAGATACTGTAGACGTTCAAGGAACATCTAAAGGTAAAGGATTCCAAGGTGTTATCAAAAGACATGGACAACACAGAGGACCAATGGGACATGGTTCAATGTATCATAGAAGACCAGGTTCAATGGGTTCTACAACAACTCCAGGTAGAGTATTTAAAGGTAAAAAATTACCAGGACACATGGGAAGTCAAACATCTACAATCTTAAATCTAGATGTTGTTAAAGTTGATACTGACAAAAATGTTATTTTAGTAAAAGGTTCTATTCCAGGAGCTAAAAAATCAATTGTTAGAGTAAGAAAAAGTGTAAAGTAAGCGGGAAGGAGGAGAAAAAATGCTAAAAGTTGACGTTTTAAATATGGATGGTAAAAAAGTAGAAGATATCGAGTTAAATGAAAATGTGTTTGGAATCGAAGTAAATGAAGTAGCTGTTCATACAGCATTAGTTAATTTCCAAGCAAATCAAAGACAAGGAACTCAATCTACTAAAACAAGATCTGAAGTAAGTGGTGGCGGAAGAAAGCCATGGAAACAAAAAGGAACTGGTAGAGCTAGACAAGGATCTATTAGAGCTCCACAATGGATTAAAGGTGGTATTGCTTTAGGACCAAAACCTAGATCATACAGATATTCAATTCCTAAGAAAGTTAAACAACTTGCATTCAAATCTGTACTAACTTCAAAAGTACAAGAAGGAAAGCTTGTTGTAGTTGATAAATTAGAATTAAACGAAGTAAAAACTAAAAACATGGTTAATGTATTAAATAACTTAAAAGTTAACAATGCTTTAGTAATGTTAAATGAAAAGAACCTAAATGTTCAAGCATCAGCAAGAAACATTGAAGGTGTTAAAACTACATTAGTAAATACTATGAATATATTTGATTTATTAAAATATGATTCATTAGTTGTAACAAAAGATGCTGTTAAGAAATTAGAGGAGGTGTACGCATAATGAGACACGCAGAAGACGTTATAATTAAACCTATAATGACTGAAAAAAGTTATAGTGAAATTGCAAACGGAAAATATACTTTTGAAGTTGCTTTAAATTCTTCAAAAGTTGAAATAAAAAACGCAGTTGAAGAACTATTTGGCGTTAAAGTATTAAAAGTAAATACTTTAAGATATGACGGTAAAGCTAAAAGAGTTGGAGTACACCAAGGGGTAACTAAAGCTTGGAAAAAAGCTATAGTAAGTATTGATACTAACCCAGCAGATGTTAAATATCTTGCAAAAGGTGGAAAAGAAACTAAAGTTAATAAAAAATATAAAACTGAAATAGAAGAAATTAGTTCAGCATTTGGAAATAACTAGGAGGGAATAAAAAATGGGAATAAAATCATTTAAACCTGTTACTCCATCACTAAGAAATACAACTACATTAACAAACGATGAGATTACAAAAAACACACCAGAAAAAAGTTTACTTACTACATTAAAAAAGAATGCAGGAAGAAACAACACTGGTAAAATAACTGTAAGACATCATGGTGGCGGAAACAGAAGAAAATATAGAGTAATTGATTTTAAAAGAAATAAAGTTGATATGGAAGCAACAGTAATTGGTATAGAATATGATCCAAATAGAACTGCTAATATCGCTTTAATCGAATATGAAGATGGTGAAAGAGCATATATACTTGCTCCAGTAGGACTTACAGATGGTGATAAAGTAATATCTGCTGCAAAAGCTGATATAAAACCAGGTAACTGTATGCCAATTGACGCTATACCAGTTGGTACTATGATATATAACATAGAACTAAATAAAGGTAAAGGTGCTCAACTTGTAAGAAGTGCTGGTATGTCTGCACAACTTATGGCTAAAGAAGGAAAATATGCACATGTTAGAATGCCTTCAGGAGAAATGAGACTTATAAATGTTGAATGTAGAGCATGTATAGGTCAAGTTGGTAACCTAGAAGCTGAAAACGTAAAACTAGGAAAAGCTGGAAGAACAAGACATATGGGAGTAAGACCTACAGTTAGAGGTTCTGTTATGAACCCAGTTGATCACCCACATGGTGGTGGTGAAGGTAGAGCTCCAGTAGGACACACTGGTCCACGTACTCCTTGGGGTAAACCAGCTCATGGTTATAAAACAAGAAAAACTAACAATAGAACAGATAAGTATATTGTTAAGAGAAGAAATAAAAAATAGTATATTGGAGGTATAGAAGATGTCAAGATCACTTAAAAAAGGACCTTACGTAGATGAAAGACTACTAGCAAAGGTTGAAAAATTAAATGAAGAAGATAGAAAAGAAGCTATAAAAACTTGGTCAAGATCCTCTACTATATATCCTCAAATGATTGGTCACACTATTGCAGTACATGATGGAAGAAAACACGTTCCAGTATATGTAACAGAAGAAATGGTTGGACACAAATTAGGAGAATTTGCTCCTACAAGATTATTTAGAGGACATTCTGGAGATAAAAAGACTAAAGTAAAATAATAAAACTTTTAATGAAGGAGGAGCCTAAAAATGGAAGAAAAACAAGCAAGAGCTGAGCTACGTCATGCTAGAATAAGTGCTAGAAAAGTAAAAATAGTTATCGATACTATTAGAGGAAAAAATGTTAAAGAAGCAATAGCAATATTAAAATATACTAATAAAGCAGCTGCACCAGTAGTTGAAAAATTAGTTAAATCAGCAATGGCAAATGCAGTTAACAATCATAATATGGATGAAAGTAAATTATACATTTCTGAAATATATGCTAACCAAGGAACTACAATGAAAAGAATTATGCCAAGAGCTCAAGGTAGAGCAAATAGAATTAGAAAAAGAACTAGTCACATTACAGTTGTGTTGAAAGAAGCATAAAGGAGGTAAGTTTAAAATGGGACAAAAAGTTAGTCCACACGGACTTAGAGTTGGAATTATAAAAAACTGGTCTTCAACATGGTATGCTAATAAACAAGATTATTCTAATAACCTAGTAGAAGATTATAACATTCGTAAATACCTTAAAGACTTATTAAAACCAGCTGGTATCTATAAAATAGAAATAGCTAGAAAAGGAAATAAAGTCTTAGTAGATATATATGCAGCTAAACCTGGTATGATAATAGGAAAAGGTGGAGCAGCAATCGAAGAAATTAAATCAAAATTAAGTAAAAAAATCGGAAAAGAAATATCTTTAAATATTGTTGAAGTTAAAGATGTAGATATGGCTGCACAATTAGTAGCTGAAAACATTGCTTTACAACTTGAAAAGAGAATATCTTTTAGAAAAGCTATGAAACAAGCAATGCAAAAAACTATGAAAGCAGGAGCTCTAGGAATTAAAACTGCTGTATCTGGACGTTTAGGTGGAGCAGAAATAGCTAGAACTGAAACATATCATGAAGGTACAATTCCTCTTCAAACTTTAAGAGCAGATATAGATTATGGTTTTGCAGAAGCAAAAACTACATATGGTATCATAGGTGTTAAAGTTTGGATATATAAAGGAGAAGTACTTCCTACAAAAAAAACTGAAGAAGGAGGTAACTAAAGATGTTGTCACCAAAAAGAACTAAATATAGAAAAGTACAAAAAGGTATATTAAAAGGAAAAGCACAAAGAGGTACTAAAGTTACAGATGGTGAGTACGGAATACAAGCATTAGAACCAGCTTGGATTACTTCTAACCAAATAGAATCTGTCAGAGTTACTCTTTCAAGATATACTAAAAAAGTTGGTAAATCTTGGATTAAAATATTCCCAGATAAACCAATTACAAAACATCCTGCTGAATCTCGTATGGGTTCAGGAAAAGGAAATCCAGAATATTTCGTAGCAGCAGTTAAACCAGGAAGAATAATGTTTGAAATTTCAGGTCTTGACGAAGCTACTTCAAAAGAAGTTTTAGCTAAAGCTATTCACAAACTTCCTATAAAATGTAAAATAGTTAAAAGAGAAGATCAAGAAGGAGGAGTACAATAATGAAATCTAGTAAAATCAATGAATATAAAAATATGTCAGTTGAACAACTACAAAAAGAGTTAAAAGAACTTAAAAACGAACTTTTTAAATTAAGATTTCAAAACTCTCTAAATGGCCTTGATAACCCTAAGAAAATAACTTTAGTAAAGAAAGAAATAGCTAGAGTTAATACTGTATTAACAGAAAAGGAAAATAATTAGTGGTAAAGGAGGATAAGAACGTGGAAAGAAATTTAAGAAAAACAAAACAAGGAAAAGTTGTAAGTAATAAAATGGATAAAACAATTGTTGTTGCTATAGATGACAAAGTAAAAGATCCACTTTATAACAAAATCAAAAACCATACTTTAAGAATTAAAGTTCATGATGAAAACAACGAATGTGATATCGGAGATATCGTAGAAGTAATGGAAACTAGACCACTAAGTAAAGATAAAAGATATAGACTTGTAAGAATTGT
>JBJEXW010000020.1:0-51375 GCA_051886195.1 Clostridia bacterium
TTTAAAATATTTTAAAAGTTTTTCTCTAAAGTTTTAATGAATATTTTTTAGTGTTTTGTCATCTCTTTGCGACGTCTATTATGATACTACTTTTTATTGCATTTGTCAACACTTTTTTTCAAAAAATTTAAACTTTTTTACATAAATATTTCATAATGCAAAAAAGTGCGAATTTTTCGCACTTTTTTGTTAATTTGTTCCAAGATATTCTTCTAAACATAATCCACTTTCATATACATCTTTTGCAATATCTGTTCCTAAATATCTTATATGCCATGGTTCATATTTATATCCTGTTATGTTCTCTTTATTTTTAGGATACCTTATTATAAATCCAAATTTATAACAATTTTCAGCAAGCCATATTCCAGATGGAGTATCTACATATGCATCATCAATCCAGCCGACATCCATAGCCAATCCAGTCTGATGTTCAGAAGTTCCTGGTTTAGCTGAAAAAGTATCGGCTTCAGCTTGTCCATATGTTGCTACATAATTGTTATATAAATTTTTCTGTGTTTCATATGATCTATATCCAGATAATAAACTTATATCATATCCTTCAGCAGCAGCAGCCCTTTTTAAATCCATAAAAGCATTGTAAGCCACAGTTTGTAATCCAGGTGCATAACTTGCAGGAATTGAATGATTTTTATTTACTATCATTATTCCATTAATATATGTAATGCCTTCAACTTGATTCGAAAAAGCAGGATATGTTTGAGATATTGAAATAACTTTATTTTTTACTTCAACTTGGATTTTAGCCGATACTATAGGCTCTTCCACTGTAGAAACAATAATCTCACAATTTCCTTCCTTTAAAGCTTTTATCTTTCCAGAATCGTCAGCAATAGCAATTTCCTCATTCGTAGACTTCCATTCAAGTTTCTTGTTTACAGCATTATCTGGCGTTATTCTTGCTGTAACATCTGTTTGAGTATCTTTTATCATATCTAGTGTTAAACTACTTAATTCAATTTTTTCAACAGATTGCTCAACACTAATTTTTGCCTCTTTAGTTGTGTTATCAGTTTTAGCATATATAGTATATTCTCCAACTTCTTTACCTGTAATCCTAAATTCATTAATCTCAATAGCTTCCTTATTATCACATTCAATCATAACGCTTCCATAAGTATAATCTTTTTTATCTAAGCTTAAATCTACTATTTTACTTGCACCTTTATTTAATACTATATCTTGTAAGTTGAATTCATTAGGAATGATATAAGCTAATCTATATATATTATTATCATTTACAAGCTCAATTTCTGTATATCTTTGAGAATCTACTACTGCTTCATTTGTTAGTAGATTATTTTCTGAATCAAATTGGCTTATATAATCATTATTATAATTGAAAAGCTTAATTTTTAGTTCTACTATTCCATCACTATTAATATTAACTATATAATCGTCTAAGGACTTATCTATATCTACTTTTAAATCAATTTTACTTTCTACATTTTCACTTTTAATTTTCGCTATATATTTATTATTACTTATAATTAAATCTAAATTATCTTCTTTAATTATATTATAAACATCATTATCTAATCTAACATTAGTTCCACTACAAAATATAGTAGTACATTTTTCATCCAAATTAACATTACTTAAAGCTTGTGAATTAATTTTTTTAGTTCTTATCCAACTAGATATCAATAATGTTCCTACAACAATTAAAATAAAAATTATTCCAAATATAATAAGTCTTTTTTTATTTTTTATATTTTTCCTCTTCATATTATCACCTTTAATTTGAGATAGAAGACAATATAGCAATATTTTTAATTTTCAAATTAAAATCAAAATCATATTTTACATACACTTTATTTTGTAATTCATTTAAATTTCTTTTATATTTTACTATAATTTCGTAACCATTATCATTTAAGCAACAATCTACTATTTCTTTTTTATCGAAAATTGAATAATTACATGGTTCAAAGCAAAGTTCAATATAATCATTTTTATAATACTTATAGTTATTAATATTGTAATCTACATTAGAAAAAAGGCTTTCCATTATATTATAAAAATCTTTTTTATTTATTTTTCCTATTTTTTGACATTCATCAAAATTGGGCTCATAAAATTCAATTGCTTCTTTGTAATATTCTTTATTTTTAATTATATATAACATAGTAAAATCAATTTTATCTTCTTCTGAAAAAAATCTATTTCCATCAGTTGATAAACATGTAATTGCTATTTCTCCTATATTATCAATAATATCAAATAAAGAATTTTTAGTCAATATTTCCATATCATTTGTTGCTTTTATATTTTTCTTAGTAGTAAAAAATACAATAATAATTATTAATATAATTAAAATAATAATCATTACTTTTTCAAGCTTATTTTTCATAATATCACCAATATAATTTTACTATTATATTTTTTTATTTAAATACAAGCTACAAAAAAAGCTAGTTATTTTCATAACTAGCCTTTATTTTTTATTTTAGAATTTATGTCCACATTTATTGCAGAATTTTGCTGCTGGATCACAAACTTCACCACATTCAGGACAGACTTTTTCAACTTCAACTTCTTCTTTTTTGATTACTTTCTTTTCTTCTTTAATCTTTACTGCTTTTTGCTTTTCACCACAATTAGTGCAGAATTTACTTTCTAATGGAATAGTTTCTCCACAAGATTCACATTTTCTTAAATTTTTATTGTAAAGTATCTTTTTATTCATCTCATTTATTTCTTCATTAAGCTTATCTATTTTTTTGCCTTGTTTTGTAAATTCTTTTCCAACATCTTCTCCAGCTTTATATGCATTGTAAACAGCTTTACCCATTTCTTCGTAGATTTCATCAATATCTGTTTCTTTATCTGAAATAGCAATTCTTAACTTAGTTTCTTCAATTAATTTTCCAGATTTATCTGCAACTGTATTGTATGTATTTGTAGCAGTATCTCCAACTTTCTTAGATATTTCTTCAACTTTCTTCATAAATTCCATATAAAATTCCTCCTTTTATCTGATAATTTAAATATAGCACAAAATAATACTTAATTCAACTACTTAAGTGATATAATAACTTTATCTTCTTCTGCTTTTAATACTATATGTGATCCTTCTTTAATGTTACCATCTAATATTTCTTCTGCTATTTTATCCTCAATTTTTGATTGAACAGCTCTCTTAAGAGGTCTAGCGCCATAATTATCGTCAAATCCAACTTTTGCAATAAAATCTACTACAGAATCTTCTACATCAATTTTTATATCTTTTTCTTTCAATTTTTCTATTGATTTATCCACCATTATTTTAGCAATTTTCTTAACTGAGTCTTTATCTAATTTTTTAAATACAATAATTTCATCTAATCTATTTAAAAATTCAGGTCTAAAAGTTCTCTTTAACTCGGCCATAACCTCAGACTTATTTTTTTCATAAGTGCTATTTGCATCTTCTTTGCTAGCAAATCCTATTGTTTTATTTTCTACTATGTTTCTTGCACCTGTATTTGACGTCATTATTATTACTGTATTTTTAAAGCTTACTGTTCTTCCATTTGAATCTGTAAGTCTTCCATCATCTAAAATTTGCAATAGCATATTAAATACATCAGGATGAGCTTTTTCAATTTCATCAAAAAGAATAATTGAATATGGTTTTCTTCTTACTTGTTCTGTTAATTGTCCTCCATCATCATATCCAACATATCCTGGAGGAGAACCAATTAGTTTAGATACGCTATGTGGTTCCATATATTCTGACATATCAAGTCTAATCATAGAGTTTTCTGTTCCAAACATATTTGTTGCAAGTGCTTTTGTAAGTTCAGTTTTACCAACACCAGTTGGTCCTAAAAACATGAATGAACCTATTGGTCTATTTGCATCTTTTAAGCCTACTCTTGCTCTTTTTATTGCTTTAGATAATACATCAATTGCTTCATCTTGACCTATTACTCTCTTTTTAAGTTCTTTATCAAGATTTTTTAATTTTTCTGTTTCAGTCTCTGTTAACTTAGTTGCCGGTATCTTTGTCCATGCAGAAACAACTGCACAAATATCTTCTTTATTAATTGATACATCATTATTTTTTTCTTGATGTTTCCAATTTTCATCTTGTTCTTTTATTTTATCTTTAAGTTCTTTTTCTTCATCTCTTATCTTAGCCGCTTTCTCAAAATTTTGAGATATTATCGCTTCTTCTTTTTCTTTTGATTTTTTTTCGAGTTCTTTTTCTAAGTTCTTATAGATTTCTGGTTTAGTTAAGCTTTTTATTTTGGCTTTAGAACATGCTTCATCAATTAAATCTATAGCTTTATCTGGTAAAAATCTATCTGTAATATATCTTTCTGAAAGAATTGTAGCCTCTTTAATCGCTTCATCAGTAATTTTTACTTTATGATGAGCTTCATACTTATCTTTAAGTCCTTTTAATATTTCTATAGTATCTTCAATACTTGGTTCTTCAACAATTACACTTTGAAATCTTCTTTCAAGAGCACTATCTTTTTCAATATATTTTCTATATTCATTTAAAGTGGTAGCTCCAATAACCTGAATTTCTCCTCTTGAAAGCAAAGGTTTTAAAATGTTAGCTGCGTCCATTGCACCTTCAGCAGAACCGGCTCCAACTATTGTATGAATTTCATCAATAAATAAAATAACATTTTTAGCAGTTTTAATTTCTTGAAGAGCTTTTTTTAATCTTTCTTCAAATTCTCCTCTGTACTTTGCACCAGCAATCATTGAAGCCATATCTAAAGAGACGACTCTTTTTCCTTTCAATATTTCAGGTACATTATTTTCATATATCATCTGTGCTAATCCTTCTACAACAGCTGTTTTACCAACACCTGGTTCACCTATTAAAACAGGATTATTTTTTGTTCTTCTACTAAGTATTTCTATTACTCTTTCTATTTCATTTTCTCTTCCAATCACTGGATCTAATTTATTTTGTTTTGCAAGTTCTGTTAAATCTTTTCCATATTGATTTAAGGTAGGAGTATTAGCATTAGATTTTGAATCTAAATTTGCTGCATCATTATATGACTTTGAAATAGGTGATTCTTCGCCAAGTATTCTTAAGAGTTCTGTAAAAATTCTTTGTGGATCAACATCTGCATCAATTAAAATTCTAACAGCAACACTATCTATTTCTCTCATTAAAGCTAGAAGTATGTGTTCTGAGCCAACATAATTTTGTCCCATCCTTAATGCTTCTTTTTGACTATTTGCAATTATTCTTTTTGCTCTAGGAGTAAAATCTATTTCGTCTTCATCTACAATTGTATTCATTGTTCCATCTATTTTAACTATTTCATCTTCTATATATTCTACTGTCAAGTCTTGTTTTTTTAGAATATTAGCCGCTAATCCTTCATCTTCTGCTATCAATCCATATAATATATGCTCTGTACCAATATATGAATAATTATGTTCAAAAGAAAATTCCTTAGCAAGTTCTATTACTTTTCTTGCACTTTCTGTAAATTCGTACATGTTTTATCTCCCCTTTCTATATATTTTTTTTTATATATTCGGCTCTTTTGAAGCCTTCCTCTTCTTTTTCAAAATTATCTTTGAGATTTATTCTAAGAGTATTTATACCAATATTTTCTGTAATATTTCTAATCTGATCTAAAGTTATATCCTGAATAAATCCCATATTAATTCCCATAGCAATATTAGATAATATTTGCATAGCTTCATTTTTTGTCATTAGTGTTGCATATTTTGCTATTCCATAAGAACGCATTATTTCATCTTTTATCTCAATTTTATTTTTTAGAATTTCTCTTGCTTTTCTTTCCTGTTTAACAATGTAATTTGTAACCTGTTTTACTTGCTCTATTATGTCCTCTTCCTTAATGCCAAGAGTTTTTTGATTAGATATTTGATATATAGAGCCATCTCCATTTGTATTTTCACCATATATTCCTCTAATGGAAATACCTAGATTAGAAATTTCATTAAATATTTTTTCTAACGCTCCAATTTTTTCAAGAGAAGGTAAATGAAGCATAACAGAAACTCTCATTCCAGTACCTAAACATGTTGGACACGCAGTAATATATCCATAATCTTTTGTATAGGCATATTCTATATTTTTAGATATCTCATTATCTACCTCTATTATTTTATTATATGCTTCATCTATATTAAAAGCTTTTTCAAATGCCTGAATTCTAAAATGATCTTCCTCATTTATCATTGTTGTAATTTTATTTTTTTCATCTAATATTATTGCAGTATTATTATTTAGTAGCAATTCTTTTGAAATTGTATGTTTTTCGACTAATGACTTTTTAGTAACTTCATCTATATTGTTCAATTCAAGGATTGTATATTTGCATTTTAATTTATCTTTTATCATATTTAATAGATCTTGTTTTTCTCTATCGCTCATGTTATTTGTAAATTTATATCCTTTAACATTTCTGGCAAGTCTAATTCTAGTTGTCAATACAACGTCTTCATATCTATCCATTTTATTCCTTGCCTCCTTTTTTATTATTTTCAATTTTCTTTATTTTGTCTCTTATTACAGCAGCTTCTTCGAATTTTTCTTTTTCAACTAGTTCTTTTAATTTTTCTTTTAATTCTTCCAATTCATTTTTTGGCTTTTTGCTATCCTTTTTTCTAGATTCTTCCTTTATTCTTTCTATATGTCTATTCTTTCCTTGTATTCTTAAAAGCATATTATCTATTTCATTTTTAAAAGTGTTATAACATTCATCACATCCGAATAGTCCTGTAGATTTATATTTTGAAAAAGTATAGCCACAATTTTTGCATTTTACTTCTTCTGGTAAAATATAGTCTAAATCTAAAACCATAGGTGAGAAAATGTCATCAAAAGAATTAAATATTCCTAGCTTATGTGCACAAGACTCACATAAATTTAAATTTATAATATTGCCATTTATATTTTGTTTATATGTAATATTTGCTGTGTTTTTTCCACAATTTGAACACTTCATTTCAAAATTCCTCCTTTATTATATTAAGTTTACAAGTATATTCTTAAACATGTCTGCTCTAACTTGATCTCTTTTTAACTTTTCAACTTGATTTAAACTTTTTTCAGATAAAGCAGCGCTAATTATACTTGAATTTTTATCATCTATTACATTATATCTAAGTAACTCCCTCAAGTAAACTTCCATAACACTTTGCGACATTTTTCCCCCAATCTTGTATATTAGATCTTTTACATAGTCCGATTTGGAAAGATTAATTCTACTAATTTTTATATATCCATTTCCTCCTCTTTTACTTTCTACATAAAAACCAAGCTCTGGTATAAATCTAGTAGATATAACATAATTTATTTGAGATGGTACACAATTAAATTCTTGTGCTATTTCACTTCTTTTAAGTTCAACCTGCTCTGAATCTGCAATCGCCTCCATTATATATTGTTCTATTAAATCTGATAAATTCATTTTATCCTCCTTTTTAACTTTGACTTTCTTTGACTATTATATATCTTAAAAAGCACTTTGTCAAGTGCCTAATTAAAATTATCTCTTTTTAATAATTTTTTATTTAAGACTATATTGTTCAATTATATATAAAAAAGAGTATTTTTCAATACTCTTTTTACTTTACAATTTAATTATTTTTTTCATTGTTTCTTATTGCAAATATAAAGAAAGATCCTAATATTCCACATGATACAACATCTAATATAGTCATAATAATAGTACTCTTGCTATATTTTTTATATACTTTATAACGAGCTACAAATATATACACAGACGTAATTGCTGATATCAATAAACTAATTATAGATAATATATATATAGCTTGTACATTTGTAGTTATAAATAACATTGCAATAGTAAATGCTAAGCCTAATAAATTAAGGATTACAAGCAAAGTGGCGTGAATATTAGACTTAAATGCCACTCTACCTAGTATATACTTATTTATATATGGTATCCAAGAAATAAATGCATTTTTTTCATCTTCTTTTTTGGCAATTTCATATAATCCATAAGAATTGAACGCATAAGAAATAAAACCAAATGTAAAAAATACAATATACGTTATTACAACTAAAATTATTAATATATTTATCATATAGTTACCCCTCTAAAATTATATATCACTACTCATAAAATCTTTTAATTTTTTGCTTCTACTTGGATGTCTTAATTTTCTAAGAGCTTTTGCTTCTATTTGTCTTATTCTTTCACGAGTAACGTCAAATTCTTTTCCAACTTCTTCAAGAGTTCTCATTCTTCCATCTTCAAGACCAAATCTTAATTTAAGAACTTTTGCTTCACGTGGAGTTAATGTTTGCATTACTTCTTCAATATGCTCTCTTAATAAAGTATCAGCTGCTTGTTCAGAAGGAGATGGCGCTTCATCATCAGGAATGAAATTTCCAAGATTGCTCTCATCTTCTTCACCTACTGGTGTTTCTAATGAAATTGGCTCTTGCGATACTTTTAAAATATCTCTTACTTTCTCAACAGGCATTTCTAATTCTGCTGCAATTTCTTCTGGTGTTGGTTCTCTTCCTAGAGTTTGTAATAAATGTCTAGATGTTTTTATTAATTTATTTATTGTTTCAACCATGTGAACTGGTATTCTTATTGTTCTTGCTTGGTCTGCGATAGCTCTTGTTATTGCTTGTCTTATCCACCATGTAGCATATGTTGAAAATTTATATCCCTTTGTTTGGTCAAATTTATCTACAGCTTTAATTAGTCCTAAATTTCCTTCTTGTATTAAATCTAAGAAGTTCATTCCTCTACCAATATACTTTTTAGCAATACTTACAACCAATCTTAAGTTAGATTCTATTAATTGTTGTTTTGCCTCTTTATCTCCTTTAAGCATTCTTTCTGCTAAAATATTTTCTTCTTCATAAGTTAATAATCTTATTTTTCCTATTTCTTTTAAAAACATTTTAACAGGATCATCAACATTTAAATTATCCACAAAAGACATATCTTGCATATCCTGAAATAACAAATCTTTTTCAGTTTCATCTATATCTTCTAAATTTGGTTCAATATCTAAATCTGCTACTGCTACACTATCATCATCTTTTTTATCCGGATCCTCTTCAAGTTCTTCTTTTATCTTACCATCAATTAGTAAGTCTTTATCTTCATCTTCATCATCAAGTACAAGGTTAACTTTTGCTTTATCTAATTCATCATAAATTTTAGTTACATATTCTGAATCAATGTTTTCGTTACTAATAAATTCAATAACATCTTTCATTTGAATTTTTTTAGCTTTTATAGCTTCTTCAATAAATTTTTTTACTTTTTCTTTTTGTGTAATTTCCTTATTCTCAGTTGGTTTCTTTTCGTCTTTATCCATACTATCGAACTCCTATTCTATTTCAATTTTGAAAGCTCAATTACAATTTGATTAAGTTCAACTTTTAATATATCGCTTTCATCGTTTGATATATTATCTGTAAGTCTTTTTATAATTTCATCTCTTCTTGTATATAGTCTTTCTTTTTTCTTATTCTTTAATACATCTTGAAGTAATTTTTCTTCATATCCTGAAATGTCGATATACATTATATCGGTTATTTCCTTTACCATATCTTCATCTTGTATCTTAGATAAGATATCAATTTTATTTATATCATACTCATTACTTAAAGATATAATGAAATTATAAATCTTTCTTACATTTTCGTCTTCAATATCATTTGGTGAAATATTTCTTACTATTTCTTCCTGTATCTTTTTCTTTTTTGAAAGCATTAAGGCAACTATATATTGTTCTTGTCTCTTTCTAACACTTGTTATTAGTTGCATTTTTTTATTTAATGCGTTCATATCTAGTTCAATATCATTTTCTTTTTTATTTTTAACGCCTTTTTCAACTTCTTTTAAAATCGGTCCAGGGCTCATTCCATATTTCTTTGAAATTTTATCTATATACATATCTCTTTCAATATTATTATCTATCTTAGATAATATATTAGAAACTCCAGTTAAAAATTTTACTTTAGAATCAAAATCATCTAAATTCAAATTCTTTTCTAAGATAGATACTTTAAATTCAACAAGAGAAATAGCATTATTAATACAATTTTTAAGTCTCTCAGGGCCATATTTATTTAAATACTCATCTGGATCTTTAACATCAGCTCTATCTAGCTGTAAAACTTTGACATTCAAGCCATGATTTGCTAGAATATCTAGTCCTCTCATAGTTGCTGCTTGTCCAGCCCCATCTTGATCATATCCTATAATTACATTGTCTGTATATTTTTTAATTAACCTTGCTTGATTTTCAGTTAATGCTGTTCCTAAAGAAGCAACTGCATTACTAAATCCAAACTTTTGAAGTGCTATCGCATCCATATATCCTTCAACTATTATTATATTTTCTAAATTTTCTCTTTTGGCAAAATTCATTAGGTATAATGTTTTTCCCTTATGATAAATCTCATTTTCTTGAGAGTTATAATACTTAGGAACAGTTTTATTTTTCACTTTTTCTCCAAAAGCTCTTCCTCCAAATGCAATAGTTCTATCTCTAATATCAAAAATTGGAAACATTATTCTGTCAAAAAATCTATCATACATTTTTCCATTTTTACTTGGAAGAATAATATCTGATGCTTCAATTTCTTCTTTAGTATAACCAAGTTTAATTAAATAATCGTATAACGGCTCTTTTCCTGTTGAATATCCTATTCCAAACTTATTAATAGTCTTTATGTCTAACTTTCTAGAAAGAATATAGTCTTTTACTGGATTATTTGCTTCTCTTAGAAGTTCTATCAAATTATTATGATAAAACAGACCAACATCTCTGTTTAACTTATATAATGTTTCTTTCAAGTCTTTTTTAGTTGAATCCATTTTATTATAATAATTATTAACTTCATATCTTTTAGTATCAATATTTGCTCTTTCAGAAAGCATTTCTATTGCTTCCCAAAAATCTACATTTTCTGTTTTCATTATGAAAGTAATGACATTTCCACCTTCAGAACATCCAAAGCATTTAAAAATTTGTTTATCCATTGAAACACAAAAAGAAGGTGACTTCTCTCTATGAAAAGGACATAGGCCCATATAATTTCTACCGCTTTTTTTTAGAGTGACATATTCAGATATTACTTCTACTATGTCATTTTGAGATATAACCTCCTCTATCAAATCACTTGAATAATATGGCACCTATTTCACCTTCTTTCCTATGCTTCAATCATTTTTACTCTTTCTTCTCTATTATAATAAATATTTGTAGTATTTACAATACATATTATAACTAGTAATGCGGTTAAAACCGGCTGATAATACACTATATTTAACTTAAAAATAGTAATTATCGTATATAATAATACAAAACTTAATTTTATAACTGTAGACTTAGTATCATACTTTCTGTGTAATAAAACAGATAGAATTTCCATAGCAATAATATATATGTAACAAAAAATATAAAATTTTGTAGACATACTTGAAAACTTATATGCTTGTGCTTTTATGTTAGTAAAGCTTTTATCTATGTCTGTATGTATTCCTATCGTTAAATCATTTACTATATTTTCACAAACACCATTTTGATTGTATGCTAATTTTCTAATTATCATTCTACCACTAAAATATATTATTGATGATATAAAAATAATTATGCATAAAGATACAATCAGCTTACTTATTTTTATTCTTTCTATCTTATATATAAAATAATTATTCTTTTTTCTTTTTATTGTTTTATTCTGCCTATTAGATAAATTTAAGCTAGTAGAGTCTAAATTTGATGTAATAAATATTGAAACTATTGCTATTATTTCCCATATTAAATAGTTAACACCAAATATAGTGCTTAATCCAACACAAAATCCAAGTATTACAGCTTGTACTATATATTTTCTGTTTTTTATGTTTAATTGCTTTAATTCATCTAATAATATTTGCAATACATAAATCGAAAGTAACATTGAAAGTGTAATAAATTTCGAATTTAAATTTATTGTCTTATCATCAATAACATTAGGAAGTGTAAAAATAACAAACATTCCTAGGACAGATAAAACATCACTTTTAGATACATTAAATATTATTCTTTGTACAATGATACCAATTAAGTATATTAAAACAAAATATAATATCAAAGATCTTTTTGGATATAAGTCCATTACTTTATATATTTTAAAAAATGTAGTAGCAATCATGACCAAAGTTATATAAATATATCTATATAATATTGATATTGGTTTTTGTAATTTAAGTCTAGATAGTTTCTCTCTTACATATGTATATAACGAAACAAGCACAATAATTAACAAAACATATCCAATCTTAATCCAATTGCTTATACTTTCTACAGATGTCTCTGCTTTATTTATATAAATAAAATCAGAAACGCCTAAAAACAAAATTAATGCTACAAATATTGCTACTACTAAGCTACGTGAAATTTTACTCATATTTATTTACCACACTTTATAATTATTATTTTTCTTCTTTCTTATTTGAATACAATTCATTAACACGAGCTAATGATTCGTGTGTTCCAACATCATGCCACTCACCTACAAAAGGATATGCATAAAAAGGCATTTTCTTATATAAATAAGCGACAAAATTACCTGGAGCATCTATTTTATTTCCTTCATCTATGTATTGCTTGAATACAGGTACAACTTCTCTAGGGTACAAATATACTGCTGATGCTGCATATTTTCCTCTTGGCTCTGCAGGTTTTTCTTCAAATCCTATTATTTTTTGAGACTCATCTGTTTCAACAACTCCAAGTCTTTTTAAAGTTTCATATTCTTCTTCTTTTACACAAATAGCAGATGTTCCTTTAGATTTTTGGAAATCTACAAAGTCTCTTAATTTAAATGTAAATAAGTTATCTCCAGCAATAATTAATAAGTCATCATCAATTTTAGCATTTTCTATTGTAAATTCAATATCTCCTATTGCTCCTAATCTATTTTCATTTGTAGTTGTTTTATCATTAAATACTGTTATTGGTTTTATATTATTTAATTCATCAGCCCATTTTTGAAAATGAGGTGTGTATTTGTTATTAGTTACTAAATAAATTTCATCAACCTCATCAAGAGTATTAACCTCATCAACGATATAATTAAGTAAAGGTCTTCCTCCAACTTCTAATAATGCTTTTGGAAAATTCTCAGTTAATGGGAATAATCTTGTAGCATATCCAGCGCAAAGTAATATACACTTCATAATATCCTCTCCTTATCTATTCAAGTGCCTTGCATCGTTAATTACCTAGATATTATATCACAGTAAAGTTTTTTTTTCAATATTTATGTAATTAATATTTTACTCATATTAAGATAAAAAAATGCTGCCACTAAAAAGTAGCAACATTTCTATTTTTTATTAAAAATCTATACTGATTCTATATCATTTAGTTTTTCTTCAAATTCTGAAATTCTTTGTTCAGTCTCATATTGTTCTATTCTATTTAGAGCGTATAAATATTTTCTTTCTTGAGATAACAATGATTGATATTCCTCATTCCAATCTTCATGATTTTTTAGATTGTTATGAACATCATCTAGTTTTTCTTCTAATACAGATTTTATTGGTTCTAATACGTTAGCACCTTTTTCAACTTTTATTCCATTATCTACCATATATGTAATTACTTCAGCAAATAATCTCTCCCCTTGAAGATTTACGCCTTCTTCTGTATTATCATGTAAAATTCCAACCACTTTATTTACTTGATCTATTCCTATTCTTTCAAATATTGTATCTACTCTTGAATCAATGAATTGTCCATTTTCTCCAAATACTTCTTGACCTTTAATAAATAAATCAACATTATTTTGAATTATTCTAGCTTGTTCAATTGGTAACTCTTCTGTAGCTATTTTTAAAGCATGTCTATCATAGTATTTTCTAAAAGCACTATTACACATATCTTGTGCTTCTGTATATGGTTTAAAATATTGTGCATACTCTCTTAGTACTTCATGTTGAGTTTTTTCTCCACTCATATTCACTCTTAATTCATCAATATTTTCTCCAAAATAAGCAGTAACTTTATGGTCAATGCCATCTAATTGATATGTTGGTTGGGTAGCTTGTGCTACCTCACTTCCTTGTGTTGCTAAATCAGCAAAAACACCATTTTCTTGAGCAAAAGCGCTTCCTGCTTTTATTCCATCTTCTGCGTCCAAAGTAACTTCAGATGAAACATTTTCTAAAGATATTGATGATGCTTGTACTGGTTCTTCTTGTGGTAGAACTTCTCCTGCATCTTGTTGTGTACCAGATTTAAGCATTAAGTAATCTTGTTTTCTTCCAAACAATTTAGCAAATGCATTTTTTACTGAGTCAATATCTTCAAGAAATAATTTCCATTCATTTTTCCAAAATTCTAACATTAAAAACACCTCTTTTGTACATAATATAACCTACTATTATATGTAATTTCATTATATTAAAACGGAAATCAAAATGCAATAACAAGAATATTTTATTTACATTTCAATTAAATTACATAATAAGTTTTATATACAAAAAGGTGTTTTATATTCATTATTTCATGTTGTAACAGTTTACAATAAATATTATATCAATTCATTTGAAAAATATATTCAAGTAAAGCTTTAAAATCACTTATATCTTCCTTAACTCTTTTCCACTCACTTCTCCAAAATGAGTTAACGTCACTCTTTTGTTCTATTTCCATAATGCTAGGATATAGCATTAAAATATTACCTTTTTTCATAATAACACCTAAACCTCCAAAAAGTAACTTTATTATACAAAAATCTAAATTTTAAATCAAGAACAAAATCATTTCATTTAAATTACTTAAAGCTAGATATATTTTTAAATTTTATTTTTTTCAAAATTAATTTTAAATGTTTTTTACATAATTATTTCTAAATTTTTAACATATCTTTGTATGGAAAATTAGATAAAGAACCATACTCCCATATATAAATATTAGTATAGCCCATACTATTTAGTATAGTTATTGCTTCTTTTGTTCTAATACCACTTGAGCAATACAGTATTATAGCCTTCTTGCATTTATATTCGTTCTCACAAAATCTTAATTTGGAAACAGGAATATTTACTGCATTTACTACATGCATTATATTATACTCGTTATTACTTCTAACATCAATTAATATATTATTTTGGTCAAATATCATCTCTCTTACTTTTTCGTATCCAACTAGATTATATATTAAATTTCTATTGTTGCATCTAGACCTTCTTAAGCCAAAAAAATTAAACATAGCTATACCTTCTTTCTGGTATAGTCTATGTTTATTATTTTTATTTATGACTATTTTGCCTCTATTACTTCTGTTTTATCTTCTTTTGTAACATTAAATCTTGTTTTAAAAGTTAATGATACTATTATTCCTAAAGATATTATAAACGTAATAAATTTAATTACTTCACCAACATAAGGTATTGTTTCAAGTAGTTCAAGAATTAATAAAGTCATTATAGCAGTAAGTATGTTGTTTGGTTTAACTTGTGCATCATTATATTTCTTTGAAACTAGTTCTGTAATAAATGTGCCAAATATTACGTTTTTTAATATTGTTATTATTGTTAATACAGCTGCTCCAAATACTAAAAATACTACGCCAAGTTTAGTAAGTAATACTAAAAGTACTACGCCAAAGCATAGCATTGCTAGTAAAAACAAATATGAGTAAATTCCATTCTTTAATACCATTCTTCCATTTTGAAGTTTATCTGCTATTTTTTCTAATCTATCTTTCTTAACAAATATTAGTATTAATAAGAAAATAACAATGTTTCCTAGTGTTGCTGTTAAAACTTCAAGTAAATAAGATTTTACACTTGTATCTTTTTCATTAGATATTATATCAATTGTAGAAGTTCCTACATTTTCAGATATTGTAAGTTCTTTATTACTTGTATTAATTTCTAAGCCCTTTTCAACTTTAGCGTTTTCTGAAGAGTTAACTTCTACGACATTCATTTTTATTTTTCCTTTAACTACATTATTAATATTTAGAATATTTACATTTCCTAATATATTTCCATCAACAACTCCATTTATTTCTATTTTTGGTGCATAACAAATTAAATTTTCTTTAATATTGGCCTTCTCTCCAATTGTTATTGTACCATTACAATATATAAATGTTGTCTTTTCTATTGTTCCATTAATAACTACATTTCCTGTAGAAAATATTATTGGATATTCTGTATCTGAATTAATTCTTATTGTATCATTACTATAAAAAACTTGGATTCCTTTTAAAGGTTCTGATACTTCTATTGATGATGTAGTCATAAACAATCCCATTTGTGAAATAGATTTATCTACTTCTATCCTATTTTCTACAATTCTTGAAAATGGTACATCAAAAGAAGAATCATCTTCGCTTACTTTATATACTTCACTGGACGTTTTATTATCAAAAATCTCAACTGCAAAAGTACTGTTGAAAGTAATAATACATAAAACTAATGCAACTATAATAGCTACTCCTTTATTCTTCATCATAATTTATATTCCTCCTAAAATATACAGATATTGTATAATAATTATTGGAAAAAATCAATATATAAATTACATGGCTTTGTTTATACTCTCAGATATTATTTCAGACATTATCTCAATTAGTTCATCTATATCTTTGGGAGTTACTATATAATTTTCAGTGTCTAATACATTCGCTATTTGATGATATCTTTCTCCCTTTTCATCATCTTTATTTTCTATTTTGCTTAAAGCATCATTAGTTATTGTAGCCATATCTACAACCATAGGAACTCCTAAAGATATAACAGTAGCACCAGTAGAATCACTATCTATTGAATTATTAATTCCAGTTATACCAGATCCAGGTGTAATTCCGGTATTACTAATTTGAATTGATGAACCTACTCTTTTAATAGATTTTGACATCAAACTATCAATTACTATTATATATTGCGGTTTAACTATCTCTGATACTGCGGATATAATCTCACTAGTCTGAATTCCAGTATTTCCCATAACCCCTGGACATAT
Organism: Clostridia bacterium; assembly: GCA_051886195.1. Taxonomy (GTDB): domain Bacteria; phylum Bacillota; class Clostridia; order TANB77; family CAG-465; genus CAG-465. Next base: position 16,984 of record JBJEXW010000020.1, read on the forward strand.
TGCACTAACTTCACGAGTATTAGAATCAATCATTTCTTTAGCAAATTCGAGTATATGTCTAGTTACTTCTATACCATTTACAACTTTAGAACCTAATGCATCTGGAGTTACATATAAATTTCCAAGTCCAACTATCATAACAGACTTATTTTTATCTATTAAATTTTTTAGTTGTTCTTCTAACTTATCTATTATCATTTGTCTATCCTCTATATATTTTATATCTTCCATTTCAAAAGTAATATATTTTCCTATTTTTTTATCTATTGCTTCCGCCCCGTTTTCATTTAAAACATTAACCTGAGTAATTTTAAATTCATCATACTTTTCTTGTGTTACTTCAATTCCATCAATACTGCTCATATTATTTATTACTTTGTATTCGTCAACTCTTTCATCTGCCATATCTGTATTATATTTGAATTTTTGCATAAAAAAACACCTCATTTATAATTATGTATAAATTAAGGTGATTTTATTCTATAACATACAGATTATTTTCTTTAATCCTATTTCAAAATCCATATCTCCATTTTTTGTTTTTTTATCATAATCATCAAAAGCATAGATTACATTTTTTAATTCTTGTTCTGTATACTTATCGCAAGCAGGTAAAAGCTTTTTTACTATAAATGGTGCAATTCCTAATTCTTGAGCAATATTTTTTTCACCACTCATTTTAAGTAATTTTATCATATATAGTTGCTTAAATTGTTTATATAGCATTATGTATATTTTTACTATAGGCTCCTTTTGCTTTATTAAAAAATCTAATTGTTTAATTGCAACTTCTTTTCTTTTATTTATTATATCATCTAGAACATCAAAAAGCTTTGCATTTAAAGTTTTTGAACATACTTTATCTATTATCTCTTTTGTTACTGTTCCGCCACTTTGAACATATATAACCAATTTTTGTAATTCATTTATGTTGTTATATTTATCTTCACCACAAACACTTTGCATATATTGTGCATCTTCATATGATATTTTAACATTATATTTTTTTAAAATATCTATAATAAATTGTACCATTTGTCTTTCATCTAAATGTTTATACTCAATACATTCAGCAATTTTGGATAATGTTTTATATTCAGATAACCTTTTATCCACATTATCCTCAATTATAATTACAACAACATCTTCATCTAAATCTTTAATTAAATTTATATTAAATTTTAAATTTGTATTCTTAATTATTATTAGTTTTTGACTTCCAAAAAAAGTTACACCTTGAGTGATACTTTCAAGTTCATCTATATTATCTAAATTGATATAAAATAAATTCACTCCAACTTCTAAATTTTCAAAGCTTCTTTTAATCTTTTCAATTTTTTGGTTAATATCATATTTTTCTTCACCATATAATAAATAAATATTACTCATTTTTCTCTCCTTAATATAAATTTAATTTAAATAATCTATTTTAAATTTTTGTATACTATCTTGTGCAATATTAGAAAGAATTGTATATTTTTCTTTTTTATCTCTTATTTTCTTTTCTAATGGCCTTAATATTCCAAAGTTTGCATTCATAGGCTGATAATTACTATTCTCTGTTGAAACATACTTAGCTAAGCTTCCAAGCATTGTATTGTCTGGAAACTCTATTTTTTTATTTTCAAATCTTTTTATTATGCTATACGCAACCATCATACCAGACGCTGCAGATTCAACATATCCTTCAACACCTGAAATTTGTCCAGCAAAATATATGTTATTTTCTTTTTTCAAACAGAAATTATTATCTAAAAGATTTCCTCCATTTATATATGTATTTTTATGCATTACACCATATCTTTCAAATACAGCATTTTTTAAGCCTGGAATCATTGAAAAAACCCTTTTTTGCTCTCCAAATTTTAAATTGGTTTGAAAGCCAACTAAATTAAAGAGCTCTCCATCTCTATTTTCCATTCTAAGCTGTACATTTGCATATGGCCTTCTGCAAGTTCTTGGATCAGTAAATCCAACTGGTTTTAATGGTCCAAATCTTAACGTATCTATTCCTCTTTTTGCCATAACCTCAATTGGCATACACCCCTCAAATATTTCTTTTTTTTCAAAGCTATGAAGATTTACAACTTCGGCATTTATTAGTTCATTACAGAAAATTTCATACTCCTCTTTATTCATAGGTAGATTTAAATAATCTGCTTCCGGCATTTTTAAAATTCGTTCTTTCCAATCTTCTTCTGATTCATTTTTTCCTCTTTCCTGTTCATATCTATCACCCCAATACGCAATATTCATGTCTATCGAATCTCTTAAAATAATTGGTGCTGCCGCATCATAAAAGTATAAATCATTCTCTCCTAATTTTTCTTTAAGACTATTCATAAGTAATTCATCTGTAAGAGGACCAGTAGCAATAACAATTATACCATTTAAATTATCTATTCTATCTATTCTTTTATGTATTACTTCTATATTTGAATTATTATTAATCTTATCTGTTATATATTTTGAAAATATTTCTCTATCTACAGCTAAAGCTTGCCCTGCTGGGACTCTTGAATGTTTTGCAGCTTCTACAAATAGGCTATCTAATATCTCCATTTCCTTTTTTAATAGTCCACAAGCATTCGTTAATAATTCTGATTTTAGTGAATTACTACATACTAATTCTGCAAAATCATCTGTCTTATGTGCATCACTTTTATAATCTGGTTTCATTTCATACAATTTTACTTTTATTCCATTATTTGCTAATTTATATGCACATTCACACCCTGCAAGTCCAGCTCCTATTACATTAACTATTTTTTCCATAAATATTCATTCTCCATTCGTGTTCATTATATTATACCTATGTATTTTTTTCAAGAGAAAAAAAAAGAAAGCTAATCATTTAAGCTTTCTTTTTAGGTTTAGTCCATGATATATAATGACATTTACTATCTTCAGTATTTGTATTATTTTCACACACATAAAAAGGTCTTCTTGTCTTTGTATGCTTAATTAATACTTTTCCTCCACAATCAGGACATGGAGCATCTATAGTCTCGTTATATGGCTTTATGTTCTGGCATTTTGGATATCCTGGACATGCCAAGAATTTACCAAATCTACCTTGTTTTATTACCATATTTTTTCCACATTTTTCACAGATTACATCTGTTTCTTGCTCCGGAATTTTCACTTTTTCTATTTTATCTTGAACTTCTGTTAGATTTTTATTAAATGGCTCATAAAATTCTCTTAGCATTTCAACATAATTTTGTTTAGATTCAGCGACTTCATCTAGTTTATTTTCCATATCTGCTGTAAATTTAACATCTACTATTTCTTTAAAGTTTTCTTCTAATAATTTATTTACTATTTCTCCAAGTTCTGTTGGTTTTAAATACCTTCCCTCTTTTTCAATATATAGCCTATCTTCTATTGTTGAAATAGTAGGGGCATATGTACTTGGTCTTCCAACTCCCTTTTCTTCCATTACTTTTACAAGACTTGCTTCAGTATATCTTGCTGGAGGCTCTGTTGTCTTTTTATCTGCTTTAAGCTCCTTCTGTTTTAATATTTCTCCAACACTAAATTCTGGTAATACTCTTTCTTCATCGTCTTCCTCTTCTTCAATATCTACTTTAGTCTTTGCTTTATCATCCTTACCCTCGATGTATAATTTCATAAATCCATCAAATTTAATTGTACTTCCATTTATATAGAATATATAGTCTTCAACATCTACTTTTATTCTTGTTGTATCATACACTGCAACAGACATTTGAGATGCTAAAAATCTATTTAATATTAAGTTATATAATTTCTCCTCATCTCTTCCAAGTTCCATAACAGCATCTAAATGAGATGGTCTAATAGCTTCGTGTGCATCTTGTGCATTTTCTTTAGCTTTAAATTCCCTATTTAAATAATAATTTTTTCCAAATTTGGAAGTTATGTACTCCTTAGCCATTTTCTTAGCGTCATCTGATAACCTTGTAGAATCTGTTCTCATATAAGTAATAAATCCAGCTTCATATAGTTTCTGTGCTACCATCATTGTTTTCTTTACTCCAAAGCCTAATTTTCTTGATGCTTCTTGTTGTAATGATGATGTTGTAAAAGGAGCTGGTGGATTTTTTCTTCTTTCGCTCTTTTTAATATCTACGACTTCGTACTCTTTATTATCTATTTTTTTAATAATACTTTCTACTTGCTTTTTATCTTTTAGGTTGATTCTTCCGTCTTTATCTCCATAAAATTTAGCAAGTACTATATCTTCTCCCTTTTCAAGTTTAGCATACATTAAATAGTATTCCTCTGGCTTAAATTCTCTAATTTCTCTTTCCCTATCTACTATTATTTTTAATGCAACAGATTGTACTCTACCAGCACTGGTACCTTTCTTAACTTTCTTCCATAAAAGAGGTGATAGTTTATATCCAACTATTCTATCAAGTATACGTCTTGCTTGTTGTGCATCTACTAATGCTTGATTTACTACTCTTGGTTTTTCAACAGCTTTTTTTACAGCATTCTTTGTAATCTCATTAAATTCTATTCTACACTTCTCATCATCTTTTATATTAAGTAAGTTTTTTATGTGCCATGCTATAGCTTCTCCTTCTCTATCAGGGTCGGTTGCAAGATATACAACATCTTTTCCCTTAGCATGCTCTTTTATTTCTTTAATTATATTAGCTTTCCCCTTCATTGTTTTATATTCCGGCTTAAAATCATTATCTACATCTACAGCAAATTTACTTGAAGGTAAATCTATAATATGACCTTGTGAAGCAATTACTTCATAATCTCCCCCTAAATATTTTTTTATAGTCTTAGCTTTTGAAGGAGATTCCACTATAACTAACTTTGCCATTTAAATTCCTACCCTTTCATACGATTTTAAATTATATCACAAATAAAATATTCAAATCAATCCCTATACAATATATTTAGTAAATTTGCAAGACATCTTGTTGCAAGTTTTGCTTCCTCAATTGTATTTCCTGATGCTCCTACTTCTACTAAGAAAGAACTTTCTTTAATATCCTGATTATATATTGAATTACGAATTATCATAGGCCTAAAAAGTCCTGGATATATTTTATTTGCAAGTATTTGTATTTCTAATGCCAACTTTAAATTTTGCTCATAATATGGATTATAACCATCATCATAGCCAATTCCCATTACAAGCATTAGTGAAGCCACTTTATATCCTCTGAGCTCTGTCTTAGGTGCAAAATCCAAATCTTCAATAGCATCTCTATGAACATCAATTAGTATAGAAGCATTTGGATTTGCATATACAAGTGTTTCAACCGTTCTTCTTGAATTTGAATATGCGCTATTATACTCCCCATAATCATGTGGTGTCAAGCTGCAAATAGTATTTATCCCTTTATTATTCAAATTTGATGCAAAAGTACTAGCAATTGACAGCATATTATATTGTCCATCTGTTGTACGTCTAGGACTTGTATAATCAAACTTGTACCCTTCACTATTTGCATATGACTCTGATGTATGCGTAGTATATAGCAAAATATCGTCTGAAGATTTTGAAAAATACTTATCATTACTATTTAAAATTTTTTCAAAATCTATATTTCTATTCGTAGAATAATTTGTTATATCAACTCCACATACATTTAATTTTTGATAAGTATTATTTTCAGATATAACTTGTATATCTTCTTTAGAAACAATATTAAATGCCATTATATCCGTATAATTATCTACCATCTGATCCATCGCAAGTTCTTCGTCTGTAATTACTTCTTCTGTTTCTTGGTTTTCCTCTTCCTTACTAAATATATAATTATTTACATTTGCTAAAGCATTTAATGAAACAATTTCTTCTTTAGAAATATCTATATTATCTATATGTGATATATTACTTCCTAAGTATACTAATTCACTACTATTTAAAACGATAAATATTGATACAAATAACACCATTAATATTTCATATTTTTTTATTTCTATACTATCAAAAGTATTTATATTCACATATTTTTTCTGAATATCATTTATTCTTTTATAATCTTTTTTTCTTTTGTTTCTAAAAAAAGTAACCGCAACTTTCATAAAACATATCTCCTATGTTCTATTCTATTACGGTCACTTAAATATAATTACTAATCTAGTAAATTATTAATTTCTTGACTATATTTATCTAATAATCCTACAGTTTTTTCTTTCAAATCTATAACTTCTCTTTTCATATCTAAGAGTTTCTCTTTTTCCATTTCAATTAGATGTTCAATTCTGTCCTTTTCTTGAATAGCTTCACTTCTTGAATTTTCAATTATTTTTTTAGCCTGATCTTCCGCAGTTATTAGAGCACTAGCAACTTTTTCTTGTTTTGCGATATAGTCTGTTTCATATTTTTCTAGTTTTCTTTTAACTAAAGAAAGCTCGTTTGCTACTCTATTAGCATCTGAACGTTCAGCTTGTAATTTACTTTCATAATCTGCTTTTAAAGCTTTAACATATTCTTCAACTTCTTTTTTATCATAACCGAACATTTCAGTTCCAAACTTTTTCTCGTTTTCCATATTACTACCCCCAAAGCTCCAATATATGAAACTATTATACCAAATTATTTTTTTCTTTTCAATATTTTTTAAAAAATATGAATAAAAATTATATTTAGTTTTTTTTTGCAAATATTATTACTGGTGATTATTTTATGAATACAAATTTAAATATTTCAAATACTGAATACGATGAACTTATTTCTAAAAAAGCTCAAAAAAGTCCAATAGCTAAAAATATTTTCTTTGCTTTTGTAGTTGGAGGCTTAATATGTATGCTTGGACAATTTATTTTTAATCAAATGCTAAATCTTGGAATGGAAAAAGATAATGCCAATACTATAGTTTGTATATGCTTAATTTTTATTGGTGCATTTTTGACTGCTGTTAATCTTTACTCAAGAATTGGTAAAGTCGCAGGGGCAGGATCTACTATTCCAATAACAGGATTTTCTAATTCTATTGTATCTCCAGCAATCGAATTTAAAAGTGAAGGATATATATTAGGTATAGGCGCTAATATGTTTAAAGTCGCTGGTCCAGTACTTGTATATGGTATAACTACATCTGTTATTCTTGGTTTAGTATATTATATTTTTAACTATATTTTTTAGGAGGAAGAATTATGAAAATTGGAAAACAAACATTTAAAATTGAATCCAGACCTTGTATTTATGCAACATCAAGTATAGTAGGCCCAAAAGAAATGCAAGGTCCACTTGCAAATTATTTTGATCTACATATTAAAGATGTATTCTTTGACGAAAAAACATTTGAAAAAGCAGAAAGTAAAATGCTAGAAAGTTGTATTAATAATCTACTAGTAAAAGCAGGTATTACAGATCAAGATATTGATGTGATATTTTCAGGAGATTTACTAAATCAATGTATATCTTCTGGATTTGCAATTCGTTCTTTTGATACTCCTTTTTTAGGATTGTATGGAGCATGTTCAACTTTTTGCGAAGGTCTTTTACTCTCTTCTCTTCTTCATGAAACAAACTGTGTTAGCCAAGTAATTGCTTCAGCATCATCACACTTTTGCAGTGCTGAAAGACAGTTTAGGCTTCCACTTGAACATGGAAATCAAAAAAGTACTACAGCTCAAGCAACTGTAACTGCTAGTGGTGCAGCTCTTATTACTAAGCGTACAATTGCAGATAATGGAATACATATAACTCATGTAACACCAGGAAAAATTATTGACTTAGGCGTTACAGATATGTCTAATATGGGTGCTGCAATGGCACCAGCTGCATTTAGTACTATAAGCAATCACTTAACCGATACTGGCAGAGATATTAATTATTATGATGCAATAATAACAGGTGACTTAGGAATACATGGAAGTGATATGCTAGCTGAATTATTTAAAAATGAAGGTATAGATATTTCACAAAAGCATAAGGATTGTGGTGTTTTAATATATGACGAGCAAAAACAAGATGTAAATTGTGGTGGAAGTGGTTGTGGTTGCGTAGCAAGTGTATTTTCATCTTACTTTTTTAATGAACTTAAAGCAAAAAACTTAAATAAAATATTACTTGTGGCAACTGGAGCTCTAATGAGCCCTCTTTCTTCTTCTCAAGGTGAATCAATCCCAGGAATTGCTCATGCTATAGCAATAGAAAACGAGGTGTAGTATATGGAGATTTTAATGGAATATGGTAGGGTTTTCCTTACAGGCGGAATAATTTGTACTATTGGTCAAATATTAATAGATAAAACTAAAATAACTCCTGCAAGAATTTTAACCCTTTTTGTAACTTTAGGCGTTATACTTGGATTTTTAGGTATTTATGAACCTATTTATAATTTTGGAAAATGCGGTGCAAGTGTTCCAATATCCGGATTTGGATACTGCCTATATAAAGGAACTGTAAAAGCTATTGCAGAACATGGATTTATTGGGATATTTACAGGTGGAATATCTGCTACATCTGGAGGAATAGCAGCAGCAATTGTATTTGGATTTTTAGCATCTTTATTTGCAAAACCAACAATTAAATAAAAAAATTTCAAATATATTTGTATATAAATTTAAAATATACAAATACTATATTTAGTGATTTAAAAGGAGGTTATTTATGAGTGGTTTAAATCAAATTGAAATTCAAAATATTAGACACATCTGTGGTCATGCAACTGAGTTCTGTAACAAAATTAATTATTACAAAACTTTAACTTCAGATTCAAATGTAACAACTGTACTTGAAGATATATGTACAGAATGTACAAATCTAAAATCTGAATTATGTAATATGTTGTGAGGTGAATGAAAATGACAGAGAAAACTGGTGTAAGTGATGTATTATCTACATTAAATAGTGTTATAACTATGCTTAATTATAGTATTCAACAATCAAATGATAAAAACTTTAGAGATACTTTAATAACTTCTAGAAATTCACTAGAAAATTATCAATGGCAAATTTATTTAATTGCAAAAGAAAAAGGCTACTATGTTCCTGCTGCTCCAGCTGGTCAGGCCGATATAGATCAAGTAAAAAATGCTATTGGTTGTTAAAAGCAAAACTACCTTTGATATAAATCAAAGGTAGTTTTCTTATTATAGTGATGGCTCATCTTTTTCTATTACATTTTTACTTGGTTCAGCTTTTTCTTCTACTTTCTTTTCTTCTATTTTATGTTCTACTGGCTTAATATTTTTCTCTTTTATATTTGTTTCTTTTACTTTTTCTTTTGCTTGAGATTTACTATCAAGTATTGGATTTAATTGATATTTAATAAAATAGTCTAAATACATATCTGTTGCTTCTTTTTTACTTTTCTTTTTCTTCATTCTTGAACTATCTGTAGTAGATATAACGTAAAACTCGCCGTTTTCATATAATAGTTGTTCTTTCCCGTCTGTAAATATAACGTAGTTTTCTTTTGGAATCTCTACTTCATCTATTTTATTTAAGAAGTCTAAAGCTACTCTAGCTTCTTCCATTAACTCCTTCTTTTGCTTTTCTGAAAGCTTATCATCCATAGACTTTAGAACTTCTTTTCTTAAGCTTTCCTCTAAAAAATCTTTCTCGTCATCTTTCATAAATAATTCCTCCTATTCAAAAAAATCAATACATTTTTTTACAATTTCATCTAATCTATTATTATTTTTAGTTACATATAAATATCCAATTAAGCACTCAAATCCTGTAGCTTTTTTATATTCTACTACATCTACATGCTTTGAAACAGTTGCAATATTAGTATTTCTTCCTCTTTTATATACAGCTATTTCTTCATCAGTAAGCATGTCCATTAGCTTATCTACTAACATTGATTGCCCTTTTGCACTAACATATTTTATTGATAATTTATGAAGTGTACCCGCTTTAGCAGTAGAAACACTAGATAAATATGTTCTAATATATACGTTATACACAGCATCTCCAATAAAGGCTAATGTCTGTGCTGGAATTGTTTGAATATCTATATTATTTATATATTCTTCCATATTTTTCTCCTAATTCATCTACATAATATTATATCTTAAAATGTATAGTTTTGCAAGTATAGGTTTGTCAATATATTTATTCCGTTATCGGTATAATGTACAATAAAAATAATTCGTTTACTATATATTATTAAATTGACTTTATAAAATATATATAATATAATACAAACTAAGAGGTGTATAAATAATGGATAAAAACGTAAAACCTAAAGAAAAAGGAAATTTAATTATAAAAATAATAACAACACTTTTAGTTTTATTTGCATTTCTATGTATATTTTTAGTTATTAATAATAAGAGCTATTCTCTTATTTTTGGAATAGTAGGAATAGTACTTTTAATAATAACAATGAATATTGCAAATGCAATTAAATTTAGTAAAGATAAAGTAAAATTAGTATCAATAATATCATTAATATTAACACTTTTATCAATACCACTAATGTTTAAACAGATTATTTTCTCATACGTTTTAGTTGTACCTGCATTTATTCTATCTAAAAAAGCAATGAAAAAAGATAGCCGTAGTATTATTACTAAAATAGCATTTATACTATCATTAGTAATGTTAATATTATATTTAGCTTTCTCAATAATTGGCGGCTTTATGAATGTTTCACAAAATTCAAAAATATAGATATAAATAAAATTTTAAAGGGTGTCAAGTGACACCCTTTTCTATTGTTTTTCATTTTCTATACTACAAATTGCCGCATCAGTTGTAAGAATCATTGAAGATATTGACACTGCATTTTCAAGAGCCGTTCTTGTAACTTTAGTAGGGTCAATTATTCCCTCCTCTTTCATATTTACTAAAATATTCTGATTTGCATTATATCCTATATTTTCTTTACTCTCTTTAACCTTTTCAACTATTATATCTCCATTTTGTCCAGCATTTTCTGCAATATGATATAATGGCTTTTCTAACGCTTTTAATACTACGTTTCCTCCAATACGTTCTTCTTCTTTCAAACTATTTACAAATCCCTTTATCTTATTTGCAACTGTAATATATGCTCTACCACCTCCATCAACAATTCCTTCTTCTATTGCTGCTCTTGTAGCAGATAATGCATCTTCTATTCTAAGCTTTTTTTCATTTAATTCTGTTTGTGTAGCAGCTCCAACTTCTATAACAGCAACTCCTCCTAAAAGCCTAGCAAGTCTTCTTCTTAATCTTTTTATTTCACTTTCATCACTTTGAGATAAAATATTAGTTTTAGTTTCTTCTATTCTCTTACTTATTTGCTCTTCATCACCATTACCTCTTAATATAATTGTGCTATCTTTTGATATTTTAACACTTTTAGCGCTACCCAAGTCTTCTAATTCTATGTCCTTTAAATCTATTTGTATCTCTTCATCTATTAATTTTCCGCCTGTTGCTATAGCCACGTCTTCAAGTATTTCTTTTCTACCTTCTCCAAAGCTTGGAGCTTTAATTGCTATAGAATTAAAAGTTCCTCGCATTTTATTAACTATAAGTGTTGCTAATGCTTCGCCTTCAATATCCTCAACAATTAGTAATAACGGTCTGCTAGTCTGTGATACTTTTTCAATAACTGGCAATATTTCTTGCACATTAGTTATTTTTTTATTTGTTATAAGTATATACGGATTTTCAAGTATTTCTTCTAATTTCATACTATCTCCAACCATGTATGAAGAAATATAACCACTTTCAAGTTTTAACCCTTCAACAATATTTAGATTAGTATCTGTTGTTTTAGATTCATCTACTGTTATTACTCCTTCTTTGCCAATCATATCTATTGCGTTATATATTAATTTTCCTATTTCCATATCTCCAGAAGAAATAATTGCTATTTCTTTAATTTGCTCATTAGATTCAATGGCTTGTGATATTTCTTTTATTGTCTTTACCGCTTCTCTTAACGTTTTATTCATACCATTTCTAATTTGTACTGGGTTTGCTCCAGCAGTTATATTTTTCATTCCTTCCTTTACCATACTATGTGCAAGTACAGTAGCAGTTGTTGTCCCATCACCTGCAATATCATTGGTCTTTAAAGCCACTTCTTTTAATAATTCTGCACCTAAATTTTCAATTTCATCTTCTAACACAACTTCTTTTGCTATAGATACACCATCATTTATTATAACTGGTGAAGAATAATCACTTTTCAAAGCCACATTTTTCCCCTTTGGTCCTAAAGTTATATTTACAGCATTTGCAAGTTTTTCAACACCTCTTAGAATTGCCTCTTTAGCATCATTTCCATACAATATCTTTTTCATTTATATCCTCCTTTATATTATTGCAAGAATATCTTTTTCATCCAGTACATAATATTCTTTGCTTTCATATATTATTTTTCTTGCATCCTTTTCACTGTATATAACTTTATCTCCTACTTTTATATCTCTAACCTCATTTCCTACACAAATTACGTTTCCTATTAAATTTGAAGAACTGCTACTTTTAATAATAATACCATTTTTTTCATATTCATTTTTATTACTTAGTTCAACTATAATATTTTTTCCTACGCATCTTATCATTACTTTATCCCTCCTACTAATATATATGCATAAGAATAAATTATATACAAAAAAGAACCCAAACATTTTGAGTTCTTCTATTTAATAGTTTAAAGTTGATGTATCTATATCTATATTACAATTATTTTTTTTAGTTACATTTATATCTGAAAATAGGTATTTTTGCTCAATATCTACCTGTTTCATTCTTCCAAGCTCAAGCACGCCTAAAAAAGCAGTTACTATTTCAACATTGTCACAAGAAGAGTTAAATACGTTATTAAATACCATATTATTATTTTTATTTAAGTATCCAACAATCTGTTTTACTTTATCTTGAACAGTATATTTTTCATATACTGCAATTTTTTCAATTTCTTTTGCTTGTTTATTTATCTTATTCTGATTTCTAAATAAAATATTTGAATATGTATTATATATATCGCTAGGAGTAAATTTTTCTCCTGTATATTCAACTTTTTTCCTAAATTTTATCTTTTCAAAAGACTTAACAAATGATCCAAAGTTTTCTTTATACATTTCATATATTTTTTCCGATACTTGTTTATATATTTTATATTGTGAAAGTCTTCTTAAGATTTCTTCTTCAGATATCTGTTCCTCTTCTTCACTTTCTTCAAGTTCTGGTAATAATTTTCTTGCCTTAATATCTAGCAAAGTAGCTGCCATAACGACAAACTCAGATGCAACTTCAATATTTTTTTCGTTCATTTCTTGAAGATATGATACATACTCATCTGTCAATTCACTAAGTGATATTTCAAAAATATCTTTTTTATTTTTAGATATTAAATATAACAATAAATCCAGTGGGCCTTCAAAATTTTTTATATTAAATTTAAAATCTTCTATCTTATCTATATTTGTCATAATAATCTTATTCCTTTTCTAATTCTACAGCTATTTCTAATGCAAGTTCTATCATCTGATTTAATCCAGTTTGTCTTTGTTCTGCTGGTACAGATATTCCTCTTAGTAATTTGTCTGTAACTGTAAATAATGCAAGTGCATTTTTATTTGCTACTTGAGCATTAGTATAAAGAGCAAGTGTTTCCATTTCTACTCCTAATACTGGTTTTCTAGACATTTCTTCAAGTAATCTATTTTCCATATAAAAAGTATCTGATGTATACACAGTTCCAAATTTTACATTGTTTATATTTCTACACTTTTCTCTTGCAATATCTAATATCTTTTCTGATGCACTAGGAAAAACATCATATTCATTAGCAACTATATAATTTGAATCTGTATCAACATCTTCCGCAACTATTATATCTCCTAAATTTATACTTTTGCAAATATCACTTGCGTTATCATTGTCTAATGAACCTGCACTTCCTATTCTAATTATATTATCTACATCATAGCCTTCAAATAGTTCTTTAGAATATATTCCCATTGATGGAACACCCATCCCACTTCCTTGAACTGAAATAGTTACCCCTTTATATTTTCCAGTATATCCTAGCATTCCTCTTACATTATTATATAATTCGGCATCTTCTAAGAAATTCTCTGCTATATATTTTGCTCTTAATGGATCACCAGGCATTAAGACTGTTTTAGCTATTTCTCCTAATTTTGCTTGATTATGTGGTGTTGGTGTGTTTATTTTCATAATTTACCTCCTAAATATAATTAGATTATATACTTTAAATTGTTATTTTGCAAGTATGTATAATTACAATAAAAGATGAGAAAAAACCTCATCTTATTCATCATAGCTATTACTTATACTAAATCCTCTTCTGTATAAGTATGCTTTTTGTTTTAAAGGCTCCATATTTTTAAGTTTTCCATTTAATAGTTTTTGTGTGAGCTTATTTTCATAGTTATATCTATCAAAACCATCTAATTTGTTTGATAATAATTCTTTATTTATTCCCTTCTGAATAAGTTTCATTCTTATTTCATATACAGAATATTTAGGTATTGATATACTTTGTCTAAGATATGCATCTACATATTTTGAATCATCTATGTACCCAATACTTTTTAAATATTCTGTTACTTCAAATATTATATCTTCGTCCACATTTAACTTTCTAAGCTTATTTTTTACTTCTTCTTCTGTTCTTAAAGCTAATACTAAATATTTTACGGCTTTTTCTTTAGCTTCTTCAAATTCCATAATCTTCTCCTTTTGATAAAAGACGCATTTTCATGCGTCTTTATATATTTTATTCTTCATCTAAAAATTCTTCTGTTGTTTCTTCTGTGTCTGAATCAGTTCCACCAGTCATGCTATTTTCAAAAGCCATATTAAAGTTTTCTCTTACTTTTCCTTCAATTTCTTTCATAACGTCTGGATTTTGAGTTAAATATGCTTTTGCATTTTCTCTTCCTTGTCCTATCTTTTGACCATTATATGCAAACCATGCTCCACTTTTATCTACTATATTCATATCTGTAGCAAGATCAAGAACACAACCCTCGTTAGATATACCTTTTCCATATACAATATCAAAAACAGCTTCTCTAAATGGAGGTGCAACTTTATTTTTTACAACTTTAACCTTTGTTCTAGTTCCCATTACTTCTCCATTTACTTTTATAGCTTCTTGTTTTCTAACATCAAGTCTTACTGATGCATAGAATTTTAAAGCTCTACCACCTGGAGTTGTCTCTGGATTTCCAAACATAACTCCAACTTTTTCACGTAACTGGTTAATAAATATTGCTACAGTATTTGATTTATTTAAAACACCTGTTAATTTTCTTAAAGCTTGCGACATAAGTCTTGCTTGTAAACCAACATGTGAATCTCCCATTTCACCATCAATTTCGGCCTTTGGTACAAGTGCTGCAACTGAGTCTATAGTTATGATATCAACGGCACCACTTCTTACTAGTTGTTCAGCTATTTCTAGAGCTTGTTCACCTGTATCTGGTTGTGCAACAATAAGATTATCTACATCTACTCCTAAGTTTCTTGCATATACAGGATCTAAAGCATGTTCAGCGTCAATAAAAGCAGCTATCCCACCTTGTTTTTGAGCTTCTGCTATTGCATGTAATGCTACTGTTGTTTTACCTGATGACTCAGGTCCAAAAATTTCAATAATTCTTCCTCTAGGAAAACCACCTATTCCAAGTGCTATATCCAAACTCAAAGCTCCAGATGGTATTGTATCAATACTTACATCTCCAACTTCTCCTAATTTCATAACAGCACCTTTACCAAAATTCTTTTCTATTTGAGCCATTGCTATATCTAGTGCTTTTTTTCTTTCTTCAGATATCATAATTCTTCCTCCCTTACACGTCTTAGAACGTTTGTTCGTTTACTATTATACTATTAAATTTTAGGTTTGTCAACACATATTTTTAAAAATATTTTAATTTATTTTTTCGACACAATAAAGATTGTGAAATAGCCTATTTTACTGTATTTGAAGTCAAACCATTATACTGTAATTATATTTCTTTCATTCCATTTTGTAAATAGATTTTTTAAATAATTTATTATTTTTCATTTACAAAAAATGAGCAAGAAATAATTTTTTTCCTTGCTCATAAATTTACATTATAGATTGGTCTTCTTCTGTGTTAAGTAGATTGAATATATCTTCATTCATCATATTAATTTCAGGTAATGGCTTACCAAAATAATATCCTTGAACAAGTCTAACACCAACTAGTTTTAATGTATCTAGTATTTTTTTATTTTCAACTCCTACAGCTATTAAGTTTATGTCTTTGGAAATAGTATATGTTATTAAGCTATTAATAAATTTTTGCTTTTCAAAATCTTTATATATATCTTTTATAAATGAAATATCTGGAATTATATAATCTATATCTAAATAACAAATATCTTCTATTGTTAGCTTGTCTAATTTAAAGTTATCAAAAGCAACTTTACCACCTTTTAAATGTATCCCTTGTATTGTTTCTTGAATATCAGTTAAGTCTTTATTATCATAATTTTTAAATTCAATTACTACTTTATTTCTAGCCATCATATCATATATTCTAGGCTTATTAACATAATTAACATAACTATCATAGTCTATATTTACCATTATTATATTTGAATCTCTATTAACAACACTTTCAAATTGCTCAATAGCATTAGTAAATAAAACTTGTTGCAACTTATCATAATCATTATAGTCTTTAGCAACTTCAAGTAGCTTATCTATTTTTATCTTTTTAGTAGATGTTACTTGAGATAATGCCTCATATCCAAAAACGGATTGAGTTTTAAGATCAACAATTGGCTGATATTTTACTCTAATAGTTTTCTTAGTTATGATTTCATCAATCAATTCTTTTATATCTTTACTTGTAAGTTTCATATCCTGTTCTGGTATATCATCATTTTCATCTTTTTTTCCTTGAATTGTTGACTCTTTTATCTCTATTTTTTGCCTTGAACTTTGTTCAAAATATGAATTTGCAAATTCGTAAAACTTATCTTTTACAATTTTAAAATTATTGTATGACTCTGTGCTTTTTGCTTTAGCATCTGCATCTTTTACATTTATTAAAAGATAAAATAATTCTCTGTCATTGTTTAATTCTTTTGCAAGAAATGTTAAATTTTCTTGTGTAACATCTTCAACATTTAGATATTTATCATGATACTTAATCAATGTTAATATTATTCTTATCTCTTCTTTATTAAAATCAAATCTATTTAAGATAACCTCTGCAAGATCAATAGACTTTTCATCATGACCTACAAAGCTCTCTGTTCCATCTTCTGCAATTGTCTTAACATATGGTTTACCTATATCATGTAAAAACATAGTCCATTTTATTATTTTCTTTTGCCAGTCTGCAATTGATATTTCTGATACATTAGCATTTTCTATACTTGAAACTGTGTGATGAAATACACTATATCTATGATATTTACTATTTTGCTGACAATTAAATAAATTTTCACCATATTGGTTATATACATATAACTCTGGAAAATGTCTCATAAATACATCTTGTTGCGTTATTTTAGGTAAAAAATATGATACATTTTCATCTAACAACACATTCGTATATATTTGTGTAATAGTTTTCATATTATCTGCATACATATTTAAATTATTTATTATATTTCTTAATCTTCCTTTTTCTTTAGCATCTACTAGAGTTGCAGAAGTATCTGCAAAGTCCATGTCAAAAACACCCTCATATACCTCGTACTTTATCATTACTTTTTTTCCTCTCTAAAATTTCATATATAAATATATTACTATAAACGTTCTTTTTTTGCAAGTATTTTAATCTTACATATAAATTTCTTATTGTTACTTTTTTCATAAGATTTTATTTATTTAGTTGACATTTTTACAAAAAAAATGTATAATATTTGAGTATCGTATAGTTAGTCAAACTATAACCCCGGAAAATTTGACTTTCTAAGAGTATTTTTAGGAGGATAAATTAAATGAATAATACTACACATAGCGTAAAAGCTAACGAAATTGAGAAAAAATGGTATATTCTAGATGCAACTAATAAACCACTTGGTAGAGTAGCTACAGAAGCAGCTAGACTTTTAAGAGGTAAACACAAACCTACTTATTCTACACATATTGATTGTGGAGACAATGTTATAGTTATAAACTCTGATAAAGCAGTTTTAACTGGTAACAAATTAGAAAACAAAAAATATAGACGTCATTCATCATATATGACTGGTCTTAAAGAAGTTTCTTACAAAGACTTAATGGCTAACAACTCAGATAAAGCTGTTATGTTAGCAGTTAAAGGAATGCTACCACACAACACTTTAGGTAGAGAAATGTTAACAAAATTAAGAGTATTTAAAGGTGCTGAGCACAATCATGAAGCTCAAAAACCTGAAATGTGGAATTTTTAGGAGGAATTAAAAAATGGCAAAAAAAGAATATATTTATGCAACAGGAAAAAGAAAATCTTCAATTGCAAGAGTAAACATTATTCCTGGAACAGGTAAAATAACAATAAATAAAAAAGATTTAAATGAAATCTACACTTTAGATACTTTAAAAGCTATAGTTTTAAAACCTTTTACAGTTGCTAATATGATGGAAAAATATGATGTTGAAGCTACAGTTCATGGTGGCGGATTTGCTGGTCAAGCAGGAGCTGTTTCTCATGGTATTGCTAAAGCTTTAGCTACTACAGATCCAGAAGTTAGAACTGTATTAAAAAGAAATGGTCTTTTAACTAGAGATTCTAGAGTAAAAGAAAGAAGAAAATACGGTCTTAAAAAAGCAAGAAAAGCACCACAATTCTCAAAAAGATAGTATGTGGTTATTATATAAATCCTACAAATATAATGTTTGTAGGATTTTTTTATTGATATAATTATTATTTAATGATATAAGAATATTTAAAGCAAGCAAGCAATCTATCCAAAAATATATATTTAAGTGATAGTGATATTTATGAAATACTTGAAGATAATATAATAATTAGTGAAATAAATATAATAGATGATACCATTTGAAAATTAGAATATATTATGAAATAAAGGAGAAATAATAATGCCAGATTTAATTTTAATAACAGGTCCTGCAGGTGTGGGAAAAAGTACGATTTCAAGAAAAATTGCAGAGAATAAAAAAAGATCTGCGTTAATAGAAGGTGACGATATATATCATCAAGTTATTGGTGGATATGTTCAAGCTTGGAAAAAAGGAAATCATTTGCAGACTTTTTGGAAAGTATGTATTAGTACAATAGACACTTATTTAAAAGATGGTTATGATGTTATTTTAAATTATATTATAACACCTGAAAGTCTAGAAATAATAAAAAATAGTTTAGAAGAATATAAAATTAAATTTGTTGTACTAATAGCAGATGAAAGTTCGCTTCTATTAAGAGATAAACAAAGACCTGAAGATTGTCAAATGAAAGAACGTTGCATTGCATTATTAAATAGCTTTAAAAATAAAAATTATGGCAAAAACCATATATTAGATACTTCATATCTATCAATAGACGAAACTACAAGCATAATTGAAAATGAAGAAAGATTTAATTTGTAACATATTATACCTTTGTTTGAATAAAGAAGAAATAGATTAACTAATTAAGTAGAATGAAATTGATTCTAATGTACCTATATATAATTTTTTTAAATTTTACTGCATAAAAAAAGTCTAAATATATTTGTATTGAAAAATGTTAAAATCACACTTTGATATAGCTGATATCTAGAAAATTTTTGTAATTGCTTTTTTCTCTAGTGTAGACAAATCCAGTAAAAAATACCAGTTTTATCTACACTATAAATAAGCATTTGATTTTTTTAATATCGTTTTAAAGTATTATGGCTGTAATAGTAAATCTATTTTTTTTCAGATTATTTTGTATTATTTCCTTTTATTTTCAATTTTTAAGATTTACGCTATTATTTGCGCCGGCATTTTCATAAAATATTTTGCAATAATAGTTCACAAATTCATTATAACTTTTATAAATAGAGTTCAAAAAATGACTACTTCATCGACTTCTAATTCTGTTATATAATATTTTCCATATAGGAAAAGACCAAGCCAAAGCACTTATATCATACATTCTCTTATAAATCATGTACAAACCTAAATTTGTAATTTTATAATATAATACATTTTTATTATTAAACACTTTAACATTTACATTTCATAAATATACTAAAAATAATTACTATTTATGTACAATGCATTTAAAATGTCATTCAAATCATCTTCTAAATATTAACAAAATACTATGGCAATTAAGAATTCCTTGTAAATTTTTATAATACTTTTCTCTTTTTTTCTTTCAATTCTATTTTATCATCTTTATACAATTCTTTTTTTATACCATTTTTTAAGCAGTATTTTTTTAGTAATAAACTATAATACTGGCTTCTCAATTTTCTCATTTCTTCCTTGGTTATCATTTAGAATCTCCTTTTTCATACCATATTCTTTATCAATTTTGTCTTTAAAAATTTCTAATACATCTTTAAAATCTGATTGTATCTCCAAATTGTCTAATTCACCTTTTTCAATATTTTCAGTTTTTCTAAATATATCTAAAATAACTTTTCTTTCATTTTTATTTTCACTTTTTACATATTTTTCTTTTAAACCATTTTTTGCTATATTAATTCCATTATGTCTTAAATTTTCGTATACAGTTACCCTAGTTTCTTCTGATACTCCTTGGTAATCCATTTGTAAAATGGTGTAAGCTATCTCTCTATCAAGTCTATCTAAATCTTCTTTAGTTATTTGTTTTTTTTCATCAATTTTAATATCTTTTTTTATATAATTAATTGCTTTTATTTCATCTTCTGTAAAGTTAATATGCTTAGATAATTTTATTATATCTTCAGCTTTCTTATTTGATTTTTCAAAGTTATACTCTTTACTAATATTCCAAATACTACATC
This sequence comes from Clostridia bacterium, assembly GCA_051886195.1. Lineage (GTDB taxonomy): Bacteria > Bacillota > Clostridia > TANB77 > CAG-465 > CAG-465. The sequence goes on from JBJEXW010000020.1 coordinate 37,820, forward strand.
TATCTATTCCTGGTATTTCATGTTCATATGTAAAACATGTTCTATAGTTTTCTTTTTCTTCCTCTATGTAATTGTATAATTTTTCAATATCCTCTTTGCTTGCATCTTGACATTTTTGTTTCCATATTTCTTTTATTTTATCATCATATGTTTTTTTTGTATGATATCCTCTAGCTAAATCACCACATTTGTAATTATTATATTTTCTTGTAATATCTATTAGTTCATCCGAATTTATACTATCTTTTTCATTAAATTCTTCTATTTTTTCATCTATTCTTTTAAGATTTCTTTCACTATATTGCAGTTTATCTATATATACAATAGGAACATCAAAACTCTTTGCACAATTATATGCATTTTCCTTTATTGTTTCGTAAGAAACATCATCTGAATAGCTCCCCTCATCAAATAATATCACACATGTAGGTTGAACATTTACATATTTACTTTCTACGTTTCTTAATTCTTTTCTCTCAATATTAATTTCATTATACCTTGAACGAGATGAATTAATCATAGTTTTTGAAGAAAAAAATTTAGGATTATTTCTAGATTCAACTACCAAACCATTATTATATGTCCATAAATCTCTTGGAGATTCTGTATTTAATGAATCTTTTTCTAAAGAGTCAAAGCCTATCATAACATTATCTATATTTGCAGTACCCATATATTGATCTGAAATTAAGGAACAGCAAATAGCTCGATTTGAAATGTTCTCGTTATTATTCCATGACTCTTTATACCCTTCACTATCATTAAAATCACCATATGCACCTAAACTATGCACTAAAATTTTAAAATCATCTTTCATTTCAATAATAGGGACATCGTATTCACCATATCTAGTTATTTTTTGATTTTTTACCTTCATCATAGAATTATTTAATTCTTTTGAAAATTCTCCTCTACATTTATTTTGTAATATAGATATATCTTCTCTTGTAAATTCAATATTGTTTTTTTCTTGTAATTCTTCGTATAGAGAATTTAACACATTTATTTTAGAATCATAATCTATTTGAGTATTCTCATATAATGACACGAAATCTTTAATGCTATTTAAAAATTCATACTCACTACTATTTTTTAGTTCTGGATTATTTTCACTTAGTTCATCTATACCTTTTCCATATGAACTAACTATTTTTCTCGCCTCATCATACGACATACTATAGAATCTATTTGAAAAAGCATCCATTTTTAACTTTAAACTATTTGTACCATAAAATAATCTATCACTAGTTTCTTTTAAATGATGATCATAATTTTCAATATCTTCCATAGATTCAATGTTTATATAATATTTACTTTGTTCTTTATAATCATAGCCATATTCTCGTTCTAATGCTGCATTTCTTAAAAATAATTCTTTTAGATTTTCAGCCATTTTAGGAGTTAGATTTCCATCTATTTTTTCAAAAATATCAGTATCACTCAAATACATTTGATTATAAATATCTGCAATTACATTTAATCCTTCTTCTAAATCATTTCCATCTAATACGGTTTTCATAATCATATTAAATTTTTGTGTTTTACCACTGCTTAGACCATAAACTAAATTTTCTACCATTCCATCAACCTTAGTAAATCTTTCAATTAAATCCACGCTATAGTCTACAAACTCTTCACCAAATAATCTTGGGTTTAATTGTTGAATAACATATTTATTATTTTTTAGTAGTTTTTTAAATTTTTCTTTGCTTTCTAAATTATATGATTTATCTGAAATAAATTTAGCAATAAAAAATCTATTATCTGAGTTATCTTCTATGCTTTCCATTAAATCTTCATATTCTTTTTCACCAATTGAATTTAATATATATTTATAATTACTATCATCTATTATCTTTCTTGACTCATTCGGAAAATCACTTAATAATTCGCTAAATATTATATAATCAATTTTATCTATTTCATTAATACTTTCCGGATACTTATCTATACTATATTTAATTTCCTCATTATATTCTTCTATATTAATATAATAATAACCTTCTCTTTTTAATGAATTAATTGAATTAGCAAATCCAAATTTATCTATTATCTTTTTGCTTATTTCTTTATCTGTTTTATTAAATATATTAGTCATAATTATATCTATTTTAAAGTCAAAATCTGCCTCTTTAGTATCACTTTCAAGTAAGTATTCTAATATAACATCAGAGACATCTTTTGAATCAATAGTCTCATATAACTCTAATTTTTGCTTAAAATCAAGTTTATCCATATATTTACTTATATCTTCTTGTGACTTTATTTTATTTATAAAAAAAGATCTAGCAAAATATACATTCTCATTTATATTTTCAAAAACATAATCTATTATTTCATCTTTAGTTTTATTATCATCCCCATATAACTTATCTAATTTTTTTTCTAAATCTGTATATTCAATAATTCTTGAAGGATTGTTCTGTAATAATACTTTCTTTATTTCTTCCTTATTCTCTAAATCAAAAACCACATCCAACAAATAATGCTTATACGCTAATTTTGGATTATTTATTATTCTTTTTTGTACTCCTTCAATAATTAAATTATCACATCTATCATTAAAGCTTCTATATAAATTGCAAATATTATTATCTGAAAGTTTTTCGACTACTTTTGACTTTTCTTCATCAGATAAATCTGAATATATACTAAAAAAATTTTCAGCATCATGTTCATTATACAAAATATTTTTGTCTATATTATTTAATATTCCTTCGAAAACAAAATCACTTTTATCATTTTTAATAATTTTAGTACATACTGATAGAGAACACATCTGTATTAAATTTTCTCTTTGCTCATTTGTAGCAAGTTCATATATTTCATAAGGTACATATATATATTTTTCATTATTTTTATATTTTTCAATTTCCAAATCTATCGCACTACGTATTTCTCTTTTTTTGTTTTCTGAAATATATTCCTTAAACCTAGTATTCTCCATAACTTTATCTAAAAAGAAACACTCTGAAATCTCTTCATATGAAAGATTATTTACAAATCTTCCCCTTTGTTCCTTAGTAGCTTTTTCCCATAAAGTTGTATCTTCAAAAAAAGTTTTTACTCCAATAATATTTACCAAATAGCTATAATATTTACCTATATCATCACTTTGTATGCAATTTGTGATTTTCTTCAAATTAGAACTGCCCATAATATTTACGCAATGCTCATTCTCAAGAATCATCTCAACATCTTCATTTGTTAAATTATCTTCTTTAAACCAAACTCTTCCTTGATTATTATAGTCAAAAAGATTTATCACTAATGTTTTTACTTCATACGGAAGATTAGTAAAATCTATATATTGAGATTCATATGGAAGACTATCATCCTCTTCAACAACACTATCTACCTTAATTAATCTTGTCTTTGCATCTAAACTTATATCCTTGGATAAGAGCTTATTTATATCTACACTACTTTTATTTCTTTCACTTATACTATATATTACATCGTCATTTGAATTATTAATAACTTCATCAATTTGTTCATCATCCAAATGTCGAACTATACACGGGCTATACCAAGGATAATTGTTTAATAATTCAACTACATCATCTCCTATAAAATCATAAAATCTTTCCTTCCCTTCTATAGTATCTGTAAAAAGTATATCTGCAATTTTTTCAAACTTTGCACTAGTACTTACATCACCATTCTCTAACAATACGATTTGATATATTCTATTTTTTTCATCTTCTGAAAAACTAGATATTATTTTTTGAAAATCTTCTGTCCAAAAATCTATACGCTTTCCAAGCTTAATTAATAAATCATCATCTATTTTTTGATCTTTGAAAATAAATTCTAGTTGTTCTTTTGACGCTTCCAATATAAGTCTAGCTTTAGAATCCAAAGATAACATAGAAATAATTTCCATATAATTGTTTTCTGTAACTTTAACATTTAAATTTTCTTCTCTTGCATAAAATTTAACACCTAAATAATCTATCATATAATAACCTCTTATATTAATTTTTATATTACCACAAGTAAAAACATTATTCAATTATTTTTTTTATAAAGATAATTTATAAATTTCTTAAATATTATTAATGCAATACTTCTATAAAAAATTTACAATTGTGCCACAATTTTGATATTTTGTGGCACAATTGTAATTTTTTTACTTACCTTTAGTTTCTAACATTTTTATTTTATTGATTTTCCCTATACAAATATATCTATGATTCTTTATTCTCTTCTAAAAATTTGTAAATAATACTTGATGGTAATGGCATTCTATAATTTCTTGCTGTAATAAATAATATTGGTAATGATTCATATCTGTAAAAATTATATTCACTTAGTCTATTATTATCATGTATTTTTTTGATAGTACTATTAACATCTATTAATTTCTCTTTATAATCTAAAACATAAGATACTATTGAATCATGCATATTTTCTTCAAAATATAATTCCTCAGCTTGTAAATCTATTTGAAGCGTATTTAGAGTCATATTTTGAAATTTCTTGTATAAATAATCTAGAACATCTTTTATTCCTTCTTCATTTTTAAAAACATTCATCCACTCTAATAAATTTGTAAATAATACACTTGCATTAAGCTCATCTACTTCTTCATTAAATTCTATCATTAAAGCTTTATCATAGTTTTCATACTCGACAGGATAATACTTTGATATATTCATTCTATAAATCATCTTAGATATCAAAATGTTAACTAATATTTCTGCTTGATCGTTTCCTATTTCTTTTAGTAAAAAAATTAGTGTATTTATTTCTATAGAATTTAAATCAAATACTGGATAAAAAAATCCCGCATTATTATTAATGATTGTTATTAAAATATTAATATTTTCAATAACTTCATCTGTCTTTCCATAATAATAGTATAAATAATATGTATATGATGAAATAAATCCTATTACTTCATAAATTGTAATTCTATATTCTAACGGGCTATAAATTGGAAAGCTTGGACTATAATTATATACCTTTTTTATCTCTTTTAAATAATTTTCACAACATTCTTCATATTGTTTATATAGAACAATTAATGTTTCCATTTCTTCATTTTTTTCATATAGATTATTTTTCATTATAAATTTCCAAAAAACAATTAGTGCTTTTTCTGACTTTTTTTCCGCTAACTTAACATTCTTCTCTGATGCATAAGCAATGCACATTTTATTTATTAACAAATACACTATTAAATATTTTTTGTATATCTTTTTTCTTCTATCTGATACATTAATCTTTGATATTAATTTTTCCAATAGTTTTTTATAATATACAAAATTCACATCTTCTTCATAAAAATATAAACTTTTTCTTAAATCACTTTTTATGTCATTCTCAAATAAATACTCATTTAACAAGACTCGTTCTGTCATTGCTGTTAATTCATCTATTCCCCCAAATGAGTATCTTATATTCTTTTTTGAATTTCTACTTATGTATCCATTCCAATCAGCTTGCACATTTTGTTTTATAATACCATTTGTACAAACAACTATATTTATTTTACTACCAGATTCTTTAATTCTTTCTTGTATATAAACATCTTGTATTTCATCTAATGTTGGTCTAACTGCATTATTTCCTGAATTCTAATTATTTTTATCTATATCTTTTTGTTTTAATACAAATAAATATATTGTTCCATTTTTTTTGCACTAAAATCAACTCCGTGTTGTGCTACTCCCTTTTGTGGGCGTACTATATCAGTAAAATCATTCATTATCAGAATGTTCTCTAATAATGTTTCTAATTCTATTTCTTCTTTTAATGTTTCTATATAATCTTTCAGTATTAATCTCATTTTATTTGCCTCTTCCTAGACTCTTTAGTAGATTTATTTTTTCCAAATATTCTACAGGGTCTACTAAGTATTCTATTGGATACGGATATTCATACTTAAATTTATGCATATTTCCTACAGATATTTCTTTACTATTTTTTTGTAGTAACAGTTATTCCATATCTCCTTCCATATAAAATTGTGTTTGATTTAAATAAATTTCCTAATATAGATTTTTTACTAGCCATTTTATTAATCTCTTTGTTTTGTTTAAGTTGAAATTTCCTATATTCAATTATTCTTTTAGTGTCCGGTTTAAAGATTTCCATATTATATTTTATTTTTTCTTCTTTATCATATTGTTCTACTTTCTTTTTTAAATCTTTTATAAATATTTCTTTTGGATCATTGTTTTTTTCTTCCTCTATAAATGTCTTACAAACACTCGGATAATTTTGAAAAAACTCATCTAAAAAAGAGCTATTTTCTCCCGAATCTAATTTATACTCACTGCTTATACAATAAAACAATTTCAAAACGTTTTTCACATTAATAATCATTATATGATTTATCCTTTTACATACCTCAATTACTCTATTTTTCTCAATTGTTAAATTTTTAATATATTCTTCATCATATTTATCTAATAATCTGCTTATAATCTCAATATCATAAATTATATTTTGGGGAATTTCATCTGAAAAGTCTTCAAATACATTTTTGATTGTTTTATTTGAATCTTCTAATAATTTATCTTTTATTTCATCAATCCAAATTCCCTCTATCTTTTTTAATGAAGTAATACATATTATATCTCTATAGTAATTATAATCATATTTTATAAATGTAATTATTTCCATACAAGCTCTATCTATTAATTCTTCATTATTTGACCTATCTATAATTATTTTACATATTATCTTTGCATCGCTTTCAATAAATTTGCTAATGTTTGATAATATTTTATTGTAATTATCTTCATCATATTCCTCCAAAAAATCTTTTATACTTTCATAATTAATATCTTGTTCTAATAAAACTTTATCTATATCCATAACTACTTCCTTTTTATATTATTTTAAATAATACTCTATCATACTTATATATTGATCCTGTGCATTTAAACATGTATCAATTAAATAACCTTTTTCCGTTTTGTTTTGATATTCTTTTAATCCTCTATAATAAAATAATTTATCTTTATCTAATATAATAAATGGAATTATATTATTTTTTAGACATTCCTTGAACGCTATCATTCTACCGATTCTACCATTGCCATCTTGAAATGGATGTATTTTTTCAAATCTTGCATGAAATTCTATTATATCTTTTATCGTTACTTCTGTTAAAGAATTATACCATTCCATCAAATTCTGCATATCTTTAGCAACTTGTTTTGGCAATGAAGTTTTCATACTTCCTGCTTCATTGGCTAGTTGTTTGTACTCTCCAACATTAAACCAATCTTTTCTACTATCCATTGTTCCTTCTTTTAAAATTCTATGAAAGCTTTTTATCATTTCCTCTGTTAATTCTTTATCTGCAACATCTAACATATAGTCTACTAATTTAAAATGATTTGATGTTTCTACTATATCATCAACACTTGCAACAGTTTGACCTTCAAATAAGATTGTATTTGTTTCATAGATATACCTTGTTTGATCTTCTGTTAATTTACTTCCTTCAATATGATTTGTGTTATATGCAAATATAATTTGTGTATTATGATATAAGTTGCCCTTTAGCCCCATCTCTTTTTGTTCTCTTAATACTTCTAATACATTAATTTTAGTAACATCAAAATTTTTTTCATCTTTTATTAATTCATCAACTGTTATACTAAATGTCTCTGCCAATCTTTTTAAAGATTCAATATTAGGTTCAATCATTCCAGTCTCATACTTAGATATTGTTCCTGGCTCAACTTCTAATATTTCAGCAACATCTTTTTGAGTCATTTTATTAAATTCTCTATACTCTTTTATTTTATTTCCTATACTCATATATTCACTTCCTTTTTTAATATATATATATATTATATCACATTATTTCCAAAAAAGATAGTATTTATTCATATATCATTATTTATATTCCAGAATGGATATAATGTATTCAACTAAATATTGAAGGATTTATAAAACCGTAAATTTTCATTGACACTTTGCAAATTTAAATTTTAATTATATAAAATCTAACTCTATTTACTATCATTTTGAATAACTTTAAGCAACAATTCATTGGTTAATGTAAGCAAAATATATACTACTGTTAGGGTATTATCTAAAGTACATATTTCATATATGTTATTATTATAATGACATATATCATTTCTTAAATTATTTCCAACAAAATTATCTGAAGTCAAAAAGTATTGAAATGCTTTTTTATTAGCTTGTCCAAGCATATCATCTAATTCTTCAGCCTTAAATATATTTTCAAGAGTCAACTTTTCTTTTGGTACATATTTTTTCATTTGAACATTTTCATAATACAATTCTCTTATTATTTTTTCAAATACACCTACAATAAGATGAATAGCATTATAATTCCATAATTGAATAATCAATTCATCTTTTTCTTTTCTTTTACTTTCATTCACCAAATTTTTCAACGTAAAACTAATCATATTAAAATCATCTTCTATGTTAGAAATATTTATATTAAACTTCTCGGTATAATTTGCAATACCTGCAAATAAATAATTCATCAAATCATCAAATCTATCATCTTCAAACAGCATATATCGTATCATTAATTTTCCAAACATCATCATAATAGATAGTTCATTTTGAATACTATATGTAAAATATTCATTTGTTGGAATATTAGTCGAAACTAAATCTATTAAATTCTTTTCTCTCTTTTTAGACAATACAGATTCAAATCTGCTAACCATTTTCTTATTATATCTTCCATGTGTAATCATTAAAGATTTTATTTCCCAATTAATTTCTTTGTTTTCATATACACTCACAAAATCTTTAATATTAATTTCAAAACTAGATTTATGTCCATTTTTATGAATATATTCATCTAATATTATTTCTTGTTTTTTTTCTTCATTATAAATTTCAACAAATGCTTTCTCACCTATTTTTTTAAATAGTTTTCGTGTAGCTTTTATATCGTTAAATGTATACATTACTTTTTCCAAATTTGTATTAAAAGATCTTTCTTTTATTATTTTTAATATTAAATTGATAGTATTATTATATAACTCAATATCTTTGCTTTTTATTACATTCAATGCATCTTCAAGATGTGAAATTTTAGTATACATCTGCCCTTTTAAAATTTCTTCTGAGAATAATATGTTGTAAAATTCAGGATATTTATCAAATATATCTCTATATTCATTAAAATGATAAAAAATTTTGTAGGCGTAGTTTTTTACAATATATTCATAAATATTTTTATTTTCTTTGAAAATCTTAAAATTATCTTTTATATAATTTAAAGTTATATCAACAATTTCATATCCTCTTAAGTCGTACTTTTTTAAATCTTCAATATTTAAAATAACATTAAAATTATCTTTTATATATTTATTACAAGCACTATTTTTATATTTTTTTCTTATCTCGGTTAAATACTTTACTTCAGTATCTATTTTTTCCTTGATATCCTCTCTTACAAATGGAATCATTTCTGAAAGTTTTGAACACATATCAACAAATAAAAAATCTATATAATCATCAATATTATTAATATCAAAACTTTTTTTATTATAGTATTCATTAATTTCTTGTTCATGATCTACTAATACTTTTATTTGGTAACCTGTAGCCATATCATCTTTTCCGTAATAAGTTAATGAAGCAGATGTTTTTTGTTCTTTTAAAAAATTAATAATATTCATTTTCTTTTACCTCCTATCTACATTGTACTATTTATTTCATATTTTTCTATTGTTGATTTTGAAAGTTTTTTATTGTTTTTATTGTTTTTGTTCAAATTACTATACATTAATATAGAATTTAGTTCACTATTTGCTAATTTAATATATATCTTATTAATAACTTCTCTTTTTTCCTCTATTTCTATATCATCATTTGTTAAGTATCTATCGGATAAAATTAAATACTCTTCTGAATTCAATTTTTCATCATTGAGCAATACATCTAAACTTATATTAAAAAATGAACAAAATTTTATTAATTCATTTGCTGTCATACTTTGTTTCCCATTTTCTATTCTTGAAATCTTGATTCTGTCTCCTATTAAAAGTTTTTCAGATAATTCTTCTTGAGTATATCCATTTCCATTTCTTAATTTTTTTATTTTTTCTCCAATTTCTTTATCTGTTAGCATATCTATTCACCTCCAACAGCAAAAGCAAAATAATCCTGTATTCTATACATTCATATTTTGCTTTTCTTTAGCTTATAAACTATAATAAAAATCTTTTATTTTTTCAGCCATCAAAATTCTTCTTTTAGCTAAAAATTCTTGATAATTTTCAAAGCTCATATTAATAATTTCTTCTGGAATTGAATTCTCTTTTAGATTTTTATTCAAATCATTTAAATCACTTATTAAACCATATGAACTTTCTTGGCCATTACATTGTGCAATAACTTGTCTCATATATTCACTTGGAGCTTTATTACTTATCTGAATATTAATTTCTGTTTGTAACATTACGTAATTAGCTATTTGGTTATACATTTGTTTGTTTTTTAAGCCATTTTTTATCAAATAATCTTTAGGAAATATATGGTGTACATCTCCCCTATCTTCAATCATATGTTGTACTTTTATTCCTTTTGATAAAAATCCTCTATCTCCAAGCTTTATTTGAGCAATTAAGAACGTTTTCCAGAACGGACTACTTGTAACTGATGTATTGAATTTTTCTACCAATATATTATTCCAAAACGTCTCATGTAATTGTCTTTGTTCTTCATCTTTAATATATTCTTCAATACTTTCTGCTTCATTTAATTTTCTTATATCATAATCAAACATTGACTCAGGAGATGAGGTATATCTTTGTGTCAAAATAGACATTACAACCCATCTTCTAACTAAAGTTTCAATTTTTGCAGAATCTATATTTCTTTCTCTTAATAGCAAGTATAAAATGTATCCAAAATTTAATACATTTTGAGATCTTATTAAACTTTCATCTATAATTCCAGCTGATTTTAATATCATTATATATCTTTCAAAATTACTTTGATTTACAAATTGTTTTACGCCTTCGTATAACTTTTTAAAGCTATCTTCAACAATATCTTCTCTATACTCTCTTGTTTCAAAATCACGACCTGATAATAGACTTACTAAGTCTGCTAATTTACCCCTTTTAAATTTATATGTAAAAGCTACTCTTAACATATCAGTATATGATGGTAAATATAGTTCTTCATTTTCATCTTTAATCCATTGTATTTTATCAAATATGTCTTTTTTACTAAATTCAATATCATTATTCTTAATATTTTCATAATCTGCTGGTGTTTTAGCAAAATGGCAGAAATAATCTATAGCTTTTCTAATATCATTTCCTTTATATTGCTCATTTACACTTATTTTAGACATTGCAAAATCTGCTTGTGATAATACAACACCTTCTGAATTTATTCTAACAAATATTTCTGTTACAGTATCTATATCAAGAGATGCTCCTAATTCAATTCTTCCTATAGCTATATTTTTTATAGCTAAAAGTTTATTTATTCTTTTATTAACTTCATTTGGACTCATTTCAAACTTTTGAGAATAATCAGTTACAAATTGCCACGTATCAATATTTCCATCTTTCATAAATTCTGAAATATCTGATATCCATTCTTCTTGTTTCTCTATTGCTGGATTTAATGTTTGAAACTCTTCGTTCTTTATATTAAAAGCTATTTTTATTCTTTTCTTCTTATAATTGCTATCTAATACTTCTTGTCCAAGTAAAGATGCTGTCAATGCTGTTACTCTTTGTTGCCCATCTATTAATACTTGTTTACCTTCTGAAGAAGATCCATCTTTTAATTTTACATCTGGACTTTTCCAAGTAATTATATATCCTACTGGATATCCTTTATATAAAGAATCTATTAAATTTCTTACTTTTGTTGTATCCCATACAAAAGGTCTTTGTATTTCTGGAATTGCTATTGTTCCATCTTTTACATATCCTAATAATGTACTTATTGATACGTTATTTACTTCAAAATTTGCCATGTTTTCCTCCTTTTATATTCATTTAAAATCTTTTTATTTTACTAATTCTTTTATTTTATCTATAACATTTATTACTTGTTCAAATTTAATATTATTAGAATACTTATAATGTATAGAATAATTTCTCCACATTTCTTCAATAAACTCACTATTTTTTATCTCAGAAATCACATCATCTATTTTTTCTATATCTGTATCTCTCTTATTGAAAGTTTTTATTATAGCATTCTTTGAATTTTCCTTTGAAAATTCTTTATATGTAATTAAATAGTACAAATCATAATAATCTTTCATTCTACTATTTAATATTCCTCTAGCAATAACAGTTTGAAATTTCTCTGCAATAATACTTTCTATGTTGTATGTCATGATTTTTAAATTTCTATCTTCAAACATCATTTTATAATCATATTCTATTTCACGTGGTATAATTAAATCACCTGTTGCTATATCTATACTCAAATCTACTTTTATATTGTCAAATTTAGCAACTAAATTATATCTTAATCCACCATAAGTGTCTTCTTCCCTTATAGGCTTAGAATTTTTTATTTCAAAACTAACATTATCTCCAACATCAATATTTAATATTTCTTGTAATACTTCATATAGTTGCTCATCTGTTAAGTCTATCCCTTTTATACAAGTATCAATATCCATAGTTGTTCTTGTATCTATCCCCATTATTGAAGATAATAAAAGTCCACCTTTTAATATAAAATTATTTTTATATTTTGAAATAGATAGTCTCTCTAATATTCTTTCAAACATATAATTTTGTAGTACTTCATTTGCTGTAATATTACAACTCGCTGCTAAGTTTCTTGACTTATCCATTAAACTTTTAGCATTTTTTATCATATTATTGCCTCCATATAGTTTTTAACTTTATCATATATATTCATCTTTTTTGCATATTCAAACATTGTGCTTGCACTAAATTCTTTACTCTTAATACATTTCTTTATAGCTTTATTCCTTGTTTCAATATCTAAACTATCTTTATCTTTTATAATATCACATACCGTTCTTTCTAAATTGTATGTTTTAACTTTCATTCCTTGTGGAGATTTTTTTTCTGTAACTCCCAAATTATATAATTCCTTACTAACTTTATAAACATTTACTAAATCTTTAAATCTATGAGGATTATATTCTCTATATACTGTTACATCCATCTTTACTGGAGTTCTTTCTGTCATTTCATAAAAATATAGAGCCGTATTATAAGAAAATATTGCTTTAGGATATTTTAATTGAAATAAATAATATTCATCATATTTAAAATCTTTTGTTACATATATTCCTCTATCAATTCTTTCAATAATTCCTTCTTCTTCCATTCTTGATAAATATACTCTAGATATTCCTTTTTCTTCTAATTTTGCAGGTGTTATTATTTCATTATTTTTTTTCATTATTTTTAAAATTTTATTAATCATATCAATCTCCTTCTACAATTGTGCTTATATTTTATCATTTTGTAGCACGGTTGTAAATATATTCTATGTATTTTTATGAAATTTATTCTAAAAAAAATTATATATAGGTTTACAATAGATATGACACACTAATATATAAAAAAAGGAAATACCTT
>JBJEXW010000021.1:0-51185 GCA_051886195.1 Clostridia bacterium
TTTCTGAAAAAAAATTTATATATTTAGGGGTGACATTTCTGAAAAATATTGACACATAATTATATAATAAAAAGAGAGCTTATTAAATGAGTATATAATTATATAAAAATAACCTCATAACAAACTCTCTTCTTTATACTACTTATTCTATACCTTCTATGTCAAATTTAAAACTTGAAAAAGCATCAAAATAAATATTAATACATACCTTATCATCTTGATTATATGACTTAAAAATTAAATTTCCATCATTATTATTTTTTACATAGTAGTTACTATATGTTAATAAATATAAATTCTTATAATTATTATTTATGAAATTTACAAATTGTTCTTTAGAAGAATATTTATTTTTCATCTCATCTGTTAATAAATCATAAGCTTTATCAGAGTCATTTAATAATAATCTTCTTACTAAATTAAAATAATCCTTAGAAATATCTTCATATTTTGCTGCTGTAATTCCATATTCATTAGATGATCTATTTTCAACTTTTTCAGGTAATTCAAATTCAATACTTTCATTTTCAACAAAAACTGAAAAATCCTTATTTTGAATATAATCGTTAAAATATATTTCAAAGGTATGATTGTTATCATCTAAAACTAAAATAATGTTGAATTCTGTTCCATTATGTGATATAGAATCTCTTACTTTACCATTAGTAAAATAAGCTGCTACACCTTGATAATCTGTAAGCGAATATATAGTATAAATTTCTATTTCTGGCTCTAAAATATCATTATTTTTACTATTAATATTATCAATAGTTATGCTATTTTTTTCTATATATTTAGGTGATAACATATTATAAGTACTTTTTTTATACTCAGATACATTATATTCTTCACCAGTTGCTTGAGTTATAGTATTTTCACCATAAGTTGCGGCATAATTCAAATAATATTTTAAAATACATGATTTAACTTGATATAATTCATTTGGTGTATTTACTTTTTGAATTTTACCAGATGTATTATTAATTTGTTCCTGAATTTCTGGGATAACAGAATCAGGTTTATCTTCATGTAGTTTATCATTTATAATTCCAATAAATTTAACTAAAATAATTATAACAACTATCGCAACAATAGCTAAGAGTATAATTTTAGTTATTAAACTTCTATTTTTCATAAAATTTCTTCAAGTCTTTTAAACTTTACTCCTCCTTTGTGTAAATACTATTTTTCTTTTTCAATCAAATCATCCATACAAGTAAATCCAACAACAGTTGTACTACCGACAGTTTGTTGCTTTGGAACAATTGAAATACCATGCCAAGCAACACCGCTTCCGCAATGACTTATAACATAATAGTCATTACCAACAGCTTCAACAAAAGCAGTGTGACCATATTGTCCACCATTAACGTATGAAATGATACTATTTGCTCTAATTTGTGAAATATCTGTATAGAATGGTATACCATATGCTTTAGCAACACCATTTGCTAAATCTCTACCATCTCCTAGTCCATCTCTAATGTACTGACCATTATATTTATCTGGGTTTACACTATGAAGATATATATTTGCTCTTCCTCTTGACCACCATGGACATTGATAATATAAAGATGTTGCAAAGAAAGATCTATATGCATCAGTTAAATACCCATTTGAATCTGTATTCTTAGCTCCAGTAGGCGCAGCAGGATTATAAAGATTTCCTACAGTAATTCCACCTCTAGTAAGTCTCCCTCCAAATATTTCATTTTGTAGAGCTGACTGTAATTCAAGACATGCATCAGGATCGACATTACCAGAACTATCTATTACTGATATTCCTCCAAAGTTTCCATCGCCACCTGCAGTCCAGAATTTTTGAAGTTTATCATAATATCCTAATGAGAATAATATCCATTCAGATGTTCTTCTATTAACAAGTCCTTGCACTGTACCTTCTACTCCTTGAGCTGTAACAGGTTTAGACATGTAATTAATATATAATAAGCTTTCTTTATTTGCTTTAGAAGAGATTTCACTAACAGCACCTGGATTATCTTTATATTGCTCATAAATCTTTTCATACTGATCGTCAGTTTCAGCATTGTAGTATTGTGCGTGAGCATTTCCATATCCATCAACATTACCAACATTATATGATCTCGTAACTAATGCATGAATTTGATATTGCTTTAAATCTAAATTCTCATATTGCGAACTAATTTTTTCAACTTTCGCATTTCTAAAGTCATCTTCAATTTTATCACAAATTTCTGCATCAGCTAAATCTCCAACATTCAATGAGCTTACTCCCATTGCAGTCATTATTTCTTGCTTCCATTCAGGATGAGCAACTAAATCTAAACCATATCCCACAGTTGGATGTCCTAATACATCTAAAACTGTATAATATTGTTTTCCATCCTTCTCAGTTAATTTTCCACCACCTTCTAATGCTCTCAAATATTCTTTAAGAAGTTGACTTCCTGTTGTCATTCCACTACTAGAAGACATTGTGTCCACATCATAACCTAAAGATACGCCATAGATAAATGGTAATTTTTTATTTTCAGCAATTTCATCTAAATATGTTCTTACATTATCATATCCGACGCTAGAAATATAACTTGTTCCGCCTCTTCCATATCCAATGTATTCAGATTGTCTAAAATTACTAGATAAATATTTTAAAAATATTCCTGGATTGGAGTCTAATATATCAATAGAATTTAATTCACTTTTTCCTGCTAGTTCTTTATAATGTTCTATATCATCATGATTAGATAATGTTTCCTTAGGTATTGTAGTCTTATCTTTATCTCCTTCTGAATTACTATTAAATTCATATACTTCTTCTTCTAGGAAAACTCTTTTTGATGTAGATCCAGGAACAACTTTATCATCCCATTTCCTTTGAATATCATATCTTTTTCCATCATTAATAACATAGTCTCCACATTTTATTTCAAATGTAGCTTTATATTCCCCTGTAGTTAGCACATCAGCAATTGTTGACTGAGAAATAATTTGAGCTGAACCTCCATAATTAGAAACAATTTCTGAAATTGTATTTCCTTTCAAGCTATTCAAGTCAACTTTATAATTTTCATTATCTATAACATAATATTGAGATTCTGTTGTATATTCTGAATCACTTTCTATTCTTTTGCTAACATTTTCATCGCTATATTTAGTATAATTGTATGATGCATTGAATATAACGTCAAAAGCCTTAGCTGAAGAAACATAATACACATTTTCGTAATTTGAATAATCTGAAACAAAACTTTCCTTCATTACATCTTCTTTATTATTTTCATCTAATCTTGTATTAGTGTGAACAGTATTTTCATGTGATGTTGTTGAAAAGTCTGATACACCTTGAATTGCAGCATTATATGGATTAATAACTGAAGCAATTTGTTCTCCTAATTTATCTAAAGTATCCTTTGAAAATCCAACATAAATACTTACTTTAAAGGAATCATTATATGTAGTAGAATCATAGTCTAAATAATATGTATTTAAAGTATAATGTTTTAGCTGATATTGATCAACCGTAATATCACTTTGAGCATACTTTAATATTTCATATGCAAAAGTAGCCTTATTTCTTGCATTTTCACTAGAAGTGTTATCCCCTGTTCCATACATTTGATCAAATATTTCTTGTGCTGATGGTCTATATTCTTTATTTGAATCTGTCGTAGCAGCTGCAGTCAAAAACCCTAATGGAATTGAATTACTTAATAAATATGGAGATGTCATTTCAATAAAAGTTTCTCTTTTCGTCGAAACATCATTTGGATACATTAATCCTAGTTCTTCGTCCTTATATAAGTCATCCTTTTCTATTTTTTTGCTTCCTTCTTGATCATGGCTATAATTTACCCATTTTATATTATTAAAATTATACTTTTCTGTATTTAAAATATGTTTATATATTTCTTGATTATCATCAATGGTTAATATACCAGATGCATTTTTATAATTTGTCCCATATTTTGTTTTATATTCATTTATTACTGATTTTCTTTCTGTACTAGCACCATTTTCATCAATTGCATAATTATATAAATAATTTATTTGATCTGTAGTAAATCCAATATAAGAGTTATATTTATCACTATATAGCATTGCATTATCTATTTGTTCTTGTGTTCCAGGAAGCTGTCCAGATTCAACAGCTGCTTTAACACTTGATTTTCCTTCTTTTGCTTTTTTTATCTCATTTTCTGCATTACTTTTATTTACAGCTACAGAAATAACGATAATTACAAGCAATATTAATAAAATTATTAATACAGGTATACCTATTCCTGAACCTGCAGCAGCAGCACCCGCTCCTCCTGCAGCTCCAGCTGCGCCTGCTCCTCCTGCGGCTCCAGCAACGCCTGCTCCTCCTGCAGCTCCAGCAACACCTGCTCCTCCTGCAGCTCCAGCTGCGCCTGCTCCTCCTGCAGATCCGACAGCACCTGCTCCACTTGTTGCTCCAGCAGCACTAGTTCCTGGAACACTTGTACTAGCCATAGGATTTCCTTTTGGAGCTATTTTCACTGCTGAATTTGTTCCTTGTGCCCCATTAACAGTTTTAGAACCTAAATCACTACCCTTAGCTGATGAACTAGATTTGTGGCGATTATTATTTTTTTTATTTCTATTTGATGATTTTTTTACATCCTGCTCTTTTTCTTCAACTTTTCTTTCTTCATTAAAGTCGTCCTCTTGTATATCATTTTCATCTAATTCATTCTGTAAATCATTTGATTCTAAATTTTCTTCTTTTATATTTGAGCTATTAACATTAGGTTTGGAAGTTGTTTTCTTTTTTATATTTTTCTTTATAACAATTTTTTCTTCTTTTTCTGCCATTTCACCCTCCTATTCCATACCTAACACAAAATCTGATAACTTCTCTCCAGATTTTTCAACATTATTAAATATAAATCCACTGATTTTGCCTTGTTCACTAGAACTAATTTCAAAAGATAAATTAAAATTCACTCTACTACCAGGAATAGATGAGATCGATGAGCTCTCATTTCCAATTATAACAGATGTTAAATATTTAACATTTGTATTATTAATTTTAGCAGCAGCATCATTTATTGAATT
Organism: Clostridia bacterium; assembly: GCA_051886195.1. GTDB lineage: Bacteria > Bacillota > Clostridia > TANB77 > CAG-465 > CAG-465. The sequence goes on from JBJEXW010000021.1 coordinate 5,059, forward strand.
AAAATTAAATACATATTCCTCCGTTGTTTGATTTTCCACAGAAAAATTTATTACTATAGATTCACTATATGAGCTTATAGCTTGAATATTAAATTTCAAGCCATCTTTATCAATCTCAAAATTACAATTATTTAAAATAGGATAACTATCTTGACTAAATGAAATTGTATAGCTATTATAATAATCTTCTATTACATGTATCATTTTTTCAATATCACCCACTTTATATACATATGTATATATATACTGTTTATCATTATTTTTTACATCTGAATTATATAAAATCGTTGTACTATTTGTATGTGTTAAAATATTATTTTTAACTAAATATTCATATGCAGTATCAACAGTCAAATCATTTTCAGCTAAATAATCTGGATTTAATTTATCTTTTAATTCTTCATAATTATTCATATTTATATATTTAAGAGCTAAAGATTTATATTTTTCTTTATATTTTGAAATATAATCTTCTTCTTTGTAGAAAGTAGATGTTGATAATTTATCAGCAAACTTTGATTTATTTGAAAACATAGGAGACCAAATTGCAATCAAAACTATTATGAGTAAAATAATAATAACTATAAATGCTAAATATATATATTTTTTTTCTTTTTCTTCAATCATATATCTTCTCCTTTATTCAACATATATTATAGAAAATTTTGTATTACTATTGTATAATCTAATTCCTATATAATTTTGCACATCTTGATTGTTTGTTTTAATTTTTACTAAATACATATCATATTGAGCAGAATAATATACAGCCTCAATTATTTGTTTATATTCTAATGAACTTATATCTTCATTTTCATTAAATACATTATTATATATTTCACTCATTTTTTTTATAAATTTTCTAGATGAAATTTCTTTTTTATAGTTTGAAGTTACATCATACTTGTATATATCTTTTAATTTTACTTGTTTTCCGTCTAATACTAAAGAATTAAAATTAACTTTTAATAAATCATTACATATATCATCAATAGTCATTAGTATTGCTCTATCATATATCACGTTAGAATTTTCAATTATCAGTTTTGAATTTAGATTTTTATAATTAATTTCTCCTTGTCTATAACTATTATTAATAATAAGAAAATATATTATAGATACAAATATTATTATTATTACCAAATATTTTAATTTTTCCTTAGAATTTAGAGAATTAATAAATTCATTAATTGATTTTATAACTATATTCATCTATTTTTTTATAATAGTTCATAAATATATTTATGAACTATTATTATCTCCTTTCTTTTAATGATTTCCAGCTGTACTATTTTTATCAAGATTCTTGTGAATATTGTTTAATCTCTTTTGAGAATCCTTAACAGATTTTGATGGTTTATACGCGTTTTTAACAGCTGCATTCATATTATTATTAATTCCTTGTTTGTATTCATTTACAGCATCAGCAACCATCTTATTATATTCACTTACATTTTCTACTTTACCAGATACCACATTTTTAACTGCTTGCTTTTTAAAATTTTCAATTTCTGTCATAGAATCTTGAAAATTCTTTTCTCCTATATCTGCTAATTTTTCCATACGTCCTTTATAGCTTTCTTTTTCAGATTTATATTGAGATATAGCTTTACCAGCCGTATCACCCATTCCAGCACCTGCTAATGCACTCTTACCAATATCGTCACCTTTAGCCATACCATATATTGCACCAGCCGCACCACCAATTGTAGCTCCAACACTTTCATGTAAAGCACTTTTTTGCATATCTCGACCTTGATTAATCATATCTTGATATTTTTCCATTTTACTTTGAGAATCATTTTTATTTCCTGTTTCTGTTGCTTTAGTTAGATTTCTTATAGCAGTAGTTAATTCACCTATATCTCCCATAGTTTGTAATTTTACAACTTGTTCTTCAACTGATCTGCCTGTTTCTTCGCCTAAAGTCTTTCTATCGCTATCAGTTGTGGTATCTGGATTTAGCTTAGAAGTGTCCATCTTTCCACCATTTGCATTAAGTGCTTTTAAGCCAGCTTCTCCTTCTCTTTTTAATCTTGCACCTTTTATTGCCTTTCCAGCATTATCACTTATATTTTTCATACCTCTAAAAGCCATTGCTGTTCCCATTAAACCTCTAGCACCATTATCTAATGAAGGTCCATATTGAGATGTAACACCAAATATATTTTTAACTAATAATTCAATTTTATTAAATGAGCTAAGTGCTATTATCGCTAGTAGCCCTGCTGCATTAACACTATCTTTTCCAGCCTCTGCTAAGCAAGAAATAATAACAGACATAACAATTGCCAGTAAAAAAGCTTGTACTGTTTGGGTTAATACTAAAGTTGCAAATTCTCTAAACCAAGATGAAAATATTCCCTTTTTCATATCTATTCTCCTTCCAAAATTAAGATACTGATTTTACTAAGAAATCATACACAACAACAAATGGAGCTATTAATGCTAATATTAATACATAGAAAAATCTTTTTAAATATGCCCATAAGAACATAAGAGATTGTACTATAAATACCGCATATAATATTGCATATGTAAATTGTTCAAATCCAAAATTATCTATTAAATTCATCGCATTTTCCATAAAAAAGTGTCCCATAAGTTCAAATCCAGATGTATTTCCTATAGAGCTTAATCCGCTAGAAAGAAATGCTAATTTTTCCTGATGATTTCCTATCACATCTAAAACAATTTTACTTGCCACCTCAACTAATTGCTCATTTATATAGAATACAAATGCTATTAAATAATGCATTCCAAAAAGTAATACTATTGCTGTAACCCAATGTACAATAGCATCTTTATATTTTGCTTTCTCAGATGCAATTGAAGATAAAGCAAGCCTTACTGCCATAACAGCTACAATAATTCCTAAGAATCCTAACGCAATAGATAATCCCGTAAAATAAATATTTCTTACTGATTCACCAATTGCAGTATACCCTAATTGGCTATTCTGAGATGAAACTTTAAATAAAGATCCCTCTGCCGGATTTAAAAAGTTAACATCTAATATTGGCATTCCATTAAAAATAATTCTATCTGCCCATGGAAATATCATATTTGAACTATCCCATGTTAATAATCCTACCATACTAGAGACCAACATTTGAACAACACCAGCAAGACCAACTATACAATATGCTAATAATGTCAAAATAACATTTGTTAAAAAACCAAGTATCTTATCAATTATACTTTGTTTATTATCGTTCAAGCTAATACCTTCTGTATTATATTGAGAATTAGTTGCACAATATACTTCTTCTAGTGTTGTAGTAAAAAACATAAAAAAGATAGCAAATAACATAATTACTCTTAAAAATTTTGCTTTTTTCATAACTCCTCCTTAACTATAATCATTAATATGATTTCATAATATAGTCATAAACCACTACTACTGGTCCTAGTAGTGCTAAAATAACTACATAGAAAAATCTTTTTAAATAACTCCATAAAAACATCATTGACTGTATAATAAAAATACAATATAATAAGCAACAAACTACATTAAATTGTTCTGGTGCCCAGTCTCCTTTATCAAGATCAACCATATAAATATTGTTTTTAAAATATGTTCCTAAATCTGAAACAACACTAGACATTTCAAAATTATTTTTATCTTCTCCATCATATACATATCTATAATAAGCATTAACATATAATAAAGAAATTTTTGCATTATTTTTTTCTTCTTCACTTTTATTAGGATTATTAATTATACCAATTAAATATGATGTAAAATCTTTATATTTTGCTGCACTATTAATTATGTTACTGTTTTTCATATCAACACAAACATAATAAGTTGCATTATATAAATTTTCTAATCCTGCTAATCCAGTATCAACTAATCCAGTCACCCATACAACAGTATTAGAAAAAGATGTAAGTAATCCAGAGATTCCTCCTTGTGAAAATTTATTACTATCATTTCCTTTAACAGAAAAAACATAAATATCTCTAAAATTATAATCTTTTAACAAATATGCCGCTACATCTATTCCATGATCCAAATCATAAAAATACCCCTTATAATCTTCTTTATTTGGAAACGGCTTATTTCCTTTTTGCTTTCTATCATCAATCGTTATTTCCTCATCATCATCTGAAAAAAGTCCTCCTAGCCAGTCTAAAAATTCTTTAGCTAAATTTACCATTTCTTTAAGGGCCTTTTTGGTTATTGTTATTGGGCTCCACCAAGATGTATGGTCACAATCGTCGTAAAAATTTTCAAAAATTCTCTCATTATTTTCATCTTCTGCTTCATCTATATTATCTAACGCTTTACCTATGCTATTTTCTGATACAACTTTTTGCATAACTGTACTTGCAGTCATAACTAGTTGCTCATTAATATAAAATATAAAAGAAATCAAATAATGCATTCCAAAAATCAATACTATTGTTATAATTGTTGAATTTATTGCTTCTTTATACTTGGCCTTATTAGAAGCTAATGATGATAATAACATTTTTATAGCGTTAACTGCAACTGCAATTCCTAAAAAAGCCAAGCAAATAGAAAGAACTGTAAAGTATATTCCCCTTATTGTATCTCCTAATACTGTAGGCTGCCCATAATGATTTAAAAAGAAAGATCCTTCTGCTGGATTAATAAAATTTACATCTAAAATTGGTATAGTATTAAAAATTATTAAATCCGACCATGGAAAAAAACTATATCCTGTAAACACTTCCATAACAAGTGTTACAAGTTTTTCTATCAATACAAAAAATGGTAATATAATGGGCATTACTAATTCTCCAACTACATTTAGTAAACTATTGGTATTACCAGAATATGTTAATCCTTCTGTAGCATATTGTGAATTTGTCATAGCAAGTATTGGCGAAGTATCCATAATTTCAAAAAACAAAAACAAAAATAAAACAAACAATATTCTAAATGCTCTTAACCATTTTCTATTCTTCATATTTCACCTTCTATCTGTCTGCTGCCATTAATCTTTTTTTCTTCATTTCCATAATTTTTTGTAAGTTAGTTTCAACAAATTCAAACTCTCTTTGTGTAGGATTGATAGCAATAACTGCAGATTGATATCCTATTTTAATTAATCCTTCACCTCGTGAGCAAGTAATTAAAAAGTTTGCTTCACCTTCACTTAATTTAAATACTTCCTTTAAATACTCAATTTCTGATTTATCTTGAGCTAAGAATAATTTTGTCTCAGCAGAAGTTAAAACAGCTTGACAAGCTTTATTCTCATAGAAATCTTGGAATTTTTGCGATACAACTGTTAAAGATACATTTCTTTTTCTTGCACGTCTTGCCATTGTATTTAAGAAATCTACAGCTTCAGGATATGCAAGAAGCATCCAAGCTTCATCTACAAGAACTCTTTTAGCTCTAGCTTTCTTTTTATCCTCACTATTTTTCTTAACATACTTTTCCCAAATCCAAGATAAAAGAATTTGTTGTGCAAGTGGTCTAGCAAATCTTTCTTCAAGTTTTGAAATATTTATATTAATAAAAGGACAGCTTTCTAATAGTTCGAATGTAGATTGTCCATCAAAATATGCCATTTGTCCATTAAATTTTCTACAATATTGTTTCATTACTTTAGTTAGATAATCAAAATGATATTGATATGTATCAATATTATTTTCTTCATCTTTTCTTAATAGTCTTTCATACCACGAACCAATTGTTGGCATTTCTTTTTTTACTTTGGCTAGTCCTGATCCATCATCTTGATATAAAGATTCTGGGTCACTTGTAATTCCTCTTGACTTATATTCTTCTGCAACAATTTCTGCTATAATCTGTTTAGTAAGTTCGTTTACTTCTTCAGACTTTGTAGCACCTCTAGCCATAGTTAGAAGAGCCTGTGTAACATCCTCAACTTTATTTTCAACATTAAGAACTGTTCTTTCTTTTCCAGTTATTTCATCTTTTACAATCTCAGTTTCTATATCAAATATGTTTATAATCGTATCAGATGTAGGACTGATATCTACATTTATTCCTCTCAATGCATCTGCAACAACAGTATACTCACCTTCAGCATCAAGAACCATATTTTCAACACCCATTAAAATTGCTGATCTAGCCATTATAGTTTTAATTGTTACAGATTTACCAGAACCAGATTTTCCAAATATAATCATATTATAATTAGTTAATGTACTGCTAAAATTATCAAATATTAATGGTAACCCTGTTTGCTTATTAATTCCTATAGGTACACCACTTTCCATACCAGCATCAGCATTAACAAATGGAAAAACAGTTGACATTGAGCCTCTATCAAAAGTATGTTTTCTACTAATATAGTTACTATTCAACGGTAAATTTGATTTAAATCCTTCCTCTTGTAAAGCCCATGCTGTTTTTAGTCCAATTTGTGTTTTTGAAGCTTCCATAGCAAGAATTTCAGACATCTTATCTAATTCAAGTTTGTTATATGCAAAAAGTGTACATATTATTGTTGCCTCAAATAATTTATTATATCCTGCTGCAATTTGATCTCTTAATCCTTCTGCTTCTGCTTGTTTAGTACTTAAAATAGATAATCTATTAATATCTCCTCTATTATTAGCAACAACTCTTTCAGATTCTAATTCAACAATTGTTTTATTCAGATCATTTATAGAATTATTTTCTGGAATTGGTGTTATAAAAACTGATGTATTTACATCCCCAAATTCATAAATTCCAGATAAAAAATAAGGAAATGTTGCTTGTCTCGGAATTGTAGTAACATAAAATACTCTTGCAAATCTTGAAACCTTAGAAAATATTTCCAAATAATCAAAATGAGTACAATCTATTCCAGAAGGAGCTAACAAGTCCTGTAGTGTAGATTGATTTCTTTTTAATATGTTTTCAGCCTCAACATTTGTTTCTAGACTATTTTCTTTTTTAGCTTTTTCAATTGCTTCTTTTTGCTCTTTTCTAAGATCTTTTCTACTCTTTTTCTTTTCGCTCATTTATATCATTCCTCCAATTAAACAATACTATCATCTTCATCATCTAAAGAATTGTCATTAGATGAATATATATTATCGCTAACAATATCATTTTCATCGTATTTTTTTTGTGTTTCTTCAAAATTAATACTTTCTTCAGCTGAACTATTTTCTTCAATCTTATTATCTTCTGAATCTAGAGTTATATTTTTATTTTCATCATTATTTTGCTCAGTATTTTCTTTGTAGTTTTTAGATTTTTCTATTAATTGTACACCATATGGTACTTCTTTATTTTCAAGTTCAGGTATTTTCGCTATATCTTTTTCTGCTTCTTCCAATATTGTTTTCTTCTGTATTTCATGAATATCATTTAAAGCCTTTTTATCTTCTCTATAATCAGTTAATATCTTTTTAGTTGCTCTATCTTTTTCATCTTGAGGATAATCTGAATTTTTTACATATGTAGTTGCTCTTCTACTTATTTCCTCCTCTTGATCTAACATTTGAGATGCAGGAGTCTCAATTTCGTCATGTTCTTTTGCATATTTAATTGCTTTATATGCTCTAAGTTGAGCTTGATTCTTTAAATATTCATCTAATTGTTCTTCCTTTTTTTCGAAAGCATCTTCTGAAGTTGAATATAATCGTAACATTCCACCTTCTATTGCTTCTTTAACTGACATCAAAGACTTATCATCTCTATTATAAGCTGAATATAGTAAATCAGCTAATTCGTTTGAATCAAGTATTTCTCCTGATACAGAGCAAGAGGAAAGAGCGCTTATTATTCCTTTACATCTAGTCATAAGTTCAGTAGAACACATTTCAACTATTTCATCTTTGTTAAATTTATCTACAGCATTTATTTCTGAAGTATTATATGATACTAAAACAAAGAATTTTCTTTGTAATAAATTTTTGTTTGTACTCATTTTTTCAACATATCTAATTATATCATGTGCATATTCATATACATTAGATATCTTATCTTTTTCTTTTGTAACTCTCTCTAATTCACGCTCATCAACATCAAAAGAGCTAGCTAATTTTCCATATTCTTCATTTATATTATTGTAATCATTAGTTAAATCTGTTATATTTTCTTTATATTTAGATATATTTCCCTTAAGGTCAATATTTTGAGCTTGTACATATAATTGAATAGGATATTTCAATGTATTTAAAAATGTAATGAATCCTTCTTCAACAGATAATTGTTCCATTTCAGACATCAAGTCATAGTTGATTCCTTTACATCTAATTGCCATTGTAAACCTAGATCCTCCATTTTGAACAATCATCTTATCCATTATTCTATCAAATTCCATAAATTTAAATACATCTTCTTTTTTATATTGTTCTTTTTTCTCTTCATTTGAAGATACTTTTACATTTCTAGTTTTTTCTTCAACTTTTGGTTTATCTTCTTTTATTTTTCCTTCTTTATCTATAGTTTTTAATGTTTTATCTTGTTTTGATGTAATCATAAGAAAAATCACGAACAAAAAAAGTAAAATTATCATAAAAATTATAGGAATAATCATCATACCCATTGACATAGTTACTTTCCTCCCTTAGTTTGTTTAATTGGATCATTAAATATTTTTGATTTTTTCTTCTCTAATTTTCTATCCATTCCATAAATGTAAATTTTTTTCTTTCCTTTAAAGCTGACTAATCTAAAAAGAATATCTAAAACATTTTCTCCACCAGCTTTTTGTAAAGGTCCCATAATAGGTACATCAGGAATAGTTAAAGCACCTATAACATAGCCAACAACCGCAAAAGGTACTATTAATAATATGATAGTAAAAATTGACATTGGAATAACGGATTTAATCATGAAAACAACTAATGCTCCTATTCCACCACATACTAAAGTAGTAACAAATGATTTAATAGAAAAAATATATAAAATTCTACTTTCACCCTTTGCACTACGTGGTACATAATATGATCTTCCCATATACTAACCTCCAAATTTTATTAAATTGTACCAGAAACAATTTTAGCAATAACTTTCAATACTGTAATTGTACAAAAGATAAGTATTATTCCTATAATCATACCTGGTGTTTTTTCTTTAAGCTGTGCTTTAGCATCAGCTCCTGCAAATATATATTTAACGCCCATAATTAATATTGCTGCAACAGCAACAAATTGTGCAACAGTTACCACTAAAGTAAATATTTGTGCAAATGTAGTTTTTAGATCACCATTTTGAAAGAAAATTAATCCAGTTGCTCCAGTTATACCACCATTTCCAGTAGCATTTCCTGTTATTAGTAATCCTCTAATATTTGACCATCCAAAGAAAAAGAAGCAGGCTACCAATAAAGTTATTAAATTTTCTTTAGCCTCTGATTTTCCTTGTACAGTTCCAAACATATATTTCATTCCTATTACTACAACTGCAATAGCAATTATTGCTGTACCTACAATTTCAACCATGTCAGCAATTCCACCAATAACATCTTGAGAAATTCCTACAGTTGTACTTCCACCTTTATACCAATTAGTTGCTTGCCCCCACCAATCACTAGTTGTAGTTTCAGCTGCATAAACAAAATTAAGCATTATAAGCATACTAATAGCAGCTACACATCTTAATATTTCTAGTTTTAACTTGTTTTTTTTGTTTTTCATAAAACCCTCTCCTAACATAAGTATTCTTATTTTAAGTATAACATATATTTGTTTTTTTTTTAATAGAAAAATTTTATTTTTTTATTTTTTTTTTATTTATTACAAAAAAGTAACACTTTATTAATTAAAGTGTTACTTTTAAAATTATGTTAGGCCATTTGAAATATCTCCCCAGCCACTTGTAATTATTTTTACGACTATATTTGTTGCAAAGATAAATATTGTGCCTATTACAACATAAATTAAACTTTGTTTTATTTTTGCTTTATCATTAGAAGATGCATACATATATCTAACGCCGTTTACAACTATTCCGGCTACGCCAAGAATTTGACAAATAGTCATTATAGTACCAAAAACTTTATTTATAGGGCTATCAAATTTATTTACCAAAGTTTGGTCATCTTTAGTAACATTGTCTAAAATTCCTGTATTCAGACCATTTCCTAATGTAGTATTTGCTGAATATACATCATTAATTGCTAAAACTATAACTGTAATAATTAAAACAATATTCATAAATTTTAATAATTTTTTCATACTTGCACCTCCTTATTATAGTAAATAATCTGGCAAATGCCAGATTATTTACTTAATTGAAAGTATGCACTCAAGTTATATTCCACTAGAAACATCTTCAGCTGCTTTAATAATAACTTGAACTACTGTACTAGCTGCGAACACTAATATTGCACCAACTACAAGTCCAATCATACCATTCTTAATTTCAGCTTTATTCTCTGCACTTGCGAACATATATTTAACACCACAAAATACAATTGCTGCAACAGCACATATTTGTAATATTGTTAAAACAGTACCCCAAATTCTTTTAGCCATTGTATTAACTGAGCCGATGCTTTGATTATTATTCATAATATTATTGACAGTTGAAGAAGCATCAGCTGCAAATACTGTGTTACCAACGATTAATAAAGCTACAAGAACGATTGGCATAACTCTTAACATAAATTTTTTCATTTTAAACACCCTCCTTTATACTCTAAATATATTATACCAAATTTTGGAGCAATAATCAATAGTTTTAGCATTTTTTTGTACTCTAAAAGCATATTTTAAGTGTAAATTTACCACTTTTTACACGTTTTTTAGGGTTTATTTCATTTACTTTTCATTTTATTTGTATATAATTCTTTTTTGGTGATTATATATGAGAAAATACGTACTTTTATTTATATTAACCTCTATTATTTATTATATATACTTTAAAAGTAACATAACAGAAAATAACTTCATATTTCCTACTAAATACACAGCTATATCATCATATTATGGATATAGAGAATTATATGGATATCACAATGGCATAGACTTTCTAGCTCCAGAAGGAAGCGAAATTTATGCATCATGTTCAGGATATGTTGAATATGCATCCTTTTTAGGAAGTGGATATGGAAATACTATTATTATATCCCATGATTCTGGTATTAAAACGCTATATTGTCATATTTCTGAAACATTTATTGTTAAAGTTGGAGATTATGTAAGTCAAGGAAGCATTATTGCATATGTTGGTCCAAAATATTTGAGTAATGGTAAAATGAATGGAAACACCACTGGTCCACACTTACATTTTAGTATATTTAGAGATAATACCAGTATAAATCCATTAGAAATATTAAAAAAATAGATGTACTTCATTTTGTACATCTATTTTAAATTACTTTTCTATATTAGCAAATTTTGATACTGATACTTCATACGCTGTCTTTTTAATTGTATCACCATTATCTAATTTTTTCTCATAAGTTCTAGATTGAATTCTTCCACTTAATTTTACTAAATCTCCAACTTTTAAAGTTTCACAAAACTTAGCATTCCTTCCCCATAAGATACAAGGAACATAATCTGATTTTCTATATGTTCTATTAATTGCAATCAAAACATCTGCAATTTCTCTTCCTAAAGGAGTCTTTCTATATACAGGCTCTTTACAAATATATCCAATAAAATTTGCATCATTTAAAGTTAAAATACTTTTATCATCTGTAAATTCAATTTCTTTAACAAAAATAGACAAAACTAATCTATTTTTAGTTTCAGTTTGCAAATTATATGATCTAAATTGTCCAGATATTTTTACTATCCTTCCAATCTTTATATCATCTAAATTAACTAGTCTTTCAGATATTATTACTGGTAAAATATCCTCATAATCACTTAGTCTTTTAGTTTTAATTGAAAATTTATAAAATTTCTCATCAAATATTTCATGACTAAATTTTAATTCTTCTACTATTTCTCCACCTATTTCAACATTATTGTTGTCCATATAATTTTCCACTATTTATCCTCCTTAATTGTTTATTGTTATATTTAATCTTATGTTTAAATCGCAAAAAAAATTACTGTGATATTTGGATTATATCACAATAATTTTATTTTGTAAACATTTTATGTAAATGTTAGTACTATAATTCTTTATATTATTAACATTTCATAATAATTATTATTCTCCCTCTTTTAATAAGCCCAACATATTTTTCTTATATGCTTCAACACCAGGCTGGTCAAAAGGGTTAACTCCTAAAATATATCCGCTAATTGCACAAGCTTTTTCGAAGAAATAAATTAACTGTCCAATATTATATTCTGTTACATCTTCTAAATTAATTACCATAGTTGGAACATTACCATCGACGTGAGCTTTTAAAGTTCCTTTGAATGCTTGTTTATTTATATAATCTATTTCTTTTCCTGCAAGATAGTTTAAATTATCAAAATTATCTTCTACTTCAGGAAGATAAATTAAACTTCTATCAACCTGAACATTAATTACTGTTTCAAATATATTTCTTTTACCATCCTGAATTAATTGTCCCATAGAATGTAAATCTGTAGTTAAATTAACTCCTGCAGGGAAGATTCCTTTTCCATCTTTTCCTTCGCTTTCACCAAACAATTGCTTATACCATTCAATAAAATATTGAAAACTTGGTTCATAGCTTGCAAGTATTTCTATGTCTTTATCTTTTTCTCTAAGAATATTTCTGTATGCAGCATATTTATAGCAATCATTATTTGATACGTCTCTATTATTAAATACAAAAGATGCAAATTGAGCTCCATCTAATACATCTTCAAAATTAATATTTGCCACAGCCATAGGTAATAGACCAACAGCAGTTAATACTGAATATCTTCCTCCAACATCATGTGGAATTTTAAACATTTCATACTCATTTTTAACAGCTAAGTCATGTAAAATACCTTTATCTGGATCTGTTGTAACATATATTCTTGTTGCAGCAACTACATCTCCATATTTTTGTTCTAATAATAATTTTAATGTTCTAAATGTTACTGCTGGCTCAAGTGTTGAACCTGATTTAGAAATTACATTAATAGCAAAATCTTTGTCCTGTAAATATTCAACTAAATTTCTTAGATATTTTCCACTCAAATTATTTCCAGCAAATATAATTTGAGGATGTTTTCTTTCTGAGTATGGTTCAAGATTTGAAAAAGTATTATCAAAAAGGTCAATCATTGCTTTTGCACCTAAATAAGAGCCACCTATTCCAATAACAACAAAAACATCTGCTTGTTTATTAATTCTTTCAGCACAAACCTTAATTCTAGCTATTTCTTCTTCATCTCTATTTGCAGGTAAATTCATCCATCCTAGCATTTCTTTACCTTTTCCATTTCCCTTTTCTAGCATATCATGTGCTTTTTCTACCTTTTTGCACATTTTTGCGTATTCTTCCTCTGTAATAAATGGTTTAATTCCTTCATCTTCTAAAAAAATTCCTTGCATATTATCTACCTCCTTAAATTCACGTATTATAATTATATGTTCATATTATCACAAGTACAATCTATTTACAACATGATTTATCTAACTTTTCTTTTAATTCATCATATTTATAATGTATTTTACTATCTGCATATTTCATCCATTCTTCTTTTTTATCCTGAGTTAAAAATTCTCTCATTTTAGTAGCAGATATTAAAAGACTATTTCTATCTACATATACTTCAGATATATTTTTTACAGTTTCTTTTGAAAAACATTTAAAAATATCTTTATCTTTTCCATATATTATACAATTAGGAAACTCACCAAGTATTTTCTTGGCATTATCTAATACATACTCTCCCCATTTTGGAGAAAGAACAGTACTATCTTCCCAATCGTTAAGTGGCGCTATAATTAATTTTCCAGATTCTATTTCCTCTTTATATATTATTTCAAATAAAGATTTTCTATACTCATAAGTATATGGATTTCTACCACCTACTTCTTGATTAGCTGATCCTATAAAGACTAATAGCTTACTACATAACTTAAGTCCTATATTTATTAATTTTTCATGACCAATATGTATATGTTGAAATCTTCCAACAATCAAGCCATATTTAAAAACATCTTCTTGCATTTTTATCTCCTCCTGTCACATTATTATTCTATCATAAAATAAAAAAAATCAATAGTTTTTTATTTTTTTTATTTAAAATATTTACAATCTTTATTTTTTTTGCTATAATACTAATTGTATTTAGGAAGTCTCTTTAGCTCAGTTGGTAGAGCAGCTGCCTCTTAAGCAGTTTGTCCGGGGTTCGAGCCCCCGAAGGGGCACCAAATATAAAAACTCACAAATAAAAAATAATTTGTGAGTTTTTTCTTTAATTTATTATCTTTATAAAGTCATCTATTCTATCTAACAAGAATAAAGGAATATTTAAGATATTACCATCTTTAGATAAATTATCCATAGATATCCTTATTGAAACTTTAGGTGAATATTTATTATTATATGAAGTTAAACCTTTATGTTTTTTAGAATTTCCAGATTTAACTTCTATTGGTATTATATCATTACTATCTTGTATAATAAAATCAATTTCATTATTATCAAAAGTATAATAATTTGGAACTTGATTATATTTAGTACACAAAGTATTTAATACATAATTTTCAGTTAAAGCACCTTTAAATTCTTCAAATAATCTATTTCCCTCTATTACTATTTTACTATCTAAATTTGACATTTTTCTTAACAATTCTACATCATTTATATATATTTTAAAAGCATTAAGATCATTATATGCTTTTAGAGGAAATGAAGGTTTACTTATATTATAAATCTTATGTAATAAGTTAGAATCATTTAACCAATTCAATGCATCTTCATATTCTCTTGCTCTTGCACCATCTTTTACCACTTGATATAAAAATTTCTTATTTTCACGTGCAAGCTGAGATAGAACACTATTCCAGATTAAAGATATCTTATTTGCTTCTCTGTTTGAGACATGCTTTAAAAAATCACATTTTTTTCAAGGTTTTCACATCCAAAAATCACATTTTTTATTCTTTTTTAAGCTTTTTTATCACATTTTTAGAAAATATACACTATTTATAGATTTACTTTAGTATTATTTTTCTTCTTTCTTTTGTGCTTTAACATTAACTATTTTCTTTTTATTTTTCTTTTTATCAGCATTTAGTTTATTAATCATTTCAGTTGTTATCATTGAAGAATAATCTGAATTGTTAATTTCTTCTTTTCTTTTTATCTTCATTGTTGTTGTTTTAATAAAGTCATCTTTTTTAATTTCTAGTTCTTTTATTGATTTATATGATGACATCATTCTATTAACCTTTTTTATTTCTTCTGAAATTATTTTATATATTTCTTCATCAGAAGGAACATTATTTCCAAATCTATAAGTTATTTCTTCGTTATCTAATGTAACTCTTACTGCAACAATCACGTCTTTAGATGATTTAGACTTCTTTTTACCATAAACCATTGATTCACTTACAAGAGGAATTTTATTAATTAAGCTTTCTAATTCTTCAGGGAAAATATTTTTTCCGTTAGATGTTACTATGACATTTTTTTCTCTACCTGTTATTACTAAGTTTCCTCTCAAGTCAAAATAACCTAAATCTCCAGTGTAGAACCAACCATTTTTTAATGCTTTTTTAGTAGCTTCTTCATCATCATAGTATCCAAGCATAACGTTATCCCCTTTTACTATAATTTGACCTATGTTACTATTTTCATCTTCATTTTCACTTAAATCTACACGAATATCCACACCTTCAACAGCTTTTCCTACTGTTCCAGGAGCATACAATGTTAAAGTAGTTCCTGATACAAGAGGCGATGTTTCAGTTAATCCATAACCCTGTAAAAATTTAAAGCCATAGCTTTCCATTTTTTCAATTAACTCAGGTTCAAGCGGTGCTGCTCCACAAAATAGATATTTTAAATTTCCACCAAATTCATTATGAACTTTAGCAAAAACTTTTCTCCTAAAATCTATACCTAATTTACTAAAGCCATTTGCAACTTTTTTTACAACTTTTATTGTCGCCTCTTTACCTGTTTCTTTTATACTCTTTTCTATAGCTTTATTTATTCTTTCAATAAAAGCAGGTACAGCAAGTACAAAATCCGGCTTAATTAATTTAATATCTTTATTGAAATACTTAAGACCTTGGCAAATTCCTATTGTTCCTCCTGCTGCAGTCATAAATAAATAATCTAAAGTAAATTCATATGTATGATGTAAAGGTAATACAGAAAGGCAAGTATATTTACCAAATTCAGGAACAACGCAAGAACATGAATAAATATTTGCACATAAGTTTTTATGTGAAAGCATTACACCTTTAGATTTATCTGAAGTACCAGATGTAAATAATAATATGCTAAATGCTTTATTATCTAATGGCATATTGATATAACTCTCATCACCGGAATTAATTTCATCAATACCTTTTTCTGCTATTCTGTCTAAAGAAAGAGCTTCACTATCTGATTCTTTCTTATTCATATCAATGAAAATCATATCGCTTGGCAAATCTTTTTTTATATTTTGAATCATGTCACTCATTCTTGAAGAATATATAATTGCTTTAGCGCCACTTCTTTTTAATAGATTTAATATTTCATTTTCAGGTAACCCCTTATCTAGAGGAACTACTATTCCCACTCCACAAACTACTGCCATATATGAAATATACCATCTAGATGAATTTTCGCCAATTACAGCAATTTTCTCTCCTTTTAAATTTAAATCATTGAGCAAATATGTTCCAAGTCCATTAATTTTTTCTTTAACTTGTTTATATGTTATATTTTCAAATTCTTTTTTATTTGGTTCTTTTTCGATAAATGCTACTTTATCTAAAAAATGATCAAATCTAATATTTACTATATCTTTTAAAGATTGTAAGTTTTTTAACTCTTCCAAATCCTCACCCCATTTATACTTTATTTATACCTTTTATTATATATTCAGAAAAAATAAAAGTCAATAAATTAGTTAGATTAAACACACAATACACACATTACGACATTTATTGTGCAATTTTAAAAATTTTAATATAAAAACAAGTTTTGCTATTTATTTTTATGTTAAGCTGTGCTATAATATAAGTATAAAATGTATGTTTATACATGCATTAATAAAATTTTTTTAAAGGAAGTTTAATAATGACCTTGTCATTTAAACTTCCTTTTTATATATAAAAAAGAAAAAAATTATAAAAAGGGAGGAAAAATTATGAAAAAGACACAAAAGAAAGGTACTAAAAAAATAAAGAAAGGAGCAGTTGCATTTTTAATGCTATTTGTAGCATGGACAGTTCTTAGTGGAATGTTCTTATACAAAGTAGCAGGTCCTACTCTTGGATTAATTATAGTTAAAGATAACTACAATTACTCACAAGAGTATGGAAACCCACAAAATTGGGATAGTAAGAATGAAAGCTACACTAGTTATAATGACTATGTGAATAGTCTTATAAATAGCGATGATGCTGTAGTGTCATTCTATGCTCAACAAAGTGGGGCACTAAAAATGGCAATGCTTCTTGGAGCTATTACACCTTTTTGCTTAATTATAAAATTCTTTGTTGAAACACATGAAGAAGAAAAAAGAGCAAAAAGAAAAAAAGCTTTAAAAAAGCGTACCAATAAAATAATTAAAGCAGCTAGAGCATAATGCCCTGCTGCTTTTTTATTATAATAATATAAAAACAAAATTGTATTTTAACATTTCTTATGATATCATATGTATTGTATATAGGTTTTACGATAGGCCTATATATAAAGGATAGTTGCTAAAGGTAAAAAGTAAGAATTAAAATATGTTCCTACTTTTTTTATTATACATTGTTTTATTATAATTTATTTTAATTTCTTTAATAATTAACATAAATGCTTGCTTTTTTATGTCAATTGTGGTATAATATAATTGTATTTAAAGTTTGTTTTATGAGAAGTTAATTAATGGTCTCAGGCCATTAATCAACTTCTCTTTATTTTGCCGCAAACTTTTGGTGTTCGGTTTCTACAAAAGATAAATTCATCTAAACACAATACGAAAAAAAATTAGAATAAAAAGGAGTGATAATAATGGCAAAAAAGATCAAAAATAAAGGTGAGAAAGAAGGATTATTCAAAAAAGTGGGAAGAGCATTTACTGCTCGTTCAAAGGGTGCTGAAAAAGCAACAATTATATTATTTGTGCTAATTCTGCTTTCAGTAATAAGTGGAATCTTTGGGTTCTACTTATATGAGCCTGCAAAAGAGATTTACGTCAGTGAATCTCAAATGCACAAAGAAATCCGTGAGATTTATTCTTTTTCATCTGGAACAGATGAAAGAACTGCACAAGAAGCAAGAGCTCAAGAAGCTCAAAGCTTTTATGGAAGCATAATGGATAAGTACACTACAAATGAAAACGGTGTAATAAAAGCATACGCCGGATTGCACAGTAATTTCATAAAAACATTAATTGCTATTGCAATTGTACTTCCTTATGCTGCAATTGGATTAATGTTTGTTGGAAATCCAGTAAACTTCATATTTGCAGTTGTAAATATGTTATTGGTTATTCCAATTAAATCCATAATATTTCTTTTCTGCTCATTCAGAGCAGAAAAAAAGCCTTCTAAACACCTTCAATTAAAAGAAGCAGCTAACTAAGCTGCTTCTCTTTATTTATCATCTTCAATTTCTTCATAAAATTCTTCATTTATATCATCACCAATATTTACTTCTTTAGTTTTCTTAATTTTCTTAGCCTCTTTAACTGCCTTATTTTCACATTTATCCATTTTTTTATTAATTAATCCATCTATTTTATTTATTACGTCTGGTAT
Source organism: Clostridia bacterium (assembly GCA_051886195.1). GTDB lineage: Bacteria > Bacillota > Clostridia > TANB77 > CAG-465 > CAG-465. The sequence continues at coordinate 23,792 of JBJEXW010000021.1, forward strand.
CATATCTACTGCTCTATCAACTACATTTATTCCATCAACATTTAATACCTTAGCTATGCCATCCTTAATAACTAAGAAACCAACAGGAGTTATATTTACGCCTGCGCCTGAGCCACCACCAAAAGGTAGCTTTGTATTTTCGGTATATTTATTTAATTTATTTGAATTAAATTCACTTCCACCAGCAGCAAAGCCAAAGCATACCTTTGACAAAGGTATAATCGTAGTATTATCAGGAGTAACAATGCTTTCTCCTATTATTGTATTAACATCTACCATACTTTCTATTGAAGTCATTGATGTTATCATTAGAGATTCTATTGGATGTTTTGTTTCCATTTTTTATACCACCTTTCAAAATAATAAATATAATCTTAATTATACTGGTTATATTCTTAACAATTGATACATAAATTATACTATCTATTTTTAAATTAATTACTTTTTTTGAAATAAAAGTAGTATAGCTTATATTATTTAAATCTATATTTTTACTATGTTTAGCTAAAAATATAGGCAGTATACTATTTATAATAGCTATGGAATATGCATTTAAAATTGAGTCTTGTAAATTAATACCTAAATCCATATTAAGGCTCTTAACCTTTATAGATTTTAATATTCTAGTTACTATTTTTACAATTTCTTCTTTTTGAAGTGATCTAAGAATTTGCTTTATAATCATAAAGACAGTATTAACTACCCTATTATCTTTGTTATTATCTTCTGTATGTACTTTTCTTTCAATTTTTATTTTTTTTATTTTTATTATATTAAATAAATATAAAGCTATATAGTTATCATTTTCAATTACAGTAGCTGAATCACTTTTTTCTATATATTTTATTTTAATTTTCATAATTTCACCAATAATATTATGTGTAAATATTATTGATAATATATAATATTGTTTTGACAAAATACATATTATCTAGTATAATTTTGTAGGAATGGAGGTTGAATAATGTGACTCTAATATTTGGAGATAGTTTATATTATAATTTAATATTTTTTATTACTATAACTATTGTTTTCACATGGCTAATTACTCAAACATTTAAAGTATTATTAAAATGCTGGATTGGCAAGAAATTTTCTATTAAAATGTTCTTTGCTGATGGAGATTTTCCATCTACTCATACTGCTCTTGTAACATGTAGCGTAATTTTGATACTATTTCTAAATGCTTATACTTTTGATATAACAGATATGTCTATTGTTGCTCAATATAATAGTGCAAAAGACTTTCTAATTATTTTAACTTTAGCATCTATTGTAATACGAGATGCAATGGGACAAAGGCATAGACAAGATAATACAAATAGGAACTTAAAAAATTTAAAAGACTACATACAAGAAATGGGTGTAGAAAGAAATGTCATTGAACACATTGATGCCACATTTCAATCTATAGACAATGAAGCAATAAAAAGAGTAGGACATTTAAAACATGAAGTTTATGGTGGAATGTTACTAGGTGCTTTATGTGCACTATATCCAATCATATTCTTCTTTGATAGGTATGATTGGTTACTTATAGCTATAATAGCTACATTAGTATACTTTTCTAGTATAATGCTATTTTTAAAGTTAAAACCAGTCGTATTAAAAAAAATGACATATAGAAAAAAGAAACATAATTAACAAAATATTATACAATATATAAAAGACAGAGATTTTTTCTCTGTCTTTTTTTAGGATAATATATATGAATAAAGCTTTATATTAAAACTTTTGAGCTTCCATCACTTCTTATAGCAACAGTTACAAGATTTCCTCCACCGTTTTTACGTACAACTATTATTTTTCTTAATGCTACAACATCAGTTAGGCCTTCATAATTTTGTAATGTTGTTTCTTTTGCTATAATACTTGAACCTGAAATGTATCTAACAGTTCCATCTTCCATTAAAAAATATGCTTTTAAAGTTTCAGATGCTCCTGATATACATACTTCAACAGGCTTTTTATCTAAGTTTTCTATTGAATATTGAATATATTCCCCATCATTATGAAAAAATGTCCAAGCTTCATTATTAGTTCTAAAAGAAATCGAATTATTACTTACAACTGTAGCTTCGATTCCGGTTCTTATATCATAAGATACTACGCCATTATATACATAATTGCTATCTAATTCCATTTTATTTTGGTCAATTGTAATAATTTTTGATTCTTCTTTATTAATTTTTGGTTCATCTTCTTCGTTTTCTTTATTTTCCACTTCTTGTTTTATAGCACTTAATTCATTATTTAGTGTTTCAATCTGAGAGTCCAATTCTACATTTTCTTTTTTTATGTTTGTATATTTATATCCAAATATGCAGCATAAAATCACTAATATAATCATTATAATTAGCATTATTATTAAAGTTATTTTACTTTTCATATCTACCCCCTCTTTCTTTTTAACAGTGATTACCAAGAACCACCACCGCCTCCACCAGAGCCACCTCCAGAAGAGCCGCCACCTGAAGATCCACTCGAGCTTCCTCCTGAATAGCCTCCACTACCTCCTCCACTTGAAGAAGGAGAGCTACTCATAGCAGTATTAGTGGAATTTAATGTTCTATTAATAGTATTTCCAAAAGATACTACTGAGAATGTATTAGGTGAATCATACCAGTCTGGAGATTTCATATTAATACTCTCAAATTTCTTTATCCATTTATTTGATACTCCAAGTACATATGTATATGGAAGTATATCATAAAAATATGATGGTTTTTCAATAACTAATCTTTCTAACTCTTCTTTTCTAGCTGTTTCTAAAAATCTTTTAAATCCTTTTATCTTACCTAAAATCATTGTACCGTACTCAGTTCTAGAAGTCATTATCATAGTAAATATTGCTATTATAACAAGTGATATTGCTCCTGCTCCTAATAATATAAGCTGATTTTTTGTAAGTTCTAAATAACTTGGAAATAAAGCAAATTGTGGTATTATGAAAAATTGAAAAGCCATAAATGTCATTATTGCTCCAGTTATTATTCCACCTATTTCTTTTGAAGCAAATAAACTAATTGCACTTGAAAGTAGAAATAATGATGTAAGTACAAATGGTAAAATAAAGATTGGCATAAACATTTCTTCACAATTCATATTTAATACAAAATACATTATTATTAATACTAATATCATAAGAAAAGTAGCAATTGTTTTATTTTTCTTAGACTTTTTGTTTATTATTTTGTTTCTATTTTCCTTTTTATTTATTGAATTTAATATTCTATCTTGTGTTTTATAAAATCTATCAGATAAATCTGTTGTTGTAACTGTATCTGAATATTTAAACAATCCATTAAAGAACATTCTTTCAGCATCGTTATTTCCATCATATTCTTTTAATTTAATTATTTTAAAGTTATTATATGAAAATATACTTTTTTCAGTTTCTTCAATTTTTAAATATCCTTTATTTGCAAGATAAATTAATAGTGATGTTACATCTTTTTTTTGAGCCTTTGTTTTATATGCGAATGCAAGTTCTAAGCTATTTAGTCCTTCAGGTGGATAAAATTCCACAGTTTCTACAACTGGTCTATCTTTTCCATTAGTTATCCATAAAATTATTGTTACTATTACAAATATTATAAATATTGAAATAATTGCCAAATCTATATATTTTTGATAATCTATTATTTCAAAGTATCCCTCTGGTAGTTCTATTCTTGTTGTTAAACCGTTATGCTTATTTAAAGTTCCTGAGTATAATCCGGTTATCTTATTTCCATCTACATCAAAAATTATACCATCAGTATTTGTAGCTCCTTTTAATCCATGGGTAAACCCAATCATAGACGTATCAAAATCTTTTGGCATAGTTATGCTAAATGTAACATTACTTATAGTAGTATCCCAATTTGTACCAATAATGTTATAATATAGTTCGTCATATTCGTCAGTACCATCATCTCCTAATGAATAATTATAACTAATTGTATATGTATGCGGTCCAATAATTGTTGAATTTGCATTTCCAATTTTTAATTCTACACTTTTCTCTGTTCCATAAGTTGTAGTTTTAGTAAAATTATCACTTACCTTTATATTAGATATTGATGCATTAAATTTTCCCTTAGTTCCGTCATTTCTTACCACATCACCTTTTAAAGGAATTGTTCTATATATTCCATGTCTAGACTCATAGAAATATACATTTATTTTTTCAGTGACTTTTAGTACATTGTTTTCTGTTACTACAATATCTACATCATATCCTTTAATTTCATATCCGCCTTTTGATGTTGAAGCTGCATTTACAGAATAAATATGTGATGCTGTAATAATTAAAATTAATGCAATAACTACTCCAATTATACTTTTAATTTTTTTCATATATAATTAATCACCTCTAATTTTGAAAATTATATCTTTAGTTTAACTCAACTTTTACATTTTCTTTTTCTTCTGCTGAGGCTTCAAACATTTTCTCTTCTTTAAAACCAAATAAAGAAGCTACTATATTGTTTGGAAATTGCAAAATAGCAATATTATAATTTTTTACAGTACCATTATAATACTTTCTAGAATTTTCAATATCATTTTCTATCTGAATCAATTGATTACTTAGATTAATAAAGTTTTCACTTGCTTTTAATTCTGGATATGATTCTGCAAGTAACATTATTTTAGAAATACCTGCTGCTATTTCATTTCCTTTTTCAATTTTATCTTTTTGATTCAAATTATCATATGAAAAATTTCTTAAACTAATGACTTTCTCTAATGTTTCTTGTTCATGATGTGCATAACCTTTTACACATTCAACAAGATTTGGAATTAAATCCCATCTTTTCTTTAAATATACGTCCATAGTTGAGAAAGCCTCTTTAACCATATTTTTCAAATAAACTAGCTTATTATATGTTATTAAAACCATTAATAATACAATTACTATAATAGCTATACTTATATATAGATATATCATTTTATCTCTCCTTCAATTATAATTCGTTTGGTAATAAATGAGTTACTCCATCACTTGTAATCGCACCCACACAAGTTACTTTTCTATTTGATGATGTTGTATATTCAAGATTTACTAGTCCAACAACGTCTTTTAAATTATAATCTTTTATTTCTAAAGTATAATCTGCTACTCCATATTTAATCAAAGAATATTTTATTGTTCCATCATCAAGTAAAATAATTGCGTATGAAGCCCCATTATAACCAGGTGATTGAAATCTTACATCTACAATATTTGATGTATCAGATAATGTATATCTTTTTCCATTATATTCAAATTGATAATCATATTTTAATTCTTCTACTGATGTTGTGTTAGCAGATGCTGCAGGTCCTAATCTATATTTAACACTACTATCTGTAATTGCTCCTACTTCTCTAACACTAACAACATCATTTCTACTAGACGTATCAACTTTACTTGAATCAAATTTGGGAATAGATATTTTTTCTGTTGTTGTTTCTATAACTTGAGAAGCTCCTCCTTCTTCTACATTTTCATTTTTTTGTTCAGAAATATTCTGAGCGTTCTCTAGCAACTCAATTTTTTTATTTAATTCATCTACCTTTCCTTTTTCATTAAAGTAATAATATCCAAAAAAGAAAGACAATGCTGCAAAAAATATTATTATAACTAATAATATAATCAATGAAATTTTACTTTTCATAAATCTACCTCCATTTTTGCTTTATACCATTTTTAAACTTTAGTTATAATTATGCTACTTACAAGATAACATTTTTTAAAAAAGATGTAAATACTCTTATTTTATAATTTTACTAAGTCATATGTATACGTTTTAACCTCCTTCAATACTATGTTTTATTTTTATCATTTATATATTTATTATATTTCAAATATATTTCAAAGCATAAAAAAGCAGGAATTTATACAATTCCCACCTTTTGTTTTTTCTTCATTAATACTTCTCTTAAACTAAAAACAGAAGTGATGCTAATGATAAGTTTATATACAACCTATCAAAAAAAGAATAATTATTCAGTACTTCTTGAATAATTATTCTTAAATATAAAATGTATATTATACTTATATTATATATCATTTATGTAAAACTCCAATAAAAATAGGAGTGGATTAATCCACTCCTTGAAAAAAAGATTTACATCTATATTATATCACAACATATGTTTATCTACAGTATTTATATTTTTTTCTTTACTCACTATACTCTAATTGATATCCTTCGATTTCTATAAAATCTCCTTCTTCAATTCCCATTTCTTTAAGCTTATCCATTACTCCAAGTTGTCTTAGCACTTTTTGCATATACTGACGAGATTCAATATCAAAGACATTTACTTTACTCATTAGTCTTTCAATCGGAGCACCTGTAACTATATAATATATTCCATCTTTTCTTTGCTCAGTATATACATTCCATTCTTGATCCACAATTTCATCCTCAAAGCCATACATTTCATCTACTTGTACAATATCTTCTTTTGGTATAGATTTTAATTCTTGTGCAATATATTCTATTAGTTCATCTATACCTTCTTTTGTTGCAGCAGAAATTTTAAACAATTTTAAATTTTGTTTTTGACATAAAACTTCTATTTCATTAATTAGTTCTTCATTATTTGCTATATCCATTTTATTTGCAACAACAATTTGTTTTTTAGATGCAAGTATCTCACTATAATTTTTTAATTCTTCATTTATCTTGTTAAAGTCTTCAACAGGATTTCTTCCTTCAGATCCAGCAGCATCAAGTACATGTAATAACAATCTAGTTCTTTCTACATGTTTTAAAAATTTAATACCAAGGCCTATACCTTCACTTGCACCTTCAATTATACCAGGTATATCTGCCATAACAAAAGGCTCTCCTGTTTTTGGTCTTACTACACCTAAAGCTGGATCAAGAGTAGTAAAATGATAATTTGCTATTTTAGGCTTGGCTGATGATACCATTGATATTAATGTAGATTTCCCAACATTTGGAAATCCAACAAGTCCAACATCTGCAAGCATTTTTAATTCTAATTCAAGATTTTTTTCTGCACCTTTTTTACCTTGTTCAGCAAAATTTGGAACTTGTCTAGTAGGAGTAGCAAAATGTGAATTTCCTCTTCCACCTTTTCCTCCCTTAGCAATTAAGAATTTTTGTCCTTCTTCAGATAAATCTGCCACTACAACACCTTTATCTATATCTTTTACAATTGTTCCTTTTGGTACTGAAATATATAAATCTTGACCAGATTTTCCTATTTTTCTTGCGCCTTCTCCTCTTTTACCATCTTCTGCTTTAAACTTTTTCTTATACTTAAAATCTAACAATGTGCTAGTATTTGAATCTACTATAAGGTAAATACTACCACCTCTACCACCGTCTCCGCCGTCTGGCCCACCAGCAGCTACATATTTTTCTCTTCTAAAGCTAACTGCTCCATCTCCGCCATCTCCGGCTTTAACTGAAATTTTTACATAGTCTATAACCATTTTCTTCTCCTATTCAAAATAATTTATTTTAATAGCTTTTCTTACCTTAGTCATTGTTTCTTCTGCTTTTTTCTTAGCAACTTTAGTTCCATTTTTTAGAATTTCATCTACTTTTTCTGGATTTTCTTCATAATATCTTCTTCTTTCCTTAATAGGTTTTAAGAATTCTATCATATTTTTAGCAAGTTCTCTTTTGCAATTTATACAACCTCTTTTTCCAGCTTTACACTCAGTTGTAATAGTATTCAAATTATCTTTGCTAACTAGCTTATGATAATAATGTACCATACATACATCTGGATTTGCAGGATCATCTTTATGAATTTTTTCAGGATCAGTTTTAGCTTCCATTACCTTTTTAGTAATTACTTCTTCACTGTCTACTAAAAATATAGCATTTCCTAAACTTTTTCCCATTTTTTCATTTCCATCTAATCCTTTAAGCCTTGGTATACTAGATAATAAATGATCTGGCTCTTTTAAAGTTTCTCCATAAATTGAATTAAATTTTCTAACAATTTCTCTAGCTTGCTCAATTAATGGTAGCTGATCCTCACCAACTGGTATTAGTGTTCCACCAAGTGCTGTAATATCTGCAGCTTGGCTTACTGGATATCCTAAAAATCCATAAGTAACGCTTTCTCCACCTTGACCAAATAGCTCTTTCTTTTGAGATATTTCTGTCTTTATAGTTGGGTTTCTTTCAAGTCTAGATACAGTCACTAGATTTGAATAATATATTGTAAGCTCCGCTATTTCTGGAATCATAGATTGAATAAATATTGTAGCTTTATTTGGATCTATTCCACACGCAAGTAGGTCTAAAGTTAATTCTCTAACATTTTTTCTAACTTTATCTGGATTATTAAAATTATCTGTTAATGCTTGCACATCTGCAATCTCAATAAATTCATTATAATCTTCTTGAGACTTAACCCAATTACCTACAGCTCCGAAATAATGTCCTAAATGTAAATTTCCAGTAGGTCTAATACCGGTTAAAATAATTTTTTTATCTTCCATAATTTCTTCACCTCACGATACTTAAATATTATACAATAAATGATTTAAAAAATCTACATAAATTATGTATTTTATTTAATTTTATGTATACTTTTACTTATTATATTATTAAATTTTAATATTTTTCTTGACTACAAAACAAACGCAATATATAATATGGTTGGAAGCAAATATTAGTAAAATAATAACTATTATTTTAATTACTTAGAAAAAAACTATTTTCTATATTTGCAAAAAAAATTATTAAGGAGGAGTTTTTATGAGTAAAAAGAATAAAGCAGACCTGTATTTAGACGTACTGGCATTACACAAAGAAGTTACTGGCTCATGCATACTTTGTACAATAAGATTTCCTAACAGAGAAAAGCTTAAATTTATTGTAGACTGTGGATTATTTCAAGAAGAGAAATACCAAACACTTAATTATTCTTTCCCATTTGACCCAAGTGAAATTGACTTTATGCTTGTAACACACACTCATATAGATCATATTGGAAGGATTCCTAAGTTATATAAAGATGGATTTAAAGGGAAAGTCTATACAAGTAAGTTAGCTTCACAGTTAATGCCTATTGCACTAAACAATACAGCTGAAATTTTATCTTCTAGTATTCAAAAAAATTCAAGGAAAAAAGCACTAGTAGATTCATCTATACCAATTTTTGATACATCGAAACCACTTTTTGATGTTGATGATGTATCAAATGTTATGGAAAATGTTATTGGTGTAGAATATAACAAAAAAATTAAAGTGAATGATCACGTAGATATTACTTTATTTAAAAATGGACATACACTTGGCTCATCATGTATATTAGTTACAATACATTATAATGGTGAGGAACCAATATATGCCTTATTTACTGGAGATTACTCTCCATCAAATGTTTTTTTTGATATGGATAGTATTCCTAAAGAAGTATTAAACTTACCAATAAACATTATAACTGAATCAACTTATGGTGATACGAGCAAAAAATCTATAAATCATATATTTAAAGATTTAGTTCTTAACTCAGTTAGGAATAAAGAAACTCTAATCATTACACTTTTCGCTTTTGGTAGAATGCAAGAAATAAAATACATGTTAAAGCAGCTACAAGACGAAAATCTACTAGACAAGAAGATAAAAATATACTCCGATGGAAAACTTGCACATGAGTATGACGACTTTTACAAACTTCACTCTGATGAACTTAAGATAAAAGAATTTATGCCACAAAATGTTATACCAGTAAACGGATATGAACAACGAAATAGTCTACTTTCAAATTTAGATTGTAAGATTATTCTTACTACTTCTGGAATGGGTAGTTATGGACCTGCTCAAGTATATTTACCATATTACATTTCAAAACCAAAATGCAGTATTATATTTGGAGGATATACAGCAGAAAATACACTTGGCAGAAAACTTCAAGAAGTGTCTGATAATGAAATATTCAATTTAAATGGTATAATGACAAAGAAAAAGGCTAAAGTATCTTCAACTAATGAATTTTCTAGTCATGCTAAACAAGAAGATTTGATTGAATTTATGAAAAAATTTAGCAATATTAAATCTGTACTAGTAAATCATGGTGAAGAAAAAGTAAAAGAAATTTTTGCCAAAAAAGTAATTGAAGAAATTAATCCAAAAAAGGTAGCAATACTTGGACCAGAAAATTATATTAGAATTGGCGCCTATGGAGTAATTAAATCTTATATAGCAACAGATATTAGCTTTAATATTAATAGTTAACTACAAAAATCACGTTCAAAAATGAACGTGATTTTCTTTATTCATAGAAAAAAATACAAGAGAAAAAATTCTCTTGTATTAATATGGTAGAATAACAATCTTTTTTTCTTTTTTCCAAAATTTATTACTTGTCAGTAATCTAAATCTCTTCCCTTTTGATTTTGCATATGCTGCAAAAAGTTTAGAAAAGTTTATATATTCAATAAAACTATTTATTACTCCATTTCCTGTCAAGTAAATATCTACTTCTTCTTTTCCTATTTCTTCAGCGTACTTTCTATAAAAATGCTTAATTTTAGTAGTTATATTCTCAACTTCTTCATCGCCATCTTTAAATTCATCTATTAGTTCTTCTACAATACTTTTATATTTTTGATCATATTCCTTAAAAGTACCATCTAAAAGATATCCGTTAATTAATAATGTATATTCTGCTATATTACCTTTAGCAATTTCAAGTGATTTGAAAGAATATGGAAATAAAAATTCTTTTTTTATTATTTCAAACATTATTTTAGTTTTTTCTAAATCAGATAGTTCTTTTTTGTTTAAGTTAAAAATTCTAATTTCTTTTTTATCATGGTTGAAAAAAACTTCTCCTTTTATTTCTTCTTCATCATCACATGAATCATCTGTTAAATAAATTTCTTTTAAGTTCTCATCATAGAAAACTTCGCATTCACCCTTCTTAATCATTTTTTTCTCTCCTTTTATAATTATATTTTATTGTAGTATTTATTAAAATGTATACACTTTTTTAATTTTTACATTTATATTTTATCATAATTATGTAAAATAATCAATACCATATCGTTCTTATATTATAGAAAAAGCAACTAGATTATTTTCTAGTTGCTCATATTATTATTCTTCTACAGGATATACGCTAACTTTTTTGTCGCTTCTTCCTTTTCTTTCGAATTTAACGACACCGTCAACTTTTGAGTATAAAGTATCATCGCTTCCAATACCAACGTTAGTACCTGGATGAACTTTAGTTCCTCTTTGTCTGTATAAAATATTTCCAGCTAAAACGAATTGTCCATCTGCTCTTTTAGCTCCAAGTCTTTTAGCTTCACTATCTCTACCATTCTTAGTAGATCCGCCGCCTTTTTTATGTGCCATTTATCTCACTCCTTTTATCTCACATTACGTTTTTAATTATTCTGCTACTTCTTCTGTAGCTTTTTTAGCTCTTGTTCCAGTTGTTATTTTTTCAATTTGAATTTTAGTATAAGGTTGTCTGTGACCTCTAACTTTTCTTTCATTTTTCTTAGGTTTGTATTTAAATACAACAACCTTTTTAGCTTTTCCATGTCCAACAACTGTAGCTTTAACTTTAGCTCCTTTAACAGTATCTGTTCCAACAGTAACTTTGTCTCCGTCAGCAATTAATAGAACTTTATCAAAAGTAGTTGTTTTACCTTCTTCTAATTCTTCTAGTCTGTCTACAAAAACAATGTCTCCTTCTTGAACTTTGTACTGTTTTCCACTAATTTCAACTATTGCGTACATAATGTTCCTCCTTAAATCTAACTTTCTCTCGCCATTAAGGTAGTATACACTTTAAAACCTCTTCTGTGCGGAATACGTGTATTATTTTAACATAAATATAACTAATTGTCAACTTTTTTTACAAAATTATTGATTTATAAACTCATCAATTTTTTTACTAGCTTCATAAAATACTTCATCTAGCTTTTCTAATTCACTTGGCTTAAACTTTTGAAGCACAAAATCTGCCATATCTTGTTTTTCATACTTTAATCCACCTAATCCAATTCTAATTCTTGGAATCTCTTCGCTAGAAAGCATCTGAACTATATTCTTCATTCCATTATGTGAGCCACCACTTCCCTTTTCTCTATATCTAAATGTACCAAAAGGAATATCTATATCATCAAAAATAATAATGATATCTTTATTTTCAACTTTATACCATTTTTTTAATTTAGATACTGAATTTCCACTTAAATTCATAAAAGTGATAGGTTTAGCAAATACTATTTTTTCCCCATTTATTTTTGTTTCTCCAATTAAAGCATCACAATTACTTTTAGTTACATCAACATTGTAAATTTTAGATAAGTAATCTATAAATAGCCATCCTATATTATGTCTTGTCTTACTATATTTTTCACCTGGATTTCCAAGTCCTACAATTATTTTCATTTCAATTTTTCCATCCTTTTTTTAAATATAAAAAAATCTGCATTCTTTTTAGCCTTAGTTTTCCAAAAACTCTTGAAAAAGTGTGCATTTTATAGTATCATTATATATGAATTAGTTTAATATGTCAATTAGACATTTGTGAACTATTTATATTACTGAAAGTGGTGATTTCGTTTGATAAATGATTTATTTAAGAAATTGCATATAAAAGCTAAACCTGAAAAAGTTTTTACATATATATTTTATGCTATAAGTATAGTAATAGCATTTTTCTGTTTAACAAAACTTTTGAGCTTAGCTGCAGGAACAATTAGAATTAGTGATTGGGTAACAATAGATTCTTTATTGCCTTATTTATTATCTATTGTATTTCTAATGCCTGTACTTGCATTTTCATTTTATGTTAATTCTGGAATTGCAAAAAGTGATGATCAAAAAATTAAAATGTTTATATTTACATGTGTGCTACTAGCATTACCTGTTCTATATTCAATATCAACAGCAATTAACTGGCTAGCTTGGAAAGTACTTACAAATATACCTAATTATTACGCAGTTTTAGAGACTTATCCATTATTATTTAAGCCAGCAATCAAATCACTTTGCCTGTTCTTCCCATTCATATCTATAATATATATTTTAGATTATTTCCTATCTATATATAATAGTGAAGATTTAACAAAATCAATTGCTGGATATGTTGGAATTACAGCAGGATCTAAAAAGAAAAGTGATGCTTTTGATTGTAATACAGTAATTGGTACAGCAAAAGGCACTTCAATTCCAATCGTGGTACCTGAAAAGAAACGTTATGAGGCAACTCTTGTTCAAGGTGCTACTGGTACAGGTAAAACAGCTACAGTATTATTACCAATGAGTGCTTTAGACCTTGAAAAGAAGTTTTTCTTTAGAGAATACTCTAAAAAGATTGGTTATTCAATGCTAAAAAAAGGTATTGCATATATGAACGGGCCTTATGACAATAGATATGTAAATAGAAACTTTTCATTAAATTTGCTAAAACCAAAAACTGGAATGGAAGAACAATTCGATAATGAAGTTGCTCCTCTTGTACAATACAAAGATAACGCTACAGGTACTACAACATATAGGAACTTAGGTATAACAATTGTAGAGAATGATGGTAATTTTATATCTCAATTTATTGGAGTTGCTAAAAACTTTGATATAGATGTATTATCTATTGACCCAGCAAATCCAGAGACAACATTAAGTATTAACCCATTTGCTATACCAGATCCTGCAAAAGCAGCATCAATAGTAGCAGATGTTCTTATGGCAATGTATGGAAGCGAATCAAAAGGAAGTAGTGATCCATTCTTTACACAAGTAACTATAGATGCATTCCAAAACTTAACTATATTACTTAAAGAAATGTATCCTATTCTTCATAATGGTGAGATGGCATCACTTGAGGATATGCTTGAACTATTATATAACTTTGATGCTGTTGAAGACATGACTGAAGAAATGAAAAAGATACCAGAATTAGAGCAAAAATATAAATTATTAATTAAATATTTTGAAAAGAATTTCTATAAACCAAGCCTTAACATTAATGGTTACGAAATACCAGGAACAAAAGGTAGTGGTAGAAAAGATACAGAAAAATTCTTATATGGAGCTATTACACAACTTAACAACCTAGTTCGTAATCCTGGTCTTAAAGCTGCTCTATGTGGAAAGAAAAACGTAATTGATTTTGATAAAGCTCTTGCTAGTGGTAGTGTAATAACTGCATGTTCAAGAAAAGGTGATTTAGGTATTATACAAGCTAAAGCATTTGGTATGTTCTTTATATTACAATTCCAAGATGCTATATTAAGAAGGAAGGGCAATGAAGAGTCTAGAACTCCTCACTTCCTATACATAGATGAATTCCCAGAATATATTACTAAAGACATGGATGTAATGTTCACATTATTTAGAAAATATAGATGTGGTGTTACTGTTGCAATCCAAAACTTATCTCAACTTGAAAAATCTGGACATTCATACTATAGACAAACTGTACTTGCAAATACTAAAACTCAAATTGTATTTGGTGATACTGTTCCAGAAGATAGTAAATATTGGAGTGGAGCTTTTGGTATGGAGAAAAAACCAGATAAGAGCACTAAGTACAACTTAGGAAAAGACGGTATGGAAGGTAAGACAGAATTAGTTGTTAAAGATAAAGAAAGAATTAAAGTTCATAAACTTGCAGAGCTTGGATTTGGTTCTATGTTCTATAAAACCAAATCAGCTAATGGCAAAACTGTATTTGGAGAAGGTAAGACAACATTCTTAGCACCTAAGTACAAAGAAAAACAAAATACACTTATGTTTAACTTTGAAAAATATATGATGTCTAAACCTGATAAACCAACAATAACAATGAATGATAGTGATACATCTACAAATGATGATAAGCTATTTGGAGTAAATACATCTAATAGATTAAAAGAAGAACTAAAGAAACAATCTTCTGCTTCAAATGTTAATACTACTCCAGACTTCATTAAAGTTGGAAACAATACAGAAGATATAAATAATGATTTTGAAATAGTATTTGAAAACAACGATGTAACTTTAGATAGACAAGGTAATGGTAATGCAATAACTGAACATTATGAATCACCTATAATTAAAAGAAATAGAAAATAAATAAATAAAGTCGTATAATTTTAGTTTATACGACTTTTTTGTTATACTTTAATTTATTTTTTACATAAACTAATGATATCATATTTGATATTATAGTTAATATATCAAATATTGCTGATGTATAAGATTTGATTGTAAAATCATATATGAACCACATAAACATTGTAAAAATTATTAGAAGTTTAAATTTTTTAACGTCTTTAATATTCATAAGCCATATATATGCAATTGTACTTATAACAGGTAAAAATCCTATTACTCCAAGATTATTAACTATTATAGATAATACTACAGATAAAACAGTAATAATTATCTTTTCTTTAAGTCCTAATTTATCTTTATAACAAATTATATTTCTAATCATACTAATACCATTAATAATTGCACCAGTAATTCCACCTAATACAATATTGCTAAGGACAGACAGGCCTATTTGAATTGTCTGTACAAATAATATTTTTTTCTTTTCTTTTAATATTCCAGAATACACCATTAAAATAGATGCTATCAAAGCTATTAGATTTCCTACAATTAGTAACATCCTTATCTCCTTATTTATACAAACCATTCAGAATTCTTGAAAGTTCTTCCAATGGTTTTATTCCATAAATATATCCACTGTCTCTTTTCCACACTTCTTTTCCTTCATTATACTGAACTATTTTCCATGCAGATCCATCATATGCACTTACATATCTATCCTCTTCTTTTGCCTTTTGTATTTTTTCATTTATTTGATTATATTTTTCAAATGATATTTTTACATTATAACATTTTATATTTTCTTCATCTGCTGATATTTTATATGATTCTTTAATTTCAACCTCAAAATTATTATATATTTTCCATTCAGTATAGTTCCACCCTTCTGGTCTTTTCATAGACCAATTTGTATGTTTAATTTCTAACACTAATTCTTTCATATTATCATATCTTTTATCGTAGTCTATCCATTCTTCCTTTAATAGCCCTGTTATATATTCATCCTCAATGTTTCCAGTAGCTTGTGATATAAATTTTTTTCTTCGTATTCCTTCATTTTTATATCCAAACTTTTCTTGCATTTTAAAAGATGATATATTATCTTTAAAGTATCCATTTTCTAATCTTCTTAAACCAAGAATTTCAAATGCATATTTTATTCTAGCTCCCCAGGCTTCTGTTCCATATCCTTTTCCATGATATTTTTCATTTATCCAAATTCCACCACCTGCTGTACCATGTATTATACTTATATTACTTATTTGAGTTGCTCCTATAACCTTATTTTCACTCTTTAGCACTATTGCGAAATCGTATGAATTATTATCTATTGAGCTCTTTATATAGTTTAATGCATCTTCTTTTGTATATGGAAAAGGTACAGATGCTAGCCACCTACTAACATTTAAATTATTTAAACCATCAACCACATCATCTGCATCACTTATTTTGTATTGTCTTAAAATTAATCTTTCAGTTTCTATAATTGTATCTTTATTCACAAACGCTTCCTCCTAATTCATTATTTTTTTTAAAATTATTAATTTAATACTATAATATAATAAAAGGAGTAAATTTTCAATATTTACTCCTTTTTATACAATATAGATACAAAGCATCTAATTTAAAGCATTTTTATTGTTCTTCTTCACTTTTCTTTCTTCTTTTAAATAGTATTATAAAGAAGATAATAGATATTAAAATTACTATAATTAACCATAATATCCATTTATAATTACATTCCTTTTTAACTTCAGTAACAGCATTATTATTATCAACTATTGTATTAGTATCTTCTACTTTTCCTTCATCTTTTTTAATGTAGAATTTACTACTTAATTTTGTTCCATCTTTTAAAGTAATTTCAATGCTATTTTCTTCTTCTTCTAAATTTTTCAAATAATCATTATTAATGCTAATTTTTAATGTTTCTCCATTAATAGTGTAATCACTTTCTTTTAGTGTCTTTCCATTTATAGTAATACTTTCTAGTAAATCAGCTTTTGCATTTGTTTCAAATTCTATATTCGTATCATCACTAAGTGTTACTATTTGATTTTTTCCTTTTAAGAATTTATACACTATTGTATTATCTTTAATCTCTTCTTTAGCTGTATTATCATCCTTATTACTATTTGAAGTATTAGAATTAGAGTTTGTAATATTATTAGTATTATTGTTATTCTCTGGTAGAGTTGGATCACTTGGTACAATAATTTCAGGTTTCTTAGTAATTGTTAAAGTTAAAGGTACCTTTATTCCACTATATTCAATATATATTACTTTATTATCTAAATTTAATGGACTTGTTGGATAAGTATAATCTGTAATTATTTCTTCATTTCCATTTTCCCTAACTACTGTAACTATCATACCTTCTGGATTAAATCTTTCTCCCTCTATATAGTTTAACTTATTTGGATTAGAATTAATAATTAATTCTTTTGCAGGAGATTTTACAACTTCTATATTCACTTGTGCTTTAAATTCTTGATAGCTTATTACAACATTTGTATCTGAAAGTGTTAGTTTATTCTTATTATATGTATAATCTGTAACCTCTTTCTCTTCTCCGTTATCATAAACTGCTACAAGAACTATTCCTTCTGGGTTAAATGTTTCTCCTTCTATGTATTTTACTTTGTTTGGATTTTTCTTTATATTTATTCCTATTATAGAAGATTTTACAACCTCTATATTCACTTGTGCTTCAAATCCTTGATAGCTTATTACAACATTTGTATCTGAAAGTGTTAGTTTATTCTTATTATATGTATAATCTGTAACCTCTTTCTCTTCTCCGTTATCATAAACTGCTACAAGAACTATTCCTTCTGGGTTAAATGTTTCTCCTTCTATGTATTTTACTTTGTTTGGATTTTTCTTTATATTTATTCCTATTATAGAAGATTTTACAACCTCTATATTCACTTGTGCTTCAAATCCTTGATAGCTTATTACAACATTTGTATCTGAAAGTGTTAGTTTATTCTTATTATATGTATAATCTGTAACCTCTTTCTCTTCTCCGTTATCATAAACTGCTACAAGAACCATACCTTCTGGATTAAATACTTCTCCTTCAATATATTTTACTTTATCTGGATATTGAGTAATTTTAATTGACTTAACTAAATTTGGATTAACCATAATAGTTAATGGCACACTACAAGATTCATATGTAATATTAACTGTTGTATCATTTAAAGTTAATTTATTATTTTTATCTATTGTGTAATCTGTTATTTCTTTTGTAGTATTGTCTGTATATATTGCATTTACTATTAATCCTGTTTTATCAAAAAAGTCACCTTCATAATATACTGTTTTATTTGGATTTTTAACTATTATTAATGACTTAACTGTAGGTTCTTCTCTTTCAAAAGATACCTCATATGAATTACGATTTGTTTTCTTATCACACTGTACACTAACAGTATTTGTTAAATAAACTTTTCCATCAAAACTTCCATTTGATAAATTGATTGTAGGAATAATAACTTCTGCTAATTCTTCTGTAATTCCTTTAAGTTCGATTTCAGCATCACTTGGGATATTATTTGGTAGTTTTACTAATTCATTATTAGCTAAATCTATTTGCCCTGTTACCAATTTACCATCCACATCAGTAGTACTATATTCTATTTTTGAAATAATTAATGATTTATATTCTTCTAAGTAGAAATTAACACGAGTACTTACAGAAGATATTAAGTTAGTAGATGCTTCTTCAAAACTATCTCCACCCATATAATATGGATGTTCAGATTTCATTACATCATATGGCCATCTCGAATAGTTCATTGCTGCACTCATTTGAATTTTTTCATTATATTCCATTGTATATGAAGCTAATTGTTTAAATACATCTATATTATCTAAGAACACTTTATCCACTAAATCTGAAAATTCTTGTCTTTTCATCAATTCATTAAACCAACGTACTCTTCTATTTCCAGCTCCGCCTCTACTTCCAAGCAAATAATAATCTGTTAATGATGTATTGTTTTGACTTATCATATTAAGCGTATTATCAAAATCCCACATTGGTCCCATGTGAACTAAATTGTCTTTTGTATATATATACGTACTTCCGTACATAGCGTCATAGTTTTCTGAAATTTCAAATACCCAATATGCTTTAGCAAATGATTCTAAATCAATAATTTCACTTAATTCTTCGTAACTTACATTTTGATCATATATTTTTTCTTCTAAATTATCAATTAATTCCTTATTACTTTGAATTGACTCTGCTACTTCTTCATCTGTAGCATCATCTAATTCAGGATATTTAATTGTAAATTTGTGATTACTAATTGTTGAAACAAATTGATATGTATCCACATAGTTATCCATTTCTAACAAACTATCTTTTTTTGTAATATCAACTCTATTTTTATCTCTTTCAACTTTGCTAGTTACAAGATAAGTTCCATTATAGCTTCCATTGATATATACATCAGCTGTTTCAAATTCAACTGAATAATCTAAACCTAAATCTTGTGCAAACTTATAGAAAGTAGCACTTCTAGATAAGCTTCCATCATTGTAATTTGTAATAAATAGCCATGTTTTACTAGATTTCATACCAAGCATTGATATTGATTCATCAAATTTTACCTGATATGGTCTTTTAGAATAAGTCCATGTTGCATTTCCTCTTCCTTTCATTTTCTTGAAAGAAGCAGTTGTTAAATTGTCTTCTGAATCTCTTATGTATGCAACTCCTGGAAATCCAGTATCATGATTTCTATCTGCATTTATTTTACTTAGCAATTGTTCTGCTGTTTCAGTATCTGTTGGAGTTAAATTTAAGTATATAGATGGCAAATCTGATTGCATTACATTAACTATATAATCGCCACTAATTTCATTACTATATTTTAATTTAATTATTACTTTATCATTTTCAAAAAAGCTATTTGGAACATCTTTTTCTATTTGTCCAAGTAAATTACCATCTTCATCATAAGCATAAACTTCAATCAACTCATTGTTTGTAACACAATTAGTAATCATATTACTACGATCTATATTTTTAGATAGATATAAGTAATATTCATTGTCTTTTAAATACCAATATAAATCATCATTACCATCACTATTTTTTACATATAATTTTTTTAGCTCAGGTGTAATATTTTCATTAGATAAGACAGGTAAACCTGTTTCTTGATCTTTAATCCATCCAACTAAAGAGCCATCATTTAAAGTATATTCATTTAAAGTATTTATAAATTCTGCTTCTTTCATCTCTGCTAGTGTTTTAGTTGAGCAATTAACAATAGTTGGTACTACATTTGCAGCATTAAATCCAGTTATGTTTTCAGTAATATTTGAAAATACATTTTCAAATGTTGGATTACTATTTGCACGATAAGATGCTACACCAAATATAGTTGTAGATGATAATTCACCATAAAAATATGAATTTAAAATCTTACCATTTCCTATAACAGCAGAAGCAATTCCTGCAGAATACCCTACAGTAGCAGATGATTGGAAATTTCCATGAACATAGCAATTTTCAATTACTCCATTTGTACTTATTGTATCTACAATTCCAGCAACAGACCATCCATTCAAATTTGCATCTTTTATTCCTAGATTTTTAATTGTACCAGTTAAATAATAAAAAATACTTGTTGGACAATTGTATGTAATACCATTATTCATATAAATATTTTTTATTTCATATCCGCTTCCATCATAAATTCCAGCAAAAGATGGTATCACATAATTTGATAGATCTTGTGTAATTGTAATATTTTGAGTTTGTTTAAAATATAAGTTTTTAAAACTATCTTTTGAAGAAAATGCATAACGTCTAAAGTCTATGAAATCTTCTTCATTAGTAATTAAACATGGATTTTCTTCTGTTCCTTCTCCTCCAAATTCATTTGAAAGAAATTCTTTTTGACTACTAAATGGTTCTAGCTTAACATCATCAAGTAAATTAGATTCACCTGAATAAATACCAGAATTAAAATATAACCAAACTTCGTTTTCAATTTCTGTACCTGTTAAATCTATAAATAATTCATGTGTTTTCCATTGAGTAGTATTAGAATAACTTAAGAAATATACAGGAATAATATTAGTATCGTTTTTTGTAAAGCTGAATGCTTGACTTTCATCTACAGTAAATAATCCATTTCCAGCAAATGGCGCTGTATATACAACAATTGGTTCATCAATAGTATCTACTTTAATTTTAGTAGAATTATTTCCTAACCATTCACTTAATAAATCTAATTGTGTTTTCTTTGTTTCATCATTTTGAGTTGGTTTTATAGAACTATCAAAAATATATATTCTATTATTTTCAGTTGATAAAGGATTTAATAGCTTCGACGCAAAAGAAATTTTAAAACATTTATTAGTTCCAATATTTATTTTTTGATAAATATTATCTGCTACTACAAATTGATTATCTCTTGCAGCTTGATTTTTACTTATTTCTGTTAATTGATATGAATTCTTATCATTAGCATAATATCCAAATTCTATTTTTTTTGTAGGTTCAGTTACATTCCACCAATTACTAGTTATTGGTGGAGTAGTGCCATTTAAAGCATCATATGTTGAATAACCACGTGTAACTACATTAGAAAAAATTGTTGAATTTTCATTATATATTTTTTCCAAATCAAAATCTAAAATAATATTTTCTTCTTTATCGTCATCATCCTCGTCATCATACTCGTCGTCATCATACTCGTACTCGTCGTTATACACTTTAAATTTTTTTATAATATTTCCAAATGAAGTTGTATCTTGTGCTCCTTCTGCTGATGAAACAGTAGATAAAGCTACAATTCCTTCTTCTAAATCTCCACTATTAAAGCTTACTGTATAATCAAAAAAGTTATACGCAGATGATTTTACAAACCAAATCATCCATTTTTGTGTATATTCATCAGTTTCAGTTAAGCTAAATCCATCTGTTTCAAAAGAACCATCTGAAGCAAATTCACTCGAATATATTACATATTCTTTACTTATATTATTTCCAACTAATACTTTGTTTTCTTTAAGCCAAGCTGTCATTTGCATAAACTGATCTTTTTTATTACTATTAAGACTTGGACTAACATTTTGCCTTGGTCCAAATATAATTGCCATTTCATCAAAAGTATTAACTCTAGTTGTATTTGAAGGGACATGTGCTCTATGTGAAATATCAAATTTATAATTTGTATTTTTCTCTAATTCAATATCATTATAATACGAATTTGGTGCTGAAGAATTAAGTTCTACAAAATATTCAGCTTGAATGGATGAGTTATATTTTGAAGTTAATATTTTATTATCGTGAGTAGGACTATTCCATCCAGCTACATCTACGTATTCATAATTTGAATTAATAACATCTTCCTCAAAACTACTATTTATTATAATATTATCTTCATCAAGTATTTCAGATAATAATGTTCTTGTATTCGTTAATAAGAAGTTTTTTTGGCCATTAAAACCCAAAACACAATCATATATAGTAAGTAATAACATTGTTATTACTATTCCAAGAATCACCTTTTTTTTCATGATATCACCTATTTATAGTTTACCCTTTAGTAAAAAAATATTCAATACTTAATTTGATATTATTTTATTTTTTTATAGTTTAAAGTAACAAAAATGACATTATATTCTGCTTATTATATTTAACATAATTCTACACAATAAATAACAATTGTACAACTGGAGTGCTTTTATTTACTACCAATAAAATGCAGAGAGTAACATAATATAATTTGTTAACTCTCTGCATTTTTTTGCATATTCTTATCAATTAATTATCTACATTTTATTCTGGTATTTTAATTTTCCTTAATTCTTCATAATTATATGTTCTATAATTTACATTATCTTTGTTATAATAATTACTTTGAAAATAATATGTCAATGTTGTTCCATCACTATATTCAATTATATAATATCGCCCACTATCATTAAACATAAAATCAACTTTTTCTCCAATTTGTATGTTATTAAGTGCCATTATTATTTGTTGTATTAATTCTTTGTTTTCTGTCTTATAATAAATATATCCTCCCTCTTTTTCTTCTTTCAGCATGACAGATGAAATATTATCAATATCATTTATTGTTACACTGTTATTTATTTTTTCCGTTTTATTGTTATTAACATTTATAGAGTAACAAATTGCAATAACAATTAAAATTATTATAAATATAAATAAAAAATACTTTTTCAATTATTTCTCCTAAATTTCTATTTTTCAATATATCCTGTTACTTTTTCTGTATACATATTATCAGTAACTATTTGATATCTTTCTCCTGTATAATCGTCAGTAAATCCATTATATGCCTTATATATTTCACCAGTATCTGTGTCATATACTCTTTCATATCCTAATGTTGCATCACTTTGTTTTTGACTAATTATATCATAAGATTTTTGCCTATTTTCCCAAGCACTATTATATGAATCGTATGCTTGTTGAACTTGAGCATTAATTGCTAACGCTTGTTGTGTTTGTGCATTTCCATCATCTATAGTTTGCTTAACATAACTATCAGAAAATTCTATTGAATTAATAGATTCTGATAGAATGTCTTTATAATTGATAAAATTATCTTTATCAGCAGTAATAGCCATAATATCATAAACCATATAATAAGAATAATCTATATTGCCATAATATAAATTACCAAAATTAACAATAGATGCTAAGAATAAACCTTCGCCCTCTTTACCAGTATCTCCTGTAAATGTACCTCTTAAAACTTTGCTATCTAAAGCAAGAGATTTCATACTTGTATTCGACTCAGCCTCCTCAACTTTGGTAAAATTACTAAATGTAGGAAAATTAGCCCCAGCAAGCTCACCAAACGATTTTTCATAAGCTACTATTTCATTAAACTTTTGATAAAATCCTTCGGTAGTTGGATTTGATAAAACAACAGCTTGTGTAAACATCTTCCAAGCTTCTGCATTACCAAGTGATGCATATTCTTTCCAAAACTGTTTTCCATTCTCACTTTTTAATAAAGGTTGCATTTTTAATTGTAAAAAAATTTGATTATTAGAATTATTTTTATCATAGACTCTAATAACATAATACATACCAACACCAGAGGCATCTACCTCCCATCCATTTGGTTTCTTCATACTAAATACAGAATTTGAATAATCTTCTAACTTCAATTCAGCTTCCTCTGTTTTAGTAATTTTTATATCATTTTTTGTAAACATATTATCTTTTCCTTTATTATTTGTTCCAATATCACTTGTTTCTCCATCTTTAAATAATAATACCAGTACTAAAGAAATTGATAGTATTATAACTAAAGTGATTAAAATTATAAACATTATTTTTTTATTTTTAATTTTTTCCATAATACACTCCTCTTTAAGTTATATAATTTTATTTTTTTGTTTTAGTCATATACTAGTTATTGTTTGTAGCTTTTTTCTTGTTTATCATAAGCATTCCTAAAATTCCTGTCATAGTTAGTGTAAATATGCTGATAAACATTATTGCATTATCTCCTGTTTCTGGATTAGTTGATACTGTGTCTACATCTACAACTTCTGTATCTATGATGTCTGTTTTTTCTTCATTTGAAGTATCTTGTTTTTTTGTAACAACTATTGTATATTTACTTGCCGGCTCAACTTCAAAATCTGCTCTATCTTGTGTTCCAGCAGGTATTGTCATATTTGTACCATTTATTGTTACACTTCCAATGTTTCCATCTCCAAATGAAAGTTGTACTGTAATTTTGTTTTTAATACTTCCTGTTGTATATCCCTTAGCAGTTCCTTTAACATTTGATGATTCTTCTCCTACTCTTACATCATTTAAATGTATTTCCATACCAAACCCATTATATGTTCCTTCTACTTCAATATCTTGAGCATCATTTACTATTAAATTCAATTTACATTTAAAATTATATCTTGTATAATAGTCATCTCTTGTTTGGTAAATTGTAGCACTTCCAGAAGGTACGTAATCTTCAGGAATATCATCAGAATCTCCAACAAAAATCGTATCATCATCATAGCTTATTCCATTATATGTCAATGTTGATCTATCAAGTTTACTATAACTACAATCCAAATTATAAGATTTGTTTTCGTCAGTATTTATTAAAGTCATAACTGCTTTATTTTCATCTTTATTTCCAACAATTTTTATAACTGCTTCTGATTCATTTTCTGTAAAAACAATTTTATTATCAACAACATTGTAATAAACTGTATCTCCTAAATCAGCCAAATAACTTAATCCTTTAGAAAGATTATCTGTTTTTGTATAATCAATAATAAATTCTTTATCTTTTTCTAAAGTAATATCATCTGTTATATCAACATCAGTATAATGTTCAACAACAGTTGTTTTTACATTTACTCCACTGCCTCCTGTAACATCTACTACTCCTGCATACACCTTACTTGATACCATTGAAAAAATTATATTGCTAAGTATTGTAGTAATTAATAAAATTGATAAAAAATTAGTTCTTTTCATATTTTTACTCCTTTCTCTTATGAATTTTATATTAAATATATTATCATATTATATATTTAATATTATGTTTTTTACCGATTTTTCCGTGAAACTTTGGTAATTGATTTTTTATTATTTTTATGATATGTTATAATAATTAATAGTTATTGATTTTGGAGGCATTTGATGAATTTTTGTGAACAATTAAATAAATATATAGAACAGTTTGAATGTTCTTCTAAAGAACTTGTTATAGCATCTGGTTTATCTTCCACTGTTATTAGTCGTTATCGCAATGGTGAAAGAACTCCCAATATACGAAGCAAACAATTGGATCAATTAGTAGATGGTCTGTATAAAATTAGTAAAAATATAAATAAAAAAATAACTCGAATTGAAATTTATAATGCTTTATCTAGCACTTTAAATGATATCTCTATTGATTTTGAACAATTAAGTAAAAATTTTAGTGACATTCTTTTAAACTTAAATATAAGTATAGCTGATTTATCTCGAGCTATTGGTTATGATGCTTCTCTTCTTTCTAAGATTCGTTCTGGAAGTAAAAATCCATCAAAACCTCAAGATTTTATTGAATCTGTATGTAATTTTATTGTTACAAAATATAAGTCTGAAGATGATAAAAAATCTATTTCACTTCTTATAGGTTGTTCCTTAAAAGATTTAGATAATAGTTCAAATTATTTTAATAAATTATCTAAATGGCTTTCTACTAATTCAATTCCAAATAATAATAAAATTGATAAATTTTTAAGCAATTTAGATAACTTTAATTTGGATAATTATATAAAGGCTATACATTTTGACGAAATGAAAGTTCCTTTTGTTCCATTTTATAAATCAGGTTCAAAAACATATTATGGAATAGAAGAAATGAAACAAGGAGAATTGGACTTTTTCAAAGCTACTGTATTTTCAAAATCTAACGAATCTGTTTTTATGTGTAGTGATATGCCTATGGAGGATATGGCAGAAGATGTAGATTTCGGAAAAAAGTGGATGTTTGCTATTGCAATGACATTAAAAAAAGGACTTCATTTAAATATAATTCATAATCTTGATAGACCTTTTAATGAAATGATGTTAGGATTAGAAAGTTGGATTCCAATTTATATGACCGGTCAAGTTTCTCCATACTATTTAAGTGGATTACAAAACTCTGTTTATTGCCATTTTAATTATGTATCAGGTACTGTTGCACTTACTGGAGAATGTATTAAAGGCTATCATAATAAAGGAAAATATCATTTAACAAGTAACAAAACTGATGTTGCATATTATAGAGCTAAATCTGAATGTTTGTTAAATAAAGCAAAATCGCTTATGAACATTTATAGAATAGAAAATAAAAATGCTTTTGATGCTTTTATTTCATCTGATACAAATATAAAAGGAAATCGTAAAAGAATTTTATCTTCACTTCCTATTCACACAATTTCTGATAAGTTA
Organism: Clostridia bacterium; assembly: GCA_051886195.1. Lineage (GTDB taxonomy): Bacteria > Bacillota > Clostridia > TANB77 > CAG-465 > CAG-465. The sequence goes on from JBJEXW010000021.1 coordinate 50,771, forward strand.
CTTTTGAAAATTTTAAAACGAAACAACGTTAATGAAGAAAATATAAAAGTAATATTAGATTCTGTTGCTAAACAGAAACAAGCAATTAAAAAGATTTTACAAACTAATATTTTAGAAGATGAGATTGTTGAGCTATCAGAAGATGAATTTGCAAATTATCCTCCTATTCTTTCTCTTTCAGATAGTTTTTATACTAATGACATTTATTATAGTTATGAAGAATATTTAGAACATTTAAATGATACAAAAAAATATATGAATATTCATAATAATTATAAAATCATAGAAAGTACGATAAATACATTTAGAAATATAAACCTTACTATTAATTCTGGTAAATGGGTAATGATTTCTAAAAACACTCATCCTGCAATTCATTTTGTTATACATCATCCTAAACTTCGTGATGCTATTG
>JBJEXW010000022.1:0-49565 GCA_051886195.1 Clostridia bacterium
CTAAACGAGCTCCCATATTTTCAAATTTATCTTCTAATTCAATTTCTTTTGCAATAGTAACACCATCATTTGTAATTAAAGGTGCACCAACACTTTTATCTAATACTACATTTCTTCCTTTTGGTCCTAATGTTACTTTAACAGTATCCGCTAATTTATTAACACCTTCTAATAATGATTTTCTTGCATCTTCTCCAAATTTAATTGTTTTTGCCATTTTATATACTTCCTTTCTTATAATACTTATATTATCTTACTACTTAACGATTGCTAAGATATCTTCTTCCTTAACTATCATATATTCTGTTCCTTCATATTTTACTTCCGTACCAGAATATTTTCCTATTATTACATTATCTCCTTTTTTTACACTTACTGGCTCTATTTGACCATTTACTTTTCTTCCTGGTCCAACTTCAATAACCTCTGCAACTTGTGGTTTTTCTTGAGAATTACCAGTTAATATAATTCCACTTTTTGTTGTTTCTTCGCCTTCTTTCATTTTAATTAATACTCTGTCTCCTAATGGTTTAATCATTTTACATTACCTCCTTAAAACAATTTTAGCACTCTAATTATTAGACTGCTAATAATATACATCCATTAAAATGAGTTGTCAATACATTTTTTATCATTTCACATAATCTTCACAATATATTTTTTAGTATATTTTTTAACTCTAATTCATATACTCAAATGAAACTTGTACAAAGGAGTGATTATATGTGGCATACCCAAACTATTGAAGAAGTAAAAAGAAACTTAAATACTAATATTTATAACGGACTTACAGAAAAAGAAGTATTAAAACGAAAGAAAAAATATGGATTGAATAAACTGGCAGAAAAGAAAAAAGAAAGTATTTTTTCTAAATTCATTTCACAATTTAAAGACTTTATGATTATTATTTTGCTTATATCTGCATTAGTATCTGCACTTATGTCTTATGTGGAGAAAACTAACGATTATGCAGATTCAATCATAATAATATCAATTGTAGTTATTAATGCAATAATTGGAGTTATTCAAGAAAGTAAAGCTGAAAAATCATTAGAAGCATTAAAGAAACTTTCATCCCCCACTTCCATAGTAATTAGGAATTCAAAAGCACAAACTATTGATAGTACAGATTTAGTCCCTGGAGATATTATTGAACTTGAAGCAGGAAATTTTGTACCAGCAGATTGTAGATTAATTGATGCATACAATTTAAAAATTGAGGAATCAGCACTTACTGGTGAAACTGTTCCAGTTATAAAAGAAGCTAAGACTACTTTAAGTAAAAACGTCCCTTTAGGAGATATGATTAATATGGCTTTTTCAACAACAATTGTAACAAATGGTCATGCAAAAGCTGTAGTAACAGAAACTGGAATGAACACAAAAGTTGGAAAAATAGCTAAAATGATAATAGATGATGAAGCACCTCAAACCCCTCTTCAGAAAAAGCTAGCAGAAATTGGAAAAAATTTAGGTATAATATGTCTTGTAATATGTGTTGCAATATTTATAATAGGATTAATTAAGGGAATCTCCATTAAAGAAATGTTTATAACTTCAGTTGGTCTTGCTGTTGCAGCAATTCCAGAAGGATTGCCTGCTGTTGTAACAATTATGCTTTCCATAGGTGTTACAAAAATGGCCAAAAACAATGCTATTATTAGAAAACTTCCTGCTGTAGAAACTTTAGGTAGCAGTTCAATTATTTGTTCAGATAAAACTGGTACACTAACTCAAAATAAAATGAACGTAGTAAAAATATGTAATTTTAAAAATGATATTACTACCAATACTAATTCAAAAGACTTTAATTTCATCTTAGAACTTGGTAGCATGTGTAATGATTGTAAAATAAATAATAAAAATGTAATTGGTGAACCGACAGAAACAGCTATTGTTAATATGGGATTAAAATATGGAAAAAATAAAAATATATTATATGATAATATGAAAAGAGTAAATGAAATTCCTTTTGATTCTGAAAGAAAAATGATGACTACTATTCATAAAGTTGGAGATAAATATAGAATTATAACTAAAGGTGCTCCAGATGTAATACTAAAAAAATGTAGTTATATATATAATTCATCATCTATACAATGTTTAAGTAGCGAATACGAAAATAATATTCAAAAAATAAATGAAAAAATGGCAAATGATGCACTACGTGTAATTGCAATAAGCTACAAAGATGTTGACTATCTACCACATAATATAACATCCGAAAATATAGAAAAAGAACTTGTATTTGTTGGACTAATTGGAATGATAGATCCTCCAAGACCAGGAGTAAAAGAAGCTATTTTTACAGCTAAAAAAGCAGGTATTAAAACAATTATGATAACTGGAGATCATATTTTAACTGCAAAAGCAATTGCAAAAGAATTAGGAATATATCAAGATGGTGATATTGCCATAACTGGTAATGAATTAGACAATATTCCAGCTAAACAATTTGAAAAAGATATTATGAAATATTCTGTATTTGCAAGAGTATCTCCAGAACATAAAGTAAAAATTGTTAAAGCTTTTCAAAAAAATGGAAACGTCGTTGCAATGACTGGTGATGGTGTAAACGATGCACCTGCTTTAAAAAATGCAGATATTGGTGTATCAATGGGATTAAATGGAACTGATGTTGCAAAAAATGCTTCAGATATGATTTTAACAGATGATAATTTTGTTACTATTGTAAAAGCTATTAAAGAAGGTAGACATATTTATGATAATATAACTAAAGCTGTTCACTTTTTGATATCTACAAATATCGGTGAAATAGTAACAATTTTCTTAGGACTCCTTCTTGGCTTTGATACTCCACTACTTGCGATTCATTTACTTTGGATTAATTTAGTAACAGACTCATTTCCTGCAATTGGACTTGGTCTTGAGCCACCAGACAAGTACATAATGAATAGAAAGCCTAAAAATCCTAAAAAAGGTATATTTGCAGATGGACTTTGGTATAAAATATTTTTTGAAGGATGTATGATAGGTGCTCTTACTTTACTTTCTTTCTATATTGGAACCAATAAATATGGCTTAGAAGTAGGTAGAACTATGGGTTTTATAACTCTTGGACTTACAGAACTTGTTCATAGTTTAAATATTCGAAGTAACGATTCAATTTTTGAAGCTGGAGTTTTTAAAAATAAATATTTACTTATTGCTTTTGCACTCGGATCAATTTTACAGATAATTGTTACAATAATACCTTCAATAGCTAAAATTTTTGACGTAGTACAATTAAATGCAATTCAATGGTTTTATACTTTATTTATTTCAATTCTTCCAATTTTTATTATGGAATTTAAGAAAAAAACAACTGAAGTAAAACACGGTAAAGTTATATATAGTTTTAACAAAACAAAAGCATAAAAGGAATGATATTATCATTCCTTTTTATTCTCTTACAACTATTGTATTAAATTTATTGTCTTTTACTATTTTTTTTATAATTTCTGGTTTTATACTCTCATTATCTATATCATCTAAATTAATATATTCATAATAATTTGATTCAGAGTCATAATTTATAAACTCCCCTTTTTTTCTTTTAACAATTTCATCATTTTCTTCAAGCTTTACCTTATACACAAAGTATAATTCATGATATTTTGCTCCATTATATGTAAAAAAGTTTTCAATTATATCTTGAAGCTTTATTTCTTTTTTAGAAATATCAAAATGCATCTCTTCTTGTACTTCCCTAATAAGAGCACTTTTGGTATCTTCTAATGTCATTACTCTTCCACCTGGAAGTACCCCAAAATTTGCCTTATCTCCTTTTTCAATTATAATAGAATCATTATATTCAAATATAACTCCTACTCTAAAATTAAATTTAACATCATCTACTAATATGGAAATATCTTTCATATTACCTTCCTTTCTAAAAGACAAGCTTTTCTTTTTTATAACATTCTACTAGAATTAACATTAAATTTCAATGGGTATATGGAGAATTTCGTTATTTTATAGTATAATAATTTAAAATTTATACTTCATATAAGTGATGAAACATGTGTTAGATGAGTTAATATATGAAAAAACTATATAGTATATTAAATAAATAACCGGATGAAAGTTCATTTCTTGCTTATAAACACATTCGTTAAAAATCAATCTACAAAAAGTAGCTACGAAGCATATAGATTAATAAATCAATGGTACATGGTGCCTTGATTATAAAATAGAATAAAACAATGGAGGTATTGATGAAAAATATTATATTTGATATAGGTGGTGTATTAGCTGAACCTAAAAGCGGACACTGGTTTATTACTACTAACTTTTGGAATATTTTGGATAAGAATTTAATTGATGAAGAAAAATTAAAAATGAGTTTGAAAAAGTATTTGTACATACAGACACAAAAACCTAAAACAGAAAAAGATGAGCATGAAATGTTTTCAAATTATTATTACAATGTTTTAAAAGATATACATTATCCTAATACAAGCATGGACATTGCAAAGAAATTAGCAGATGATTGTGTTTATAATGACGATAAGTTTATATTCTTTGATGATGATAAGCCAATTTTAAAAGAATTATCGAAAAAATATAATCTATATATTATTTCAAATGGATGGCCATCTTCTTTTAGAGTATTAAATAATATAGGACTAGATATATATTTCAAAGGTATCATAATATCTTCTATGTATACAACAATAAAAGAAGAAAAGCTGTTTGATATATTTATTTCCAAATACAAAGATGTTAATCCTAGTGAATCACTTTATATTGATGATAGAAGACATATTTTACGAAAAGCTAAAGAATATGGATTTAATTTATTATTAATGGATAGATATAAAAAATATTCAGAAAGTGAATTTGAAATTATTAACAATATGAATGATATTTTAGAGGTGTTAAAATAAGTTACATTTACATTTTTAGTTTTAAATACAAGCATTAAAAAGCGTCCTCCTTCCCAGAAAGAGAACGCTTTATTTATATTTGATAGAACAAACCTTACTACGGACAAAATAAAAACTCACAAACCATATTAGCTTGTGAGTTATTTTTAATTGGAGCGGGTGATGAGAATCGGACTCACGTATTCAGCTTGGAAGGCTGACGTTCTACCATTGAACTACACCCGCATTCAACTTACATTAATTATTATAATCGTAGAATGCCAATTTGTCAATACTTTTTTCAAAAAAAATTATTATTTTTTTTATGCAAATAGTTTTATGTTTTCTCATTCTCTACTTTTTACTAATACTAGCATATATTTAATAATTATAAAAAATTAACGTTTTTTTGTTATTTTTTATTTATTTTATATAAATTATAATATATAATGCTTTTAGGTGATTAAAATTGAAAAGAGATATACTAATTTTTCCTAAATTTAAAAATATAGATTTAATTCAAAAAATCAGAGAGGATTACGATGAGCTAGCCTCTTTAGTTGATCCACATATTACATTAGTTTTTCCATTTAATGATGAAATCGATACACCTACTCTTTCTTTAAAAATTAAAGAAGCAATTAAAGATATTTGCCCATTTAAAGTTGTATTTAATGGTATATCCTTAAGTGACGATAACTATATATTTTTAAACTGTACTGTAGGAAATGACACCATAAAAAAATTACATGATAAAATTTATCGTGATGTACTACCTACTCATTACAATAATAATATAGAATATATTCCGCATATAACTCTTGGTATATCAGATGATATAAGTTTTCTTAATGACTTTTACTATTCATTTGAAGACATTATAGATGAAATAGTAATAGAAGGAATTGGAATACATCAAGAATCAATAATACTTGATAGAATTAAATTAAAAGACCAGAAATAGGTTCTACCCTATCTCTGGCTTTTTCTTTATATGAGCTCCAATTATTTCAGATACGTCTATTACTGTAACAAACGCCTGAACATCGTCTGCATTAACTATATTTCTAAGCTCTGTTAGTTCAAGTCGTGTAATAACACAATATAAAATCATTGTTTCTCCATTTATCATACCTTTTCCTTCAAAAGAAGTAACAGTTCTTCCTAATTTTTCATAAATATCTCTTGCAACTTTTGCACTTTGATTTGTAATTATTAATGCAGCTTTTCCTTGTTCTAATCCTTCAGAAACAAAATCTATTACCTTAAACGTAATAAAATATGTAAGAAGTGAATACAAAGCCCTATCAAATCCAAACATAAATCCAGCTACACCATATATAAATACATTACATATTAAAACTATTTGTCCAACAGAAAAATTCGTTTTCTTGCTTAAAATTATTGCGGCTATTTCTGTTCCATCCAAGCATCCACCATACCTTATTACAAGACCTACTCCAAATCCTAATACTAGACCTCCATAAATAGTAGCAAGTAGTTTATCTTGTATATGTATATCTAATGGTTCTGTAAAATATAATATTGCAGAAAATGTTAGCATTGCAAATAATGCTTTAAATACGAACTCTTTTCCTAAAGTTTTATATCCAAGTAATAAGAAAGGTATATTCAAAATTACAATAAATAAACTTGTTTTAATTCCTGTTAATTGTCCAAGCATAATTGATATACCATTTATTCCTCCATCAAGTATTAGATTCGGAATTAATATTGCACCTATTGAAAATGCAGCAAGTGCACATCCAATAACAATTAAAATAATCGAAAAAACATTCTTTATAATTACCTTTTTTTTCATAAAATTCCTCCTTTTAATATTTAAATTATCCCATATATCATAGATATATCTGTTGGTACTATATATTTTGCATCAATTTTTTCTGCCACAACAAGAACAAAAGCACACATTGCTCTTGTAGCATACCACCATGCAGGTTCTTCTACTCTTTCTCTAATCTTATCTAAAGAAATTTCTTTATAGTATTTTTTTGTATCTTCAATTCTAGTACTTATATCCATCATAATAGTTTCATTTTTATCATTAAATAAAGTATTTGGATAATACCTAATTCCAGATTTTCTAGCAAAATATTCGTGTCCTCCACCAGCAAGAATCATAATATCTGTTTTAACATCTGGTACTTCAATTCTTTCTCTAATATATTGCATTACTTTATCTAAAGAAGTCTTGGCTACATCTTCTGCAAGATCAGGAAATTCATTTAGTACATCCATTACTCCAAATTTATTATTTTTCATTTGTTTTATGCCATCATTAAAATATGATATTTCAGTAGAGCCACCTCCACCAACAAATACTAACGCTTTTTTTACATTTTTAGTTGCTCCCTTAACAGTATATGTATTTTCATCATTTTGGGAAATAATGTTAAAATCTAACTTTGTCTCAGCTTTAAATTTATATAAAAATTCACTTTTTTCATCATCACCTAGCTGTCTAAATACACTTGTTCCACATACAAATATATCATTTTTATCTAATGTATTTACAAGCGAAATAAGATTATTAACATCTGTACTGCTTAATTTATTTTCTTTTTTATAATTTTTCTTAAATTCAATTGGAACTGTTCTTAAATGTGTTATAGCTTCTCCATCATAACTATCAATTTTAGTACATGTTGAGCCTACTTCTACAACAATTTTATTCATTATTCTACCTCCTCTAAAAAAGTACATAGCTAATTCTGTTATGTACTTTCAGTACTATATATATGAATTTATTTTTTATCATTAATTATTATATCAAAAGATAATTAGAATTAAAATACTATCTTTTTAATTTACTATCATTATTATATTTCTAAAAAAATGCAATTAAATTTCTTTTAGCCTTAAATAATGATATTTAAAAGACTAAAAAATAAAATTTAATTGCAAAATATAGTATTATATAATCTTATTACTCAAACTAATAAAGATCAAAAATTATTCTTATTAAGTCAACTACAATTCCAATCCCAAAAAATCCCCATGTAGCTGCATATAATATTCCCTTTAATATATCTCCTTCATAAAATCTATGTGCTCCAATAAAACCGAAGAACAAACATAAGAATATTTGTAAAGTCTTCTCTCTAGCACTTTCATCCATTTCTTTTGGTTCTGAACCAGAACCAGTAATTATAGCTTTAAATCCATCAACTATCTTTATTGCGCCTTTAGTAATTAACTGATAAAGCCATATTACCATTACAGGATATAAAACAAATACTGCCCAAACATATTCTTTGCATAATAATTGTATATTTTTTACTATTAACGCAATAGCTACTATAAATAAAACAAGAGCTACTATAGAAATTGACATATATATTATCTTAGAAGTGTAATTCTTTTTATAGTATTTTGTGAGATCATCAATATATTTTATAAGTGCTTGTTTATCTTCATTTTTCATATAACTGCATGAAGTAAGTAAATCTCTTATTTTATTGTAATTTTTATTATTTACTTTATTTTTACTATTTTCAACTTTTATTAAATTATATAAATAATTATATATATTACTATTAGCTATTTTATAATCTATTTCTTTATTATTTAAATACTTATATAATTTTAAATCTATTCCATCATAATCGCACTTATTTTCTTTTGTATAATAATTATACAATTTATTTTTAATGCTAGATTCAAGTTCATCTGATAAATTAACTTGATAATAATCTCTTATTTCTTTTATTGTTTCAAAATCTTTAACTTCTATATTATCTATTACTTTTATCCATTCTTTTAAATTTGCTGGATTTTTTTCTAAATCTTTAACATTATTATATACATCTTCATTAAAAATATCTTTTAATTTAAGAACTAATATTTCCATTAGATCAGCATTAAATTTTAGAGCAACATTATCCACAACGTTTCCAATTTCTAACAAAGCTTTTTTAATTGCAGAAGTTTCTTCAGAACTGTTTTTTATACTTGCAATTGTAGAATTTGCCATAAAACTTCCTCTTAATGCACTATCTGATACTGAAGACGTAGTATACGCCATAGTAAATGAAGGGTTAAGCCATCCATTAAGATTATATGTTTTTGCAAATGTCATTTTTGGAGCATTTATTGCTAATGCCATGCTTTCAGCATTTAATTGATTCTGATAATTCATTGCCTCAATTTTAGCATTAGATAAATCTATTTGATATCTTTTTAATACATCTACTATATTGTTATTTAATGTACAAATTGCAACATATGCTAAAGACATTACATATTGTAATATTTTTTCATTTAATTGAAATTTCTTATATGAATATTTCACAAAATCAGTAAAATATACCTTTCCAGTGTTTGTAACATAGTTGCTTAATTCAGTAACATTATTATCTGTTACTCCCCTATCATAAAAATCAGCAATTTTCATTTTTACATCTCTACTAAAGTAAAGCCCTGCAACAGATACATCTTGATTTAAAGCTACAGTATTTACCATAGCTTTATTAAGTGGAATATTTAAATTTCCAACTTTAACTACTTTATCTGGGGTTGTTTCTAGAAAATTATAACCATCATCTTTGATAAAAGTATATCTACCTGATATACTACATCCCATATTCACTAAAAAACTTTCAACTAATTCCTCAATCTCCATAATATCACCCTTAATACAACTATACTCCTGGTAGTTGTGCATCATAAAAAAATCCTATGAATAAAAATAAAAAAAACAAAATTAAATGGTACCGATGGTGGGGCTCGAACCCACACGTCACAGGGACAATGGTGTTTGAGACCATCCTGTCTGCCAATTCCAGCACATCGGCAAAAATAAATGAAGTAAACTATATGTTTACTTCACATATTATACAATATTTATATTTATATTGCAAGATTTTATTTACCTTTTTTTTCCTCATTTTGTCTAAAACCTGTTCTAGCCATATCTATATCATCATATAAAATACTGTCATTGGTTGTAGCTTTGTCCAATAGCTTTTCTTCTTTACTTTTTCCAAACCAATTTTTTCTTGTATTTTTTATATTATCTATTTCTTCTTGTTCTTTTTGAATTTGAATATTCTCTTTTTCTTTTCTGTTTTTTAAGAAATTATCTATTTTTGAACGCATAGCATTAAATATAAATTCATTTTCAATCATATCTATATAACTGCTATCTTCGTTAATTAAATATTCAATTACGCTCATTGCTTTTTCAAATTCATTTTTAGTTACATATATTATTGCAATTTTATAATATGCTTTTAGTCCATAGTTTTCAGATTTAGTTATTTCACTATATAAACTTAAAGCTTCATTATAATTACCTTTAAGTAATTTTATATTTCCCAAACTATATATAGCTTCATTTATATCTGGGTTTATTACTAAAGCAAATTCAAGATTTTTCTCAGCAGCATCTGTTTTTCCTAATTCAAGTTGTACCATAGCTAAATTGTATAATAACTCATAAGATTCAGCATGATATTCAATTGCCTTTTTATATACTTCTTCAGCTTTTTCATATTTTCCTTCATTAGCAAGTAAAATGCCTAAAACTTCATAAGCATCATAATATGATGGCTCTATTTCTAAGCATTTTTCATACATATCTATTGCAGAATCCATGTCCCCTTCCTTTTCCAAAATACTACCAAGAATAAAGTATGCTTGATAATTTGAATTATCTTTCTCAACTACTTCATATATAAGTTCTTTAGCTTGAGAAAATTCCTTTAATTCATAAAGACATTTTGAAAGAAGAAAAATTATACTTGAATTTCTTCCTTCTTTGCTAATTAATTTTTGTAAAGAATTTATACATTTTGTATATTTTTGATTATTATAATAATTTTCTGCCTTTTTGTATAATAAATTCTTACCAAAACTAATATTATTATATTGTAAAATAGCAAAAATACATGGTAACACAAAAATTCCTATTCCAAGAGGAATCTGATATCTTATTCTTAAATATACATTATAAAAAACTACAGGTAAGTATACTCCTAAAGAAAATGCACATATTGCAATTAGAAGTAGATTTACTGGTGCATATTTTTTAACATAATTGACTGATAAATATGTTATTAAGATTATTGCTACAATTATTACTATTATATTATCAATTATCATTTTATCTGCCCCTCCGCACAGGTATTATATAACATTTTTTGTCAACTTTCAAGCTTATAAGACATATTGTATCTAATTTTTTTCATTTAATTGACTAATTTAATTTAGTAATGTATAATAAAGGTTGTAAAAAAGGATGTGACTATAATGACTAAAGACTTTGATGCTTTAAAAAACATACATAAAATACATATGATAGGTATTGGTGGAGTTAGTATGAGCGGTATTGCTCTAATATTAAAAAAAGACGGATTTGAAGTTACTGGATCAGATAAGAATTATGGAGATATGATTGATATTCTTGAAAGTAACGGTATTCCTGTATATATTGGTTCAAATGCTGATCTAGTAAAAGACGCTGATGTAGTTGTATATACTTCTGCTATAAATCAACATGATCCAGAATTTGTAAGAGCTAAAAGTTTAGGTATTCCAACTTATGAGAGAGCTAAATTCTTAGGACTTCTTCTTACAAGTTATAAAATGCCAATTTGTATTTGTGGAACACATGGTAAAACAACAACCACTTCAATGATTTCATCAATTTTTATTGATGCTAATATGGATCCAAATGTTCAAGTTGGGTCAAAATATGAAAAATTAAATAACTCTAATTACAGATTAGGAAATTCAGAGTATTTTATACTTGAAGCTTGTGAATATGTTGATAGCTTTTTAAATTTTCCACATCATTGTGCAACAGTTTTAAATATAGAAGCTGAACATTTAGACTATTTTTCAGATATAGAAGATATAAAAAAATCATTTAAGAAATTTATTTTAATGTTGCCTAAAGATGGTATATTGATAATAAACCAAGATGACATACATTGTATGGAAGTTTTAAATGATATAAAAGATGATTTACAAAAGAAAAATGTTAGAGTGTTTAAGTTCTCTTTAAGTGATCCTGATGCATATATATATGCAAAAAACTTTAATTGTAATATGAAAGGATTTTATTCTTTTGATGTTACTGATCCAAGAAATGGCGAAGATTATCACTTCTATCTTACTGTTCCAGGAATTCACAATGTATATGATGCTTTAGCTGCAATTACAACAGGCTTAGCTTATGGTATAGATTTTAAAGATATGCAAGAAAGCTTAAGTAAATTCTGTGGTGCAAAAAGAAGATTTGAATACAAAAAGACAATTGCTGAAAATGTTGAATTGTATGATGATTACGCACATCATCCTACTGAAATAAAAGCAACACTTGCTGCTGCAAAGCAAAAAGAACACAATAGAATAATATGTGCTTTCCAACCTCATACATTTTCTAGAACTAAAGAATTACTTGCAGACTTTGCTCATGCTTTTGTAGATGCAGATATAGTATACTTAATGGATATTTATGCTGCAAGAGAAGTAGATGATGGAACAATATCATCAAAAGATGTAGCGGACTTAGTAAATAAAAATGGAACAAAAGCATACTATACTCCTACTCTTGAGCAAATTGCTGAAGAAATTAAAAAAATAGTTCAACCAGGAGATATTGTATTATCTGTTGGTGCAGGAAATATTACTCACTTAGCAGATTATTTTGAAGATATCAAAAAATAATTTAAAAAACACAAATACCAAGAATTATAATCTAATTCTTGGTATTTTTGGATTTAACAAATCATTCAATATTATTGGTTCATCGGCAAATACTATTGGCCTTCTTGAACAATTTATATCATATTCTATATATACATCATTTTTAGTAATATCATATTTCTCTATTATTTTTCCAATTAAGTCTTTAAGCGATATAAGTTGCTTTTTTGAAAATTCACCATTTTTATCTATTGATAACATGATACTAATGCTTTTTGTGTCAATATCTTCATTTCTAGTACATATTGCCCTTTCTTTTTCTGGAATAATATTTATTATCTCCCCATTAAGTCCTATTATGTAATGGCAAGAAAACTCTCTATCTTCCCTATATTTACTCATTTCAATTACATTTCTATTTTTTAGGCCACTAAAACCTTTATATTTTGAAGAAGTGATTATAATTTTTTCTACTTTTTCTAAATTTTCAACTCTTCTTGTATTATCACTTTTAGTTAAATAGTATTTTTTCATTTTCATTTTAATCACCACTATATATTATGTAAAATATTAGTTTTTGTTAATTTTCTTGACAACTAATTTATCTTTGATATAATATTAGTTGTATAAAAAAGGAAGTGTAAAATAATGAAAATAGGAATAGTTGGTTTACCAAATGTTGGAAAATCTACACTTTTTAATGCTATTACAAAAGCAGGTGCAGAAAGTGCAAATTATCCATTTTGTACAATAGAACCAAATGTAGGTATGGTATGTGTACCGGATAAAAGAATTGACGTATTATCTAAAATGTATGATACAGATAAATCTACATATGCTACTATAGAATTTGTAGATATTGCTGGTTTAGTTAAAGGTGCTTCAAAAGGTGAAGGACTTGGAAATAAGTTTTTATCTCATATTCGTGAGACTGATGCAATAGCTCATGTAGTAAGATGTTTTGAAGATAATCAAATAGTTCATGTAGATGGAAAAATAGATCCAATAAGTGATATAGAAACAATATCTTTAGAGCTTGTATTTGCCGATCTTGAAACATTAATTAAAAGAATGGATAGAGTTGGTAAAATGACAAAATCTGGTGATAAAAAAGCAATAGCAGAAATGGAACTTTTAAGAAGAATAAAAGAGCACTTAGAAAATGGAAATCCTGTAAGAACTATGGAACTTACAGAAGAAGAAAGAGAAACAATTAAAGATGCCTTCTTCTTAACAGATAAAAAAGTAATTTATGTAGCTAATGTTTCTGAGTCTCAAATATCTAATATTGATACAGATCCAAAAGTTATGAAAGTAAAAGAATATGCAAAAGCCGAAGGAGCTGAAGTGATTGCTCTATGTGCAAGACTTGAAGAAGAATTATCTGAATTAGACGATGAAGATAAAGAAATGTTAATGAAAGATTATGGCATTGAAGAATCTGGTCTTGATAAACTTATTAAAGCAAGTTATTCTCTTTTAGGCCTAATCTCTTACCTTACTGCAGGTAAACAAGAATGTAGAGCTTGGACAATTACAAAAGGCACAAAAGCACCACAAGCTGCTGGCAAAATTCATTCAGACTTTGAAAGAGGATTTATTAAAGCTGAAGTCGTATCTTATGATGACTTAATAAAATACGGAAGTATGAATGCAACAAAAGAAAAAGGGCTTGTGAGACTTGAAGGAAAAGATTACGTAGTTCAAGATGGAGATATTATATTATTTAGATTTAATGTTTAAAGCATGATTAAAATCATGCTTTTATTTATTTTTATTGTAACTCATAAACTATGCTTGACATAAGGTTTTGACGTAATTTTTTTATTTAAAATTTTTTTATATTTTTGTGTATTTTTTTACCAAAAAAGCTTGACTTTTAATGCTATCTAGATTATAATAATAACTGTCCACAGAGATGTGGGCCTTTAGCTCAGTTGGTCAGAGCACTCGGCTCATAACCGAATGGTCCGGGGTTCGAATCCCTGAAGGCCCACCATTTATATTTTCTTTGGGTAGGTGCCCGAGTGGCTAAAGGGGGCAGACTGTAAATCTGTTGGCTTACGCCTACGATGGTTCGAATCCATCCCTGCCCACCATAAAATAAATGGTTAAAGCAACACTTAAATGTGTTGCTTTTTTATATTTAACTATATAAAATGAGTCATGATTTATTTCATGACTCAATAAATTAATTGTTAGTTTTTTATTTTTTATATTTTTTATTCGGGTTCGTTTTTTTTATTTCTGTTATACTTGTCAGCTCTTCAACTTTAATTTTTTGCTCATCTAAATTTACTATATGACTTAAAGGGTAAATAAAGTCATATTCTTTCATATTTCCATCCTGAGCATCTTTTCTTTCAATCTCTAATTGATATTCTACATTTTTCTTTCGTCTCATTTATACTATAATTTCACCTCAATTATAGTATTAGCGTTTCAAAATTTATTATTACTTATAATATTATTTATTGTTAGATAAATATGTTTCTATATCTACTGGTACAGAATTTCCATCAATATCTTTTATAGTATTAGTTTCTACATCATATTCTTTGAATCCATATTTTAAATTAGCACATACAAATAACTCGCCATCTTGTTCATTTAAGCTAGTTAAATATGTCTTCCCTACTTCTGCCATAGGAATGTAGATAGAATTGTAACATGTTACGCTTACTTTATCTTCATCATTATAATTTTCTATGCCAATATTCTCTAAATATTCTGGTTCAATATTATCTTTTAATTCCTTAACAGTAAATATTCCACCTGGAACTATCATTTCTACATCTCCTTCTTCATCATATAGATAGTCCTTTAACACATATGCTTTTAATCTAGTATATGGAATGCCATCAATTATTTCATAACTTAAAATTTCTTTAACTTGTGTTGTGTAAAAATAATCAAAATTAGGCTTATCTAAAATAATTTTCTTTAGCCTTATGTTTAAGTTTCCAGAAATTTCAAGTTTGGTGCTTCCATCATTTTCTACATTATTAGCACCTATGTTATCTATCTTTTCTGTATTCATATTAGAATTTATATGAATACCTAATGCTAGACCAACCATTAAGATAATAATGACAATACTTGCTACTTTAGCAATATTTTTCTTTCTTTTTTGTTCATTTTCATATCTTTCATATATTTTTTTTGTATTAAATATACTATCTGGTACTTTTACTTCTTCAATTTTTTTAATTAGAATTTTATCTATTTCATCTAATTCTTCTTCATTTTCACTAGAATAATTATTATCTTCTTTTTTCATAATCTTCAACCTCATTTTCTATATAGCTTTCTTTATACTATATATTATACATTAAAAAAATTAATTATACAAATAGTTTATTGTATCATGATCACATTGTTGTACTGTTGTTACATACATGTCTGCTAAATATGGGAACATTATACTATAACTATTTTCTGTATGATCTAGTCCAAAAGCATGTCCCATTTCATGCTTTGCTGTTCTAATATCATAAGAGTCTGATTCAGATGTGTTAAATACTATTTCTGTATAAAAATAATTATATGTTGGTTCACTAGTTTTATTTGCTACTAATGTTCCATCTGTGTTCCAGAAAGAAGTATATCCTAATACACTACTATTTAAATATGTATCTGAACTTGGATTTCTACCATAAAAGTCCATATGAGTAGCATAGTTACTTGATACAGCTGTCATATATATTGGATTCCAACCATATCCAGTATCTACCCAATTGTTTGCTGCTGAATTAACGTTAGATGTATAGCTTGAAGCTGTACTATCTACGTAATAGCAACAATTTGAAACGCCTCTTGTGAATTTTGCATCATTAGTAAAAGTTGGTGTCATAGCAAAAACACTACAGCTAAAAATGCAAAATGTTAAAATTAAACAAATACAAAATTTCCTCATAAAAAACCCTCCTAATATATAGACGGATTAGGAGGGCATTTTGTCACATTTTTTTTAAATTTTTTTATATTTTTTACTTATTTTTATTCTTCAGAAACAAAATTTTCTTCAGTTAAGTTACCATTTTCACCTTGAACTAGTATATTTATTTTCTTTTCTGCTTCATCTAATTTTTCACTGCATTCTTTAGAAAGCTTAATACCTTTTTCAAATTCTTTAATTGCCTCATCTAGTCCAAGATTTCCACTTTCAAGCTTTGTAGCTATTTCTTCTAATTCATTTAAACTTTCTTCAAAAGTCTTTTCTTCTTTCATGTTTATCACTCCTTATTTTACAATAGCTGATATCTTACCATCTGTAACTGTTATCTTTATTTCTTCATTTGGTTTAACATCACTAACTTTACGTACTATTTTTCCATCTATATCTTCTGTTACACAATATCCGCGTGTAATAGTTTTTAATGGACTTAATGTATCTATTTTAGTGATACTTTTAATGCATCTTGTTTTATACTTTTCTACCTTATATTTTAATGTTGACTCAGATTTAGTCATTAAATTATCTATAGTTAGTCTATATTTATTTATCTTATCTAATGGTACTTTTTCTAATTTTGCTGCTTTAAGTCTCTCCACATATTGCCTTTTTCTTTCAATATAATTTTTTATAGCAATAATTGTTCTATTTTTATCCTTAGATATTCTATTTACTATTTCACTATACTCAGGATAAACTAGCTCAGCTGCTGCAGATGGTGTTGGTGCTCTTAAATCTGAAACAAAATCACAAATTGTAAAATCTGTTTCATGTCCAACAGCAGAAACTACTGGAATATTTGAAGCATATATTTGTCTTGCCAAATTTTCATCATTAAATCCAAATAAATCTTCAAAAGATCCTCCGCCTCTTGCTATAATAATTACATCTACGTTATTTAACTCATTAAATGTTTTTAGTCCTTCTATTACTGTTGACGCTACATTTACACCTTGTACCGCTGCAGGATAAATTAATATATTAACATTTGGATATCTTCTTGTAGAAACGTTAATAATATCTCTAATTACAGCACCTGTTCTTGATGTTATAACTCCAACTCTTTTAGGTAAAAAAGGTATTTCTTTTTTCTTTGTAACATCAAAAAGACCTTCCTTGCTAAGTTTTTCTTTTAATTGTTCATAAGCAAGATAAAGGTCTCCTAAGCCTTCTGGGCTCATTGATTTACAATATATTTGATATACACCATCTCTTTCAAATGCACTAACTTGTCCATTTATTACAACTTTCATTCCATCTGCTGGCTTGAATTTTACAAATTGTGCATATCCCTTAAACATAACACATTTTATGGTTGAAGCTTCATCTTTTAATGTAAAATAGTAGTGACCTGTATAATGTGCTTTAAAATTAGTAATCTCTCCTCTAATACTAATACTTGCAAGAAGTTCATCACTATCAAAAAGCATTTTTACATATCTATTTACTTCTGATACACTAAATATTTTCTTCTGTTCCATTCTCTTCTTCCTTACTTTCTATAACTTTTGCAATAACTCCATTAACAAATGATTTTGAATCGTTATTTCCATAAGTTTTAGCAAGTTCAACTGCTTCATTAGCGCTAACCTTTACAGGAATATCTTCCATATATTTTATCTCATAAATTGCAAGTCTTAATATTGCTAAGTCTATTTTAGCAATTCTATCTATGGACCAATTTTTTAACTTAGATAAAATAATATCGTCTATTTCTTTTAGGTTCTCCTTTACTCCTTTTAAAACCTTTTCTATATAATCTTTTTCATCTAGTTTGTTATCATTTTCTTCATAACAGTTTTCAAGGATTTTTTCTAAGTTTTCATTCATACCAAACTCTAGTTCATAAACGCATTTAAATGCATTGTCTCTTGCTTTTTTTCTACTCATTTTAAAACTCCTATTCTAAAATCTACAATTATTTTTTATCATCATTCTCTTTATAATAATATACTTCTTGCTTAAATCCTTTTCCCTTAAAGAATTCTTTTATTCTTTCTTCATTATCTTGAATTTTTTTGCCTAAAAATACAGCTCCAGCAATTAATGCAAGTAAAACTACAGCTTTTGTTAAAAAGTCTACTACTCCAAGCGCATATAATACTACAACAACAGTAACGCATATTATTACATATTTGTTTTTGGCAACATAATCAAAAAAATCTTTCATATTATCACATCCTTAACATTTATTTACTTTTTTGAGGTTCCATATAAACACCTTTAATTTTTACATTAGCTTCTTTAATTTCGATAGTAGTTTGTTTTTTTACTACTGCTTTTATATTTTCTTGTAATTTGCTAGATAAAGTTGGAACAACAGTATCAGGTAATATTAAAGAATAAATATTTGCCTTAACTCCTTCTTCTGAAATAGTAACGTCTACCTTAGGATTAACAAGTTCTGGATAATTTCTCGCAACAGACATAATCATTGATTCAAAAGTATCTCTATTTAAGAATACTGTACCAGATTCATTTTTTATAGCTAGTCCACTTCTTGATTCATCAGATGAATCAGAAGAAGAAAATAATCCAATTAGACCTAATAATGATACTACTGCACCTACTACAAGAACCCATAATTTATTCGCTATCAAAAAATTAACAAAAACTGTATATAGTTCTCCAACTTGTATCATACTTGTAGATACTAAAATAAAAAATACAGCTTCTATTATCATAATAATTGAAAATATGCATAAAATAAATTTTTCAAATCCTCTCATATAATTTCCCCCTATTTTAACATAGCACATAGCCCAAACCAAATAAATTTATTTAATTAGTTCGGGCTATAATGCTCAAGTAAAAATTCTATTCTTCTTCTTTTTTATCTTCTACGTCTACTTCTGCAGTTTTCTTTTCTTCTTTTTCAAATATTATTCCTTGAACATTTATATTAACAGCTGCAACTTCAAGTCCAGTCATTGTTTCAACTGCATTTTTTACAGCTGTTTGTGCTGCCCAAGCAACATCTGGTATTCTAACACCATATTTTACATTAACAAAGATATCTACAGTAACTTTTTTTCCATTAAGTTCAATTTTTACACCTTTTGAATATTTTTTACTACTACCTAATATTTGATTGATTCCATCAACAAATCCTAGTTGCATACCTGCAATTCCCTCAACTTCTGAAGCTGCAAGACCTGCTATAATACCAATAACATCTTCAGATATGTTTAAATTTGTAGCAATCTCTACTTTTTCTTCTGAATTAGTTTCCTTTTCTGCTAATTCTTCTACTTCTTTTTCTTCTTTTCTACTCATAATCAAAATCCTCCTTTGTAGAAATATTCTACTTACTGATTATATTATATCCTATTTTATATTAAAAGTCACGTATTTAACAAAAAATTCAATAATAACACAAATTACTCATGTACTATTTTATTTCCGAGTTTTTTCCCACCAATTAAATGATAGTGTAAATGTTTAACTTCTTGTCCTCCATCTTCGCCACAATTACATACAACTCTATATCCTGATTCATTCACTCCCATAATTTTTGATACTTTTTGGAAAGCTTCTTGAACTTTAGTAACATATTCTATATTTTTTTCATTAATGTGCTCTAAATCTTGAATATGAACTTTTGGTATTACTAAGATATGAACTGGTGCTACAGGATTTAAATCTTTAAAAGCACATACATATTCATCTTCATAAACCATTGTACTTGGTATTTGCTTATTTGCTATTTTACAAAAAATGCAATTTTCATCCATTATAATAACCTCCTATTTTAAATTTTATATAGAAATAAATCATTAATCTACGAAAACAGCTTTTATTCTTCTTACTCCAGCAGATACTGCTTCTTCTTTCTTTATTTTAATATGTGGTATTTTAGATGTATTTTCTACATGAGGTCCTCCACAAAGTTCAGCTGATACATCTCCAATTTTATATACAGTTACAATATCTGGATACTTTTCAATAAACATACATTCAGCTCCAGAATTTATGGCATCTTCTTTTTTCATTTCAACTTTAGTTACTGTATATCCTTCATCTATCCACTTATTAACTAATTCTTCTGTCTTTTGTTTTTCTTCATCTGTTAATTTATGGTCACAAGAAAAATCAAAACGCATTCTTTCTGCTGTAATATTGCTTCCTTTTTGGTGTACATCTTTTCCAACAACTACCTTTAAAGCTGCATTTAATAAATGTGTAGCTGTATGATATTGTGTTTCAGTTTCACCAGTTGAAGCAAGTCCTCCTTTGAACTTTTCTTTAGCTCCAGCACGAGATATTTCTTGATGCATCTTAAATTTTTCTTTAAATCCTTCTTCATCTACTTTTATTCCCATTTCAGATGCAAGCTCAACAGTAAGTTCAATTGGGAAACCAAAAGTATCATATAATCTAAATGCATTATCTTTATCCATTTTTCCATTTTCAATCTTAGAAGCGATTTTTTCAAACTCTTTTAATCCTTTTTCTAAAGTTCTATTAAATTTAATTTTTTCATTTTTTAGTACGTCTAATACTACTTGTCTATTTTCTTCAAGTTCTACGTAATATTTTTTATATTTATCTATTATTAATAGTGCTATTTGCTCTTCCCAATTGCTATCTATGTCTATATTTAGCTTTTTAGCATATCTTATTGCACGTCTAATTAATCTTCTTAAAATATATCCTTGATCTGTATTACTTGGTTTAATTCCAGATAGATCTGCACTAATAAATACAGCACTTCTAATATGATCCGCTATTATTCTCATAGCTTTTTCATTTCCGTCATATTTAAGTCCTGTTATTTCTTCAATTTTTGCTATAACATCTTTCCAGATTGAAGATGCATAGTTATCATTTACTCCTTCAAGAACTGCTGTAATTCTTTCTAGTCCCATTCCTGTATCAACATTTTTCTTAGGAAGCTCAGTAAATGTTCCATCTTCATTGTGATTATATTGCATAAATACATTATTCCAAATTTCTACCCAACGATCATCTTCTGGATCAAATTCTTCTGGTATCTCATCTTCACTTCTGAAATAAAATATCTCCGTATCTGGTCCACATGGTCCTGTAAGTTCCATATTTGGCCACCAGTTATCATCTTCTCCTAAAAACTTTATTCTTTTATCGCTTATTCCCATTTTTCTCCAAATATTTGCTGATTCATCATCTGCTGCAACTATATCATTTCCTTTAAATATAGTAACGGCAAGTCTCTCAATAGGAATATTTAACACTTTTGTTAATAATTCAAAACTCCAAGCAATGCTTTCTTCTTTAAAATAATCTCCTAAGCTCCAATTTCCAAGCATTTCAAAAAATGTATGGTGTGTTACATCTCCCACTTCGTCTAAATCATTTGTTCTCATACATTTTTGATAATCGCAAAGTCTAGTTCCATATGGATGTGGTTGTCCCATTAAATATGGTACTAAAGGCTGCATTCCAGCTGTATTAAATAATACTGAAGGATCATTTTCTGGTACAACTGGAGCACTAGGAATTTGTTTATGTCCTTTTGATTCAAAAAAATTAATATATTTCTCTCTAATTTCTACTGGTTCCATTATACATATCTCCATTTCTTATCAAATTTAAAAAGCACCTTAAAAGTGCTTATATTTAGCCATTTCATTATATCAAAAAAAATAATGATAGTCAATAAAATACAAGTATTTATATTGCTTTTTTTACTAGATTATGTTAAACTAATTAGAGTTTTATTCGGAGGTAAAAATGTTACAAACAATAACAGGTCATATACGACGTGCAATAGATGATTATAATATGATAGATGAAGGAGATAAAATAGCTGTTGCTTTATCTGGAGGAAAAGATAGTATTACCCTACTTTATGCACTTCATACACTAAGAAGATTTTATCCTAAACATTTTGATATAATTGCTATAACTATTCATCCAGATAGTGATACTTTTAAAACTGAAAAACTTGAAGAAATGTGTAAAAAGTTAGAGGTTGAATATGTAATTTATCATTCAGATTTATCTAATATTTTATTTAATGTACGTCAAGAAAAAAATCCTTGTTCACTATGTGCAAATTTAAGAAGAGGTATGTTAAATACTCTTGCTATTGAACATGGTTGTAATAAAATAGCTTTAGGGCATCACTTAGATGATGCTATTGAAACCTTACTTATGAATATGTGTCTTAATGGCAATATACATACTTTCTCTCCTGTTACAACATTTGGTAACAATAATATAACAATTATTAGGCCTATGATATATGTATATGAAAAAGAAACAAGAGCATTGGCAAGGAAATTGAACTTTCCAGTAATGGGAAAATGTTGTCCAAAAGATGGATACACTATGCGTGAATATATGAAAAACATTATTATTCAATTAAGAAAAGATATTCCAAAAGTAAGAGAAAATCTAATTGGTTCAATTATTCGTTCAGATATTCCTGGGTGGAAAAAGCCAAACATAAATAATGCCAATCTTGATGATTGCAATAACAACGATTATTAACATAGAAAACAATAAGGAACCTCATTTTGAAGTTCCTTATTGTTTTTTATTTATTATCTTGATCAATTTGTTCTTCTAACATCTTCTTTATATCATCATCAGTTAAATTTTCGAATATATTAAAAGTCAATTCATCTTTTGGGCCCTCATTTTTGTCTAAATCTACAAGCTTAATTCCTTCAGATTGAATTTCATCTGCTTTATATGTTGATTTCTCTAGGCTTCCTTTTCTTCCAATTTTTGTTATTTCATTCTCTTGAGGTATTACTTCCTCTAAGAGTTCAACTTTTGGAGGCTCTATTTTTACACTTTCTTGAATATTTGAATCTGAAAGTTTTGTTTCTTCTTTTTTTTCTTGTTCAACTTTTAATATTGTTTTATCTTGATCATTTGAATCATCATTTATATCATTTTTCTTTCTTAGTTTTTTATTTAATACTAAAATAACTACAAGCTCAATTAAAGCTAGAACATACATTGTAACAAGTAAATAATTTTTCTTAATTGCTGTCCAAATATATTTTAAATATGCAACTACTATTTCTTTCTTGCTCTTTCCATTTTGTATATCTTTTAAATAATCTTTCATTTCTTTCTGTGCAATTTGTTCTTCTGTTGCCTCTTTAATAGTATATTTTATCTTATATTCTTTAGTAGTTGTTCCATCTGGAGCTGTTACTTTAATTATTATCTCACCTTCTCCAGATTTTAACAATGAATCTGCACCAATTATTTCAACTTTTGCATCTTTATCTTTTGTTGTAGCAACAACATTGAGAAAATCCACTGTTGATAATATTTCTCCTATATTATATTCTAAAGATTCAGACTGAAATTCTCTGTCTAAAGAATATCCTTCAACGATTAAATCTTGCAAATAGGCATTAGATTTCTCTTTATTTGCACTCTTAGTAACTATAATACTATATATTCTGTAATATCCATTTTCTGCTGTAACTTTAATATTGATTACATTATCTCCATCAACCAAGTTAGTATTACCAGTTATCTCTACTCTTGCATTTGCATCTTCTGCTTTAGCAAGTACATCTATAGAGTTAACGTTTTCTCCAACTGATATAGCATAATCTGTAACATTTCTAGTAAAATTAGGAGTTAGTCCTTCTTCGCTAATTTGTAAATACTTCAAATAATTATTTCCACTTGCAGTATTTGAACCTGAATTAATATTTCCTGGTGTGTTTACTGTATCACTAGGTTTTTCTTGTGGTTGTTCTTGTACTCTTTCTGATACATTAACCATTTTTTCTGCTGTAATTGTTCCAAGAGGAGTCATTGCATCGTCTGAACTAGTTACACCATTTGCCACAACAGTAATTCTTGATGTACCAGATTTTTTTGCTCTAAATGTATATGTTTTTGTACTTATTCCTTTAGACTCTTCACTTTGATCCCACCATAGTTCTTCTCTTGTACTATCACCTGAAACGTATTCAAATATGCTAGTATCATATGAAACTGAAATATTATCATATGCACCCACGTTTTGACCAAAATTAAAAGTAACAGTTACTGTATCTCCAACATATATGTTTGAATTTCCAGTTAAACTTGCTGCATACAAATTGCTTTCAATTAATATAATAAAAGCAAATATAAATGCTATAACTTTTACTAAATTTTTTTTATTCATATATCTTTTCCTCCATTTTAATTTATATTTTTCAATTCCTTTTTGTACAATTTAACAAGTTTCTTTTTTTCTTTTAAATATTCTTTGTATTTTTCTTCTTCATTGTATTTTTCTTTATCCGCATCCATTTCTGTGTACATTCCATCTATTCCAGATATTACTCCAGCAATTCTCCAATATTCTTTTATCTTATATATTAGTTCTCTATCTTTATTTCGTGCATAATCTGATGATGTTGCTTCAAATAGTTCATCTTCTCTAAATTTATTATCCGAATATAAATTATGTACTCTAATTAAATTAAGCTGTATTTCTTTTTTTAGCTGTTCTGCTGCTTCTCTTATTTTCCCTTGCTTTTTTAATTCTTCACATTTTGGATTTTCTATATATTCCATTATGAATTTCTCCTTTTTTCTAATAAAGTTAAACTTTCTTTTAAATCATTTTCAAAAATTGTTCCTTTGGCTAAATCTAAGTACCATTCAATTGTTTCATTTACATATTTATCTATAAAGTCCTTATCTGCTAAATAAGTTTCTGAAATATTATGAATTCTATCTGCTAATTTAACCATCTTTGCCATCTCATCTTTTGAAATTCTATCAATATATTCACTCATTATATATCCTTTTTCTTTGGTAACAATTTTAACTACACTAGCTATTTTTTCGTTAGTTAGAGTTAAAATTTCTTCATAAGTAGTATCTGTGTCTTCAAGTAAATCATGGAATAATCCAGCTATTTGATAATTTTCATCAAATCCTTTTGTTTTTAATATATTAGAAACTTCAAGTGGATGCATAAAATATGGTGTTCCCTGCTTTCTAAGTTGTCCTTCATGCTTTTGTTTCATATATTCTATACATCCACTTAAATTCATTTATTTTTCCCCCTATTGTTCAATAGTATATTTTCCTAGTATATGTCTTTGAATTTTCAATAAGTCTGCAGCCTTTGGTGCTTGACTTACTTTATCTGTTATTGCTGCTTTAATTTGTATGTCTTTTATCTGTGCTTTTCCAAGTAAATATCTCTGTAACATTAATAAATCTCTTGCATTAATTGTTCCTGATCCATCTACATCACCATAAATTAAAAATGTGTATTCTTCTACTACATTTCCATTTTCTTTAAATTGAATTATTGTTCCAGTTCCAATTTTATCTTCATCTGTTAATTCTTTACCATCTATATTTGTTACTGTTGTTTGATATTCTGTTGTTATCTTATTTTTTATATTAGCTACTGTATTACTACTTAAATCTATTTTAGTAATTATATTGTTTTCTAATCTTAAAGAGCTATCTAGATAAATATCTTTCTTTTGTGTTGTGACAATTACTTTTGCTTGAGCAGTATAGCCTCCATCTTCAGTTTTAAATGTTATTATTGCTTCCCCTTCACTTTTTGCATATATAATGTTATTACTTACACTTGCTACATCGTTATTTGAAGAAGTAATTGTATAATTAGTATTTTTTGCTGTACTTGGAGTTATTTTAGGAATTATAGCTAAAGTATCTTCTATATTTAATATATAACAATCTTTATTTAAAGTAATTCCTGTAACTCTATTTGACACTACGTTTACTGTACAAATTGCAGTTTTACTTTGATCTTGGGTTGTAACTTTTATTGTTGCCACACCATCATTTATTGCTTTTACATTTCCATTTTGATCTACAGTTGCAATATTTTCATCTGATGTTGACCAACTTACATTTTTATTTTCTGCATTATTTGGATTTATAGTTGCTACTAATTGTAATGTATCTCCTACATTTAAATCTGAATATGTTGTATTTAAACTTACAGAATCTACTTTTGTATAGCTGTATTCATAAATCCATTTTTTCAATATATATCCTACTCGTCCATCGTCATATTGAATTTTATCATAAAGGGTATTTTGTCCAATTCCTATTCTAGTAAATTTTGTCCTATTTTGTGCTCCATCTTTTGTTTCATATACTTTTTCAAGTATACTTGCTATTGTATCAGGACCTGTTCTAATCCAGAATTCATCTGTAACTCCTGAATCTGATGGATCATCTAAATAAACTCTTGTATTATCTTGTGTAAAATATACATCACTTGGCAACGGCATACTTGCTGCCTCTTCTGGCATATTTTCATATACAGGAATATGAAATTCAAAAGCGCAATCTAACATTCCATAGCTTTCATAAGTATTATATGACATACTTGCTTCATTTTTAGCACCAAATATATTAGTCATATATCCAGTTCCTAATAACCATTGAGCTGTTCCTGGATTATTTACATCAAAACGTTCAAAATATATTGTATCTTGTCCCCATTTTACATATTTATTATATATATATTCTATTCCACCTTTAATTGCAGCTGATACACTTGTCCATCCTTGATTTCTAGCATAATTTAATCCATTAGTTATTGCTGAAGCATTTGCTGTATCATATGCTCCAATATTAAAGAAATTATATACTCCATAATCTCCGTTTATTAAACTTCCATTAATTATATTTCCACTATTTTCTTGTCTTATTCTTGAAGCAATATGAACAGGATTAATTCCTACTTCTTTGGATAAGTTAAATATTAATTCAGCATAAGTTGTTCCTAAATCTTTCCATTCTCCATAATATTTATATTGACTCTTATATGAACTTCCCATTGGTGTAGGTTCAAGCACTCCTTGAACAGCATTGACATTTTGAGAAGCACTCGAAAAACTTAATGTTTCAAACTGGAATATTCCACTATCATTAATGAAATTACGTGGATCAACTACATAAGCTACACCTTGTTTTGAAGCAGTAACATATGATCCATCTTTATAATAATTTTGTCCATCTCTTTTCCATTCTGCTGCAAAAATATCTTCAACTAAGCTTATTCCATCATTTACTTCATATGATTCATGAGATAAAACTGTATTCCAATCTAAACCAGTATGAACAGCTTTAAATATCCAATTAGGATGTTTTTGCTTCATAGCATTTATATACGGCATATATGAATCTGGAAAATTCTCATCCATATATGATACTGGCAAATTAGATGAAATTGTTGCCTTTATTTGTTGAAAATTTATAGTTGAAGTAATAATACATATAATAACAAATGAGATTATTGCTTTAAACCCTAATTTTCTTTTAACCATTTTTCCCCCTTATGACTACAATATCGTCATTATATATAAAAATTATATCATAAACACATACTTTGTCAAAGATTTTATTAAAAAAAGTAGTTTATACTTGTAGTATTTTTTTAACTTTCACATTTTTTTCATATTAAGTTAATACTAAAAGTTTTCCTTAAATATAATTACATAATTTTGGATTTTCATTAATCTGTCATTTGACAATAAAAAAAGTATATAATATAATGAGCAAAAGTGTAAATTTTGATGGAGGTGAAATTTATACACAATTTTTACTCTTAGCGCATGGACATATTAATTTATGTTGACGAGGATGGTAGTTGTCGAAAGTCAGCGGATGCTACCACGGCATATTAGTAGTCGTTAAAATATAGTCAAAAAACAAAATCTCTATTGTAACAAAACTATATTTATTCTAATAAAATATAAAGACACGAACATTGAAAAAATTATAATATTTTAGGAGGTAAATTAATATGTGTGGAATAATTGGATATACTACAAGAAAAACTAATTCTGTAGAGGTGGCCATTACTGGCCTAAAAAACTTAGAATATAGAGGTTATGACTCTTCTGGTATCGCTTTTTTTGACGGAGAAAAAATTGATATCGTTAAATCTAAAGGAAAAATTTCAAATTTAGAGGAAAAGCTTTCCAAAATAGATACAAAAGCATGTTGTGCAATTGCACATACTAGATGGGCTACACATGGTGAGCCAAACGAAACTAATGCACATCCACATCAAGTTGGTAAAGTTACATTAGTTCATAATGGAATAATTGAAAACTATTCTATTTTAAAAGAAGAATTAAAGCAAAAAGGTTACGAGTTTAAAACTGAAACTGATACTGAAGTTGCAGCAGCATATATAGACTATTGCTATTCTCAAACAAATGACAAATTAAAAGCTTTAATCGATGCGTGTAAAGTATTTAGAGGTTCTTATGCCTTTGATGTTATTTATGAAGATGATCCAACTAATATATATGCAACAAGAAAAGATAGTCCTCTAGTTATTGGATATTCTCATGATGGTAACTTTGCAGCATCAGATATATCTGCTATTTTAAAATATACAAATAAATATTCTTTAATTGAAGAAGGTGAATTTGTAAAAATAACAAGAGATATTGTTACTTTTTATAATAGTGATATGAAACAAATTGAAAAGAAATCTGAAACTGCTACTTGGAATGCTGCCCAATACCAAAAAAATGGTTATGATCATTTTATGTTAAAAGAAATTTATGAACAACCTAAAGCAATTAGTGACATATTTGAAAGATATTACACTAACTGCACATATAAAGATATAGATTTCTCTAAATTTGATAAAATACATATTGTTGCTTGTGGAAGTGCTATGCATGCATCACTTGTTGGTAAATATTTACTTCAAGCCTATGGAAAAATACCAGCAATGGTTGAAATAGCTTCAGAGTATAGATATTCAGAAGAATTAATTACTCCTTCTACTCTACTAATTGTTGTTTCACAATCTGGAGAAACAGCTGATACATTAGCTGCTTTAAGACTTGCTAAAGAAAAAGGAGCTTATGTTGTAGGCATAGTAAATGCTGTAGGTTCTACTATTGCAAGAGAAGTTGACAAATGTATTTACACGTATGCAGGACCAGAAATTGCTGTTGCTACAACAAAAGGTTATACATCTCAAGTGGCTGTATTCTCTACTCTAGCTTTAATGGCTATGGAACAAAAAGGTCTTCTTACAGAACAAATGGCCAAAGATATAAAAGATGATTTATTAAGTATTAAAGATAAAATATCTTCTGTAATTTCTGATACATATAAATACTTAGATATTGCCAAAGATATATATAATCATAATGATTTATTCTTTATTGGAAGAGGAATTGATTCTACAGTATGTATGGAAGGTTCTTTAAAACTTAAAGAAATTTCATATATGCATTCTGAATCTTATAGTGCTGGTGAACTAAAACATGGTACAATATCTTTAATAGATAAAGGTACACCAGTTATATCTATAGCAACCGATGAAAACTTATTTGAAAAAACAGTAAGTAATATTAAAGAAACTAAAGCAAGGGGAGCCTACTCTATTTTTGTTACTACTGAAAATCACAAAGATAATTGTAGTGAATTTGCAGATAAAACTATAATATTACCTAAAACAACAGATTTTACTCAACCAATTCTAACAGTTGCAGCTTTACAACTTGTTGCTTATGAAACTGCTAAATTAAGAGGCTGTGACATAGATAAGCCAAGAAACCTTGCTAAATCTGTTACAGTAGAATAAAAAACATTTGCCAGTGCCCTATTGACACTGGCTTTTTTATTATAAAAGAGGTGTAAATATGGAAAAAAGATTTTTTTTAGAAGAAAATTTACTTTATACAATACCAAAAGAAAAATATAATAAAGATGATCTTTCTAAAATTTTTGAAGAACATAAAGAAATTAAATTTATTTCATTTGTTGGAATAGATTTATGGGGCAACGATACAGATGAAAAAATCCCAGTAAAATATTTTTTAGATAATTTTGACTCAATGATGAATAATGGTATACAAACAGATGGGTCTTCTGTCAGTTTGTCTAGCCTCGCTACTCTATCTGATGCCAGAGTAGATTTAATTCCAGATAGAAATTCAACTTGGTGTATAGATTATAACTATGAAAATATAGATGAAATAACTAAATTACCAGTAGGGACACTTAGAATATGGTCATTTTTGATGCATAATGGTACATATATAGATTCTAGAAACATACTATGCTCTTCATTAGAAAAATTTAGCAATTATATGCTTGAAAAAATAAATAATACTGGTTATTATAATAAACTTGGAATTAAAGACTTCTCAGAAATTAAAGATATAAAATTGATGCTTGGAACTGAGCTTGAATTTTGGGTTAGAACACCCTATGATGCAATAAATATAGATAAATTAGTATTATCTCAAACTTTGAAAGAACAATATTGGAAACGTACTCAAGGTGTAGTTAGAACTGCTCTTGAAAAATCTATTGAAATATTAAATCTTTATGGATTTAATGTAGAAATGGGACATAAAGAAGTTGGTGGTGTAAATAACTACATCTCCTTTGACGGGGCTGTAGAAAATCATATAGTTGAGCAATTAGAAGTAGACTGGAAATATGATGAAGCCTTAAAATCAGCAGATAAAGAAATAATAGCTAGAATATTAATTAAAGAAATTTTTAGACTTTATGGTCTTGAAGTAAGTTTTAATGCCAAACCGATTATTGGTGTTGCTGGAAATGGTAAACATTGTCATTTAAGTATCATTCTTGAACTAAAAAATGGTAAAAAAATTAATTTATTAACTCCAATTGAATCAAATGCTTTTTTAAGTAATATTGGATGGGGTGTTCTAATGGGTGTTATTCAAAATTATTCATTAATAAATCCTTTTGTTTCAAATACCAATGATTCTTTAAATAGATTAACACCAAACTACGAGGCACCAACTCATATTGTAGCTTCAATTGGTCAAAATGCAAATGTTGAAACAAGAAATAGAACTGTACTTGCAGGTCTAGTTAAAGATTTAGCCAATCCGTTATCTACCAGAATTGAACTTAGAGCTCCTAATCCTAAAACAAATTTATATCTAACTATATCCGCTACTCTTGCTACTTTTATTGATGGAATTAATTATTCATTAGATAATATTACAAACTTAGAACTTGAAAAAGAGTTTTGCAAAGAATATCACGAAAAAGGTAGATACTTAAGTACTAATAGAGTTTATAGAGAAGAAAAAGATATATTTAAAACTTATACTGCAGATGAAAGAGACAAATTATTTGGTACTCCACCTAAAACAGTTTATGAAACCCTACTCCCTCTTAAGGAAAAAACAGATATACTAGAAACACTCATTTCTAAAGATATTATTAATGCTCACATAGACTTATCTATAACTAATTGGATTTTAGACCTAAAACAAAGAATTATTCCAGAAGCAAAGGAAACAGTTATTTCATATATAGAGCTTGATAACACAAATCAATATGACAAGCAATTATGGAAAAAAATATATGATTTAAAAATTTCATTAATTAAAGATGATATTAATAAACCAAGTATATTCACTGAAATTATTGAAGCCTGTGATAATATGAATTTAGAAAAAATATCTTCTTTGCAGCAACAGTTAAATAATATTTTAATAGAATTAAAATCATTATATTCAATATATATAAGTAATATGCTCTAATTTGCTTAAAACGCGATGAATTTTCATCGTGTTTTTTTATGGTAACTTCAATTTTATTTTTATTGACTTTTAAGCTTTTCAATGGTAAAATATTAGACGGATTTTAATATTATATCTTAAAATTAATATTTTATAGAAATTGGAGGGATTCTTTATGAAAAAAAATTATGATAAAAGGAGGAAATCATATAGTAAAGCTTCACATGCTGAAAATGGAAAATCTACATCTAAAAAGACCATTAAAGAAAAATATGATCATTTTATGTATGAAGGAGACTATTTATCTGCTCGTGATGAAAACAGTGGTTCAAAATCAATTAATCAAGATATAAAGACAAACAATTTAAAATCTAACAACAATGTTTCAATTGCTAAAAAGAAGAAAACAGGAAAAAATATATTTCTATTTATTATAGCTATAATTATTATACTTTTGATTATGCTATCTATATTTTTTATTCCATATATTTCTACTGCTTTTAAGTCATATGAGAATGGATTTGATACAACAAGAATTGATGTAGAATCAGTACCTCATATTTATGATAGAAATGGCAACTTAATTGAAATTATGTATGGATATTATGATTCAGGTGATGAAGATTTTGTTCCTACATATTCTAGTGTATATACCGATATAAATTCTTTACCCAAATACGTTGGTGATGCATTTACTGCAATTGAAGATGAAACTTTTTATGATAATAGTGGTATATCTGTTAACAGACTTTTATATGCTACTTTTAATTATTTGTTAAAAGGAGATTCTTCTTTTGGAGGAAGCACTATTACCCAGCAATTAGTTAAGGTTGCAACAGGAGATGATTCACATTCTCCTTCAAGAAAAGCAAGAGAAATTGGTAGTGCACTTTATCTTACAGATAATTGGTCAAAATCTAAAATATTAGCTAGCTATATTAATTTAGTATATTATGGCAATGGAGCATATGGAATTTATGAAGCTTCAATAACATATTTTAATACAGAGCCAAAAAACTTAAATATTGCACAAGCTGCAATACTTGCTTCCATTCCTAACTCACCAGATAACTTAAACCCTTATGGAAATGATTCTAGTAAAACTAGACTTTTAAATAGGCAAAAGCTAGTATTAAAGAAAATGTTAGAATTAAATCTTATTACAGAAAATGAATACTCTGATGCAATTAATTTTAATATTGAATTTAATAATGGAAGCTCAAAAATTGCAAAAAATAATCCAGCAATTAGTCCTTATTTAAATGTTGCTTTTTCACAAGCTATAGATATAGTAAAAGAAGATTGCAATTGTAATAACACCGAAGCTATTGATAAAATATTAAATGGAAAAACTAAAATCTATTTAAACTTAGATGTTAATTTGCAAAACAAAGCCTATGAAATTGCTAAGTCCAATTATACAGATAATCCAGAAATAGAATTAGGTGGAGTATTTACCAATAAATCTGGTCAAGTACTTGCTATGATAAGTTCAAGAAAAGATTCTCAAGTAAATCATGCATACAATATAAAACGACAGACAGGCTCTGCAATTAAGCCACTTAGTGTTTATGGACCAGCATACGATATGGGAATACTTACTCCAATAAGCTACGTTCAAGATATTCCTGTAAGTATTACTAATTCATCTGGAAAATGGAATGTAACTAATGCAAGTAACACTTTTAGAGGTCAAGTAACAGTTAATGATGCAATTGCTTATTCTTTAAATACAGTTGCAGTTACAACTCTTGAAAAAGTAACTATTGAAAAGTCTTACGAATATCTAAAAAGCTTTGGTATTACTTCTATAGATAGCAAAAATGATATGTATTATCCAGCTCTTGCTTTAGGTGGACTTACTAATGGAATATCACCTTATGAAATGGCACAAGCATACAATGCAATAAGCAATAATGGAACATATAAAAACATATCTACTATTAATCATATTGAAATTGAATCTAAAACAATAACAAAAAGTTCAAATGAACATCAAGTTATTTCATCAAGTGCTGCTGAAATGTTAAAAACTTCGTTAAACGCAGTTGCAAGATATGGAACTGGTAAAACAGCAAATCTAGGAAATGTGACTACATACTTAAAAACTGGTACAACTAACGATGTAAAAGATGTTTGGACTTGTGGTTTTACAGATGATGCAACTTTATGTTTATGGGCAGGATATGATACACCAGCAAGTTTACCCATTTATAATGTAAACACAGTATGGAAACAATTAATGCAATATTACTATAGTAGATAGTAATAAAAAAATGACATTGAAAAATGTCATTTTTTTTATTTACTATTTTATTTTTCCAAATGAAAGAATTCTATATTCTCCATCAACTTGATTAAATGTATATTTTACACTTTCTATATTATCTGTCTTTATTTCTCCAGAATCTATTTTTCCTTTTACATAATCCACCTGATTATTCTCTGAATATTCAGGATCGTTTGTTATTGTTAATGCTTGTATAGATTTTGCCTTATCATAATACAAACTTATTTCTACAATACTTTCTGCTTGATTCATTTCAATATTTTTTGTTACATATATTCTATAAGCTTCAAGTTCAACCCTATCTGTGTACTCAGTAACTTTATATGGTATTTCTAAAGTATATCCTATACTTCCAGTTTGAAAAGCTCTAGGAACAACAACATATACATTTGTTGCATTGTCATAATTTAGTATTCCGTCAACATCTTTTTCTGAAAGAGTAGAATCAACGAAAGAATTTGAAATCACTTGATTCATATTTGTAGATAATATATATGTATTATTATATTCATCAGAATATCCTAAATATGATTGATACTCCTCTTTTCTAGAGATTTTATCTAATCCTACAAGTAATTTTGTTTTACTAGATATTCCGCCTTTATCTAGTTCTTCTATAATATCGTTTGAATAAATTTCTGAGTATTTTATTAATTCTTTAAGTTGTTGTCCAATTCTACTGTTTACATTGACATTTTGTCCTCTTTCTTCTCTTTCTACGACCTCATTATTAACTGTATTAATAGTTTCCTCAGGCTTTTCTTCTTTTTTCTCCCCTTTAATTTTAGAATTAATAAATATATAGCCAAAGCATATTATAGCTGATATTATGAGAATCACACACACAATTGTTACCGCTTTATTTTTCATTTATACTCTCCTCCTATTTTTATATTCCACTAAGCATCGCATCTGTAAATACTTGTCCAAATAGTTCAAAATCTACATAGCTTTTTAATTCAAAAGAAAATATCTTTTTAGGCTCAACTCTAATAACGTAAAATATAGCATTATATGTTGCTTTATTTATTCTTATTGTCCTCTTCTGATCTACTGTTAATTTGCAATCATCACATAAAAATATATTATCTATATAATCATAATATACAAATTCATCTGTATTATTTAATAATTGCTTTGAACAATTTGAACATTTATCTTGTCTTGGTGCAAACCCAAGCAAAGCTAATAATTTTATTTTAAAAGCATTTGCAATTAGCTTTTTATCTTTATCTAATTTATCTAATGCATATATTGTGTTCAAAAAAAGATTAAGAATTTTTTCACAATCTTGATTTTCATCTGTAACTGAATTTAGAAGTTTTGTCATTTCAAAAACCATTTGCAACTTGTCGAAATCTATTCTTAAATTATAAAATGTATTAATTACAGAAGCCGAGTTCAAGTAAAAATATCCTGTATTCTGATAAAGCACAAATTCACTATAAACTAAAAATTGTGAGCTAGCCAAATACGGACTATTTGTTTTTTTGGCACCTTTAGCAATTGCTGAAACTTTCCCTAATGAATCAGTAAGTATTGTTATTATTTTATCATTATCCTTATAAGCTACTTCTCTTATTACTATTCCTTTCACCTTGATAAGTCTCATCTATAATTTCACCTTTTTTCTTATCTATTGTATTATCTAACGCTTCTATTTTTTTATATTCAATATATGTTTCTAAGTTTCCAGTCTTAATAAAATGATTCCATGCTAAATTTTTATACATTAATATCACCTCATAGTAATATTATATGTTAATTTTTTCTATGAATACAAATTATATCTTAGATTTTATATTCTCAAGATAGTTGTCATTGTCTTGCCAATCAGGTCTAACCTTTACCCATAATTTTAAGTTAACTTTATCTTCAAGCATATTTTCTATATCAATTCTAGCTTGTGAGCCAATTTTCTTTAACATTGCTCCATCTTTTCCTATTATAATACCTTTATGTGACATCTTCTCACATATTATATTTACTTCTATATCGTAAACTGCTTGCTTTTGTCTATTCTTTCTCTTTTTAAACTTTTCGACTTCAACTTTTATTCCGTGAGGTACTTCTTCATCAAGATTATTTAATGCCTTTTCACGAATTATCTCTTCTATTATCTCTCTTTCTGTTATATCTGTAATTTCATCTTCTCCATATATTAAGTCACCTTCTGGTAAATACTTAACTATACATTTTTTTAATATGTCTAACCCATCTTGCTTATATACAGAAATAGGAATTATATCTTTAAATTCTCCACCTAAAGAATTAAAATACTCATTATATATAGTTATTATCTTTAATATTTTTCCTTTTTCAATTTTGTCTATCTTATTTATACATAATATAACATTATTCTTCTTGTTTGCAATATTTTGCATTATTGTTTCATTTGCTTTATCTATTGTTGGTTTTGTAGCATCAACCATATATATAATTACATCTACTGATTCTATAGCGCTCTCAACATTTTTCATCATATACTCTCCCATTTTATCTTTTGGGATATGTACACCTGGAGTATCAATTAAAATCATCTGAGATTCCTCATCTGTAATTATTCCTTTAATATTAAATCTAGTTGTTTGTGGCTTTGGTGTCGTTATAGCTACTTTATATCCAACTAATTTATTTACTAATGTAGATTTTCCAGCATTGGGTTTTCCAACAACTGTAATATATCCAGACTTAAACATATTGTTTGTTACCTCCACACAAGTATTATACCAAAGATTGTAAAAAAACACAATGTTAAATATTTTTCATACAAAATTATTTCAATTTAATGTTTACATAAAATTGACTTTTCTTGTCATATATGGTATAATATAAGAGCAATTTAAATATTGTGAATGTAACTAACTATGTTATATTAAAAATTTGTAGTTTTTTTCTACAAGATTAGGGGGTATTAAAATGAAAACTTTGTTAAAAAGTAAGTTGTCTTTGCTTTTAACAAAAGAAAAGGAGGTGCAAGCTTTAGTTGTAGGTTATGATTATGTAACAAATAACTTAGTTGCACAAGTTAATGACAAAAGAGCTTTACTTGCTCGTGAGGATATATCAGTATATCAAAATTCAAAAAACACAGATGACGAAATACATAAACTTATAGGAAGTACAATTAACTGTACAATAATAGGAAAAAATAAAAATGATATACTATTATCTAGAAAACAAGTAATGCAAAAAAGAATAAATGAGCATGAAAAAGGCGATGTAGTTGAAGCAACTATTGTTTCTGCCTCAAATAATGCACTTTATCTTGAGTTTGATGAAGGTTTAGTAGGAAAAATGTATATTAACCAAATTACAGCATCTAAACTTGAAAGACCGCTAGATCTTTATAATGTCGGAGATAAGATAAAATGTATTATTCTAAAAAAACAAGATGATGGTAGATTTTTGCTTTCTAGACTTTCACTTTATAAGTCTGAAGACTTTAATATTCAACTTGGGAATATTGTAAAATGTCGAATAACCCAAAAAGTTAAAGAAGATCCAGGATACTTCGTAGAGGTTGTATCAAATCCACTTTACTCTGGTATTTTCGATATAAATCAATATAATAGAAATAATATTTATAATGTTGGTGATACAATAAGTCTTAGAGTTGTAGAAATAAAGTCAAATAAGCAACTTAAATTTAGAACTAATCATTCATGTACATACGCCAAAAGTGCAAGATAAGTGTTGAATTTCAACACTTATTTTTTTCACATTTTTTTATTATTTTCATATACTATAATAACTTGAGGTGATTATATATGGATAGTTTATGTTATGATTTAGCAATAAGACAGATAAAATGTCAAAATGGTATTTCTGTAACAACAGACAATATCTATACTAATATAGAAGATAATTCTCAGATTCTTTTATCTTATGGCTATGTTTTAAATATTATATCTAAAAATACTAATAGTGTAACAATATCTATATCTCACTTTGAGTTACTTGATGCTGTTAAATTTAACATTCCAAATGATACATTTAAGACATTTGATCTTCCCTTATATAATGGATCCTTTATTGTTTTAATTGGAGTCGTAAGAAATACATGTCCATGTCCAAGACTTTTGAGGTGATCTTAATGAATGTGAGTTTAATAATTAATGATACATATTGTACAAAATGTTCTAAGACTTCTAGAGAAAAAAATGTTCCAATAAATTCTAGAGATACTTCTATAGAACTTCAAAATAACTATTTTTTAAATGTCCTAAATGTTATTGATAATAGAATAACTATTATAATTCAAAATGGAAATTGCGTCATTATTAGAATAATACTTGCTGGTGTTGAAACAAGTATACTTATCCCCTCTAAGTGTTCTCATATTGTAACAATAACAGCAAATATTTAATTAACAAAAATCTACCTTATAATTTACCCAAAAAAAGCTAGTAAAATAATACTAGCTTTTAAAAGCATTTATTTGTTTTTTGGCTTCTTTTTCCTTCAAACTTTCTCGTTTATCATAAAGCTTCTTTCCCTTACAAACACAAAGTTCAATTTTAAACCATCTGCCTTTTGTATATAGTCTTGATGGCACTAAAGTATATCCGCCTTGCTTAATGTAATTTAATATTTTAATAACTTCCTTTTTATGTACTAAAAGTCTTCTATCTCTTAATGGATTAACATTATATATATTCCCATGTTCATAAGGACTTATATGCATATTTTTTAATAGTATTTCTCCATTTCTTATTAGGGCAAAACTATCCTTTAAATTGCACATACCATCTCTGATAGATTTTACTTCAGTTCCTTTAAGCTCTATTCCACACTCAAATTTCTCTATTATATCATATTTAAAGTTTATCTCTCTATTTTTAATTTGTATGTCGTTTTTGTTAATATATTGTTTTTTCATTTAATCTCCTATTAGCTTTTTAATGCTTCTTCTAATATTTCATTATATAATTTTGTTATATTAGTATTTTTATTTGATAAATCTGTTACTTCTTCTTTTAATAATTTTATTAAATTTTCAAGTTCTATTGACGAATCAATATTATTTTCATCTATACATTTCTTTAAGTATTCAGGTAAATCTATGTAGATATATTTTGTATAGTCAAAAATATCATTACTTACTTTTATTCCCGAATCAATTTCAGATATAATGGTAGAAACTTTATCATTACTATCTTTAATTAACATATTTATATTGCTTGTATAGAATCTATATTCTCTATTTATAACCTCTTTGTATTTTATATATAAAGCATCAACTTTATCTGAATTTTCATTTATTTTCAATTGTTTTTCCTGTTTTAATTCTTCTTCTGTCTTCTTCTCCTTATTATCTTCTGTATTGCTTTCTTGTTCTTTTGATTTATCTTCTAATAGCTTCTTATTCTCTTCTATTTTTCCATTTACTTCTTCTAAAGATAATTTCAAATAATCTAATGTAGCATTAGATGTAACATCATAATTTGTTGTAGTAATTATTTCTTCTTTTTCCCCTTCAACTTTTTTTGTTGTTTTAGTTGAATTTTCTATATAAGAACTCATTTCTCCTATTTTAGTGTTATATTTTTTAGCAACATTTTCAAGTAGTAAAGCATAATCTATATCTTCAAGACTTGTTTCATAAGTTTCTGACACCTTAGTATTTAAATCTAATACACTCGATTCATTTGCTAGAGAATTTTTTATTAGTTCATTTAAATCCGAATCAAGAATTAATGTATTTTTTGAAGCTACATTTATGCTATATAATTCTTTTGAAAGAGTTAAATATGTAGATTTATAGTTACTAACATCAACGCCTAAAAACTCTAGTTTACTAATTTTATCTGAAATTTGTACTAAATCATTTGATACTTTTTTTACTCTATATTTTACATCGTTAATGTTAGCTTTTTTTGAATCATCTATATAATCTCTAAATATATTATTTATTTGAGTATCTATAAAATCATTTACACTATTAACTTGAGATAAATATTGAATACACTTTACTAAAGTAAGTTTTAGTTGTGACAAAGACATTTTTTTATCTATATTATACTCTTTTGTTGACATTACAATAGCACCCAAATACGAATCTGGTATTCTTATCTTTTTATTTGTTATAATGTCTCTTATTGAATACTTTGCCGCAACATCTGACGTAGATATATCTTTTTTTACTCTTAGCTTATTTTCAACTATAGAAGTTAATCCAAACATAGGAGTATCAACATTTAATCTTATTGCTGGATAATATTCAAATTCCTTTTGTTCCTTTGCTTTATCTATTTTTTTATCTATCTCTATCATTTTTGTATTAATTTCATCGATATACTCATTAATTAAAATTAATATTTTTTCTTTTTCTTCATCTTCACTTAATGTAGTATTGCTATTTTCTATTTCTTCAGCCAAAACTACTGGCACTATGCAATTAAAAGAAATTGCAATTACTAGTACTATGAATAAAAACTTAATTTTTTTCATTTGTACACTCCTTCTTTTTAGTGTAATTATTATACCATGATTCTTATAATATGTAAAGTTATAATGCTTTAATGCAACTAGTTTAAGAATGTAGAAAAATGGAAATTAGATATTGAAATATTTTCATAAATTTCATTAATTAAATAATTTATCTTAGTTCTTATAGTTGTACCATTTTTCAAATAACTTTCTTTTTTATTTAACATCATAAGTTCAGCGAAAATCTCAGCTCTATCTTCTTTTGCTGAAACCTTTGAATATTTAGTTAAAAAATATGCATTTTTATTTTCTTCTTCAGAAGAATACTT
Source organism: Clostridia bacterium (assembly GCA_051886195.1). GTDB lineage: Bacteria > Bacillota > Clostridia > TANB77 > CAG-465 > CAG-465. The sequence continues at coordinate 41,037 of JBJEXW010000022.1, forward strand.
ATTATATACATTTTCGTCTGTTAATTTAGAAATATCTTCATTATATTCAAAATTCATAGGGTTATATAAATTCCATGAAGAATATAAATACTTTATTTTATCTGACATATAATATTCTAAAACATGAAAAAATTCGTGATGAAACGCTCTTTCAAAATTTGCATCATTACTTAAATATATCCTATATTGATTTAATGTATTTTTTGAAGCTAGAGCAATATTGTTATCATTAAAACTTGAAACTAATAATATATAAAGGCTATATTTTTCATTTTTAAAAATATCAAAAACATCTTTAGGATATTTTTTTAATGCATTATATATTACTTTCACGTTGTTATTTACAATATTTATATCATATTGAATATTTGCATCGACTGAATTCACGAAGCTTTTTTCTTCTTCACCATATCCTATAATTATTCCATATTCATTTTTTATCTTATTTATATAGTATTTATTCTCTTGTTCAACATTGCTTTTAATATCTTTTTGATACAATATTTCTTCAAATCCAGATGAAATATCTAATTCTTTTATAGTTAGAGATGTAATACCAACTATAATAATAAAAATTATAAAATAGGTAAATACAGAAAGCTTTCTTTTTCTTATAGCTTTTCTTTGCATTTTATCCTCCACTTAAATTTAATCAAAATATTCTATATTTAATGCTTTCATTATATATAGATATGCCTCTTTACTATTATTTTTTATCGCTTCATTATATCCACTCATAAATATATATGATGCTAGGCTTTCTTTTGAATTGTTTCTTGACTCTAGTACTAATTTTATTTGTTCGATTTCATCAAATTTTTCTATTACACTTATAATATCTAAACATTCTGCTATTTCTTTTGAATATTTTTCAATTTCTTCTTTATTTATATTTTCAACTTGTTTCTTAAAACAAATTGTTAAATTATTTAATTCTGAATTACTAACAAAAACTTGTATTTTACCATTTTCATATACTTCATTTATTTCACTATTTATTTTATCTGATATACTTTTTTTTACTTGCTCTTGATAATCATCTTGAACATTATACTTGTCTTTTATATACACACTAAATCTACCACTTACATTATTAGATAAACTATCTTGTGTGTAAAAAGTATATATAGGATTAGTCAATGAGTTGTTATATATGCAAGATGTAATTTTAAATCTGCTACTCGAATAATATTCTTGAGTAAAGTAGCTTTTCAAACTGTTTCTTGCCTTAAAAAATGTAATATAATCTCCATTAAATTTTCCACTTAGTATCATTCCAATAACTAGTGATATTATTGCAATCATACTACAATTTAGCCTTTCATTTTTTACTTTTGGGCTTATTTTTTTCTTCTTATATGATATTCTATATACTCTTTTAACAGCCCATCCAAATAATTCTCCTATAAGAACTAAAAAAATTATTTTTAAACTTTCTAACAAATTATTCCAAATCAATGCAGGATTTTTCATTTGTAATAGAACAATAGATAAAATACCACTAAAAAAGCTGGTCATTATTTTCTTTCCAAAGACAATTTGACCCAATACTCCTGCAATAAAAGCTATTGGAATCATAGTAATATATATATTATCTGCTAAACATAAAGATATAGCTAAAATTAAAGTCAAAATATAAATTATGGCTTCAATATATACTCTAACTAAATTAAATTTTTTCTTCAAGGTTATCACCTCTATAAATAAAATTATATATTAAATAAAAAAATATAGCAATTAGATTATGTTACTTTTTTTATTTATTATTCTTATTTATAAATGCATACTTTTATATTATATAAAATATAATATTACGAGGTATATTTATGAAAAAATTTTTAAAATTAATAGTTGCTAACCTATTTATTTTATTTTCTTTTATTTCAAGTGTATATGCAGCAGATATTAGTTCACCTGCAGCAGTAGTTATATGTGAAGAAACAGGTAGAATATTATATAATAAAAATGCTAATGAAAGGAGAAAAATGGCTTCTCTTACAAAGCTTATGACTGCTATAATTTTAGTAGAAAATTGCGATATGAATGAAAATATTAATGTTGCAAAGCAAGCATGCTATGTGGGCGGTTCAGAAGCTGGTATAAATCCTAATGATGAAGTTTCTGCAAAAGATCTATTGTATGGTATGCTTCTTCCTTCTGGAAATGATTGTGCTGTTGCTATTGCATATCATATAGGTGGAAATATAGAAAATTTTGCTAGCTTAATGAATAAAAAAGCTCAAGAAATGGAATTAAAAAATACTAACTTTGTTAATCCTCATGGTCTTGATTCAGATGAACACTATACTACACCTTATGAAATGGCATTAATTGCTAAATATGCTAGACAATATGACATTATCCGTACTGCAGTATCTAGTAATGAAGCAACTGTTACTTTTGGCAATAGAACTGTTAACTTACATAATACAAATAGGCTACTACGAACATATTCAAAAGCTACTGGAATGAAAACTGGTTTCACTAATGGAGCAAATAGGTGTTTAGTAGCATCTGCTAGTCAAGATAAACTAAATCTTATTGCTGTAGTACTTGGAAACGAAACCTCAGATATTAGATTTAATGATACACAAAATATACTAGAAGAAACATTTAATAATTATAAATATTATGATATTTCAAGCTTTTTAAACATATACATAGATATTCCTATAATCAAAGGTAAACAAGAAAGATATATAAAATCCTATTCTGAAGAAAAGTTTGAAGCACTAACTGAAGAAGAATACTCTAAAATATATGTTTCTCAAAATATAATACCAAAAATTGATGCACCAATGTATAAAGGTACTTATCTTGGAAACTATACAGTAAGCATAGATGATGAAATTTTATATTCAAAAGAGCTATATCTTGAAGAAGACTTATTAAAAAAATCCCCTTTTGATTACTTTATAAATATAATATCTTCTATGTTTAACTCTTTAGAAAAAATATAAAAAGATTAAGAAATATAAGATTTCCTAATCTTTTATATTTTACTCATTTATATACATATTATTATTTTTTAATGTAGATAATATTACTTCTCTTTCTTCATCTATTTGCTCTTTAGTTAGAGTATCAGTATAAGAACCAATAGTAAATCTAATAGTAACAGTCTTTTTACCTAATAATTTTTCAGCACTTTCATAAATATCTACTAAAGAATAATCCATTAAATATTTCATGTTTGCTTTTTTAATTATGTTTTCAATATCTGAATATCTTGTATCTTTATCTACAATTAAAGATAAATCAAAAGTAACTGTTTGATACTTAGAAATTTCTTTATAGCAAATTTCTTTCTTAGAAATTTCTCCAAGTATATCAATTCTTAGTTCTGCTACAACTATAGAAGATTTAGGATTAATAGCATCTTTTATTTTTGGATGTACAACAGAAATATAGCCAAGTGATTGATTATTCACTATTATTTCAAAACTATTTACTGGATGCATCCAGTTATTTTGAACTAGTTCTATGTTTCTATATTCTACATTTAGATTTTTATTTATTTTTACAATACTATCAATCATTTTTTTAGTTTCAAATGCTAACTCTTTATCTGTAGATTTTGTGCTTGCAACTGCAATTCCTAGTACCTTATATTCTTCTGCATTTTTACCATCAAAGTTATAACTAAAAGTTCTTCCTATTTCAAACACTCTACATTCTGACATATATTTTAAGTTTTTATTTACTGCATAAAGCATTGTAGGTGCCATTTCTCTTCTTAAAGTATTATCTAATCTCACAATACCATTTACAATTTTTAAGTTATCTTTAACTTTTATTCCAAGCTCTTGATTCATTTCTGTATTGTACCAAACATAACTATGAACTTCGCTCATTCCATATTTTGAAGCAAGTAACTCTTTTGCAGAATATTCAAGTTCTCTTATTGGATCCTTTTGAACTGGAGTTATAGCCCATAAATTAGTTTTTGGCTCAATATTATCATATCCATGAATTCTTGCTATCTCTTCAATTATATCTGCTTTTTGACTAACATCTTTTGTTGCTCTAAAAGTTGGAACATCAACAATAATATCTTTTCCATTAACTTCAACACCAAATTCAAGATTTTTTAAAGTAGTTATTACCTCTTCCATTGGAAGAACTTTACCAATACTTCTATCAATATAATCTTTATCTATATTAATTGTAATATGTGGATATCTTTCAATATATACATCAGAAAAAGCTGATGTAACTCTAATATCTTTATCTTCATCTTTTAGTACTTTAATAAATCTTGCAATAGCAAGTTCAGTAAGTTCTGGATCGAGAGTTTTCTCATAACGTGCTGCAGCATCTGTTCTTAAGTCTAATTTACTTGCTGTTTTACGAATTGCAACTGCATCAAAGTTTGCAGATTCTAAGAATAAAGATGTTGTATCGTCAACAATCTCACTTGCAAGTCCACCCATTACACCTGCTATAGCAACTGGCTCCTTATCATTATGAATCATTAATGTACCTTTATCTAACTTTCTAACTTGTGAATCCAAAGTAGTAAATTCACTATCTTCCTTTAATATTTTAACATTTACACTTGATACTTTTCTATTATCAAAAGCATGCATTGGTTGACCAAGTTCAAGCATAATATAGTTTGTCATATCTGCTAATAGGTTTATACTTCTCATTCCACAATAGAATAATCTTACTTTCATTTTCCAAGAAGCTTGTTTTTTAGTAACATTTTCAACTCTTAATGCACTATATCTTAAACATAATTGCTTGTCATCTTGACATTCTACTCCAATTTCTAGTTTTTCTAAGTCTTTATATAACTCAAGATTTTCTACCTCTAAAGGTTTTAATTTTCTACCAGTTATTGCAGCTATTTCTCTTGCTATACCATAATGTCCCCACAAATCTGGTCTATTTGTTAATGATTTATTATCTACTTCATATACAATATCATCTATAGGAATTATATTTTTTATATCTTCTCCTAATTTTGCATCATCATCTAAAATTATTATTCCAGAATGATCATCACTAATTCCTAATTCTTTTTCAGATAAACACATACCATTACTTACTTGACCAGCAAGTGTTGCTTGCCCAATTTTTTGTCCACATACAGTACTTCCTACTTGTGCAAATACAACTTTTGCTCCAACTTTAACATTAGGTGCTCCACAAATAACTTGTAATTTTTCTTTTCCTGTATCTACCATTAATTTATGTAATTTTTTAGAATTTTCAACGTTTTCTACACTTAAAATTTGTGCTACAATTACTCCATTTACATCTTGACCATGTTTTGTAATTCCTTCAACTTCTGCTGTTGACATTGTAAATTTATATATTAATTTTTCTACATCTATTCCATCTAGATCTACAAAATCTTTTATCCAATTTATTGATATATACATCTAATTATCCTCCTACTTTATATTCATTTGTTTTAATACTCTTACATCACAAGAGTTTAAAGCACGTAAATCATTTATATTGTATTTCATCATTGCAAGACGACTAAGTCCAAGTCCAAATGCAAATCCAGAATACTCTTCAGGATTAATTCCACCCATTTTCAAAACGTTTGGATGTATCATACCACAAGGACATAATTCAATCCAACTTCCATTTTTACATACTTTACATCCAACACCATCACAATATGGGCATTTTATATCTAACTCAAATCCAGGTTCAACAAATGGGAAGAAACCAGGTCTAAGTCTAACTTCTACATCCTTTTTAAATATTTCTGAAAGTAATGTTTTCATAAAATATATTAAATTTGAAATAGAAACATTTTTATCTATCATCATACCTTCCATTTGGAAGAAAGTATTTTCGTGAGATGCATCTAAAGCTTCATTTCTAAAGCATCTTCCTGGAAATATAGCTTTAAGTGGTGCACCATACTTTAGCATAATCTTATTTTGTGCTGCTGAAGTTTGTGTTTTTAGTAATTCACCATTTTCTAACCAAAATGTATCTTGCATATCTCTTGCTGGATGATATTTTGGTACATTTACAGCTTCAAAGTTGTTATATTCTGTTTCAACTTCATTTCCATCTTCAACAGTAAATCCCATACTTGAAAATATATCCTCTAATTCTCTTTGAACTATTGTTATTGGATGTAAAGATCCAACTTTATCATCTACAGGTTCAGTCAAGTCTATTTTTTCTGAATTTTTAATTTTCTCTTCATATTCTTTTTCTTTTAATTCTTCTTTTTTCTTTTCTATTAATTCTTCAATTTCTACTCTTAGCTTATTTGCTCTTTCTCCAACTTCTTTTCTCTTTGAAGCTTCAACATTTTTTAAATTTTTTAAAATTTCAATTACTTCACCTTTTTTACCTAAATATTCAACACGAATATTTTCAACATCTGCTGTACTTTTGATTTTAGCCATTTTTTCAGCTACTTGTTCTTTTAAAAGTGATATTTTCTCTTCCATTTATTTACTTCCTCCCTTATTTACAATAAAAAAAGTCACTTCATCCTAATAATATAGGACGAAATGACTTTAAATTCCGCGTTACCACCTAAATTCATTCAAAAAAAGATTTTATTGAATGCTCTCAAAAAGCTATTACGGGCATACCCGCTCGTTCCTACTTAAGTAAATTGTTCAAAACAAGACCTCCAAAGTGAAATTTCAGTACTGGTGTATTAGTATGCTCACAGCCGATGACATACATTCTCTTTAATACATTTCTCCATTACCTACTTTGCTTTATCTACGGTTTTATGTATTCATGTTTTGAATTATACCACATGAACTTTTATTTGTCAAATGTTATAATTCTTAATTAGCATATAAAAATTGTTGACTATTAACAAGTGAATATTCAATTAATTCACTACTATTTAAATCTTCTTTATTCATATCTATTGCTGTTATTTGATTATTATTATATGTTTTATAATAATATATTCCTTTAGTAGCATTTATACAACAAGAATAAGTTGTCATGTATTCAATTCCACTATCTAGCATAATACTTCCATTTACAACAGCCACACTATCTAATAAATGAAAAAATTGTGAAACGCTGCTTACTTCATCATCTTTACATACAGAATTTAATCTTAAATATGCTATTTTTACAAAACGTGAAGCTGGTGAAAAATCTCCTGGTAAGCCAATACTTCCAGCTCCTTTTCCAAAACTGTTTATTCCAACTTCTTCTGAAAAACAGTTTTGTGGATTACTAGTTTTTAAGTTTAAATATTGAGATAAATTAGTCATGTGAAAATCAAAAGTAGGATTGTTTGTAAGTACATGTACAGGATTCTCATATATATGCATTCCTGTTTTTGTACATTCAAGTACAATTGATTTTTCTTTGTCTGCTATATGCCAATGTAATGTAGCAAGTGGAAGATTTTCACTAAATGGTACAGCCACTATATTAGTTTTATTAAGCAATTCTATAGTTTGGTCAACATTCTCACATTTTCCAAGTACCCAAGGAATTATTTCAAATGGTGTAATATTTGCTTTTTCTTTATCAACATTTTCAGAATAAAATGCATTATCTGGAAAATTAAGACCTGCCATACCAAGACCTTTTTCATTTACTCCCTCTGCATATAGTGGATAATTATCTACTATAGACGCCATACCAATAATAGCAAAATGACTATTCATAGATTCTTCTTTTTTAAATTTAAATTTATAGTTTCTTGGAGTAATTACTACTCTTTCTCCAAATTTATAGTCTAAATCCATATTTCTACCAAAATAAAAATCCTTAGTCTTTAAAGACATACTCATACACATATTTTAATACCTCCTAAAATAATTAATAATACATGAATATTATATCACATTTTAATAGATAATTATTAATTATTTTATTTTTTTTCTTAGCTTTATCTGATACTCTTCAAACCCATTTCTTTCATAAAAAGCCTTTGCACTATAATTATTTTCAAGTACATTTAACTCAATACTAGTTAATCTTCTATTTTCTGCCCATTTTTTTGCTTCTTCTATAAGTTTTCTACCATATCCCTTTGTTCTATATTCTGGTAAAACTACCAATTCATATATAAATGCATAATGATCTTCTACAAAAGCTTCATAATCTTTATATGGTGATACTCTCTCTTCAATTAATGCATAACCAATTATCTTATCATCTTCTTCAATAATAATATAATCCGAATTTAAAGAATTAATCATTGATTCAATAAAAATTCTTGGAAAAGCTATAGGATTATATATTTCATTTTTCAATTCATTTAAAACAATAAATAATTCAGTATTTAAATTATATATTTCATCTACATCTTCTAAACTAGCAATTTTTATCATAAATATCCCCTCTTTTTTCGGGCCTAATTATATTACATTATAATATATTTTTCAATAGAAAATGGAGTGAATATACTAATTCACTCCATAAAACTTATATATTATTAATTTAATATGTTTTTTTTACTTTTTAATATTATTGCTAGGAATGTAACAGCTAAAGCTACATGTAATATAACATTAATATCTCCTGTTGCAGGTATTTCTTCTTCTATTTTTTCATATACTGCGT
>JBJEXW010000023.1:0-47974 GCA_051886195.1 Clostridia bacterium
TGAAAACTGTCAAAATCCATTATATATAAAAAATGAAGAAACAGGAAAATTAGAGATTGCAGAATTAGTTACAAGTGAAACAGGAATAATAAAACTAGAAAATGTACCATTAGGAGAATACTACATAAAAGAGGTAAAAGCTGCTGAAGGATATGAATTATCTAACGAGATAACAAAAGTTACATTAGATGTAACAAATAAAAATACTATGGTATATCAAGCATTAATAGAAGATGGTGTTGTAAAACCATTTATAACAAAGATAGACATATTTACAGGAGAATATGTACCAAATTGTACATTTGAAATTGCAGAAAAAGATGGAAAAGTATTATTACATTCTGTAACAAATGAAGAAGGTAAAGCATTTATTCCATTAACATTATTTGAAGATGGAAAAACATACACATACACAGAAATAGAAGCACCAGATATATATGATTTAAATACAGAGCCACACGAATTTGTAGCGGAATTTGATGAAGAAGGAAATTGGATAACAGAACCAGTAAAAGTAGACAATAGAAGAAAAACAAGAGAAGTAATAGTAAGAAAACTAGATGCAGAAACAGGAGAACCACTAGAAGGATGTGTATTTACAATAGCTCTAATAGATGAAAAGACAGGCGAGCAAATAAAAAATGCACAAACAGGAGAACCAGTATATCTAGTAGAAAATGCAACAACAAATGAAAATGGAGAATTTGTAATAGAAAAAGCACCAATGGGAACATACAAATTTACAGAAATAAAAGCTCCAGAAGGATACGAGTTAGACGAAGACTTAACTGGATTAGTATTTACAATAAACAATGATTCTCCAGAAACAATAATCTTTGAAGTAACAAATACAGGAGATATAGCTGTAGTAGCAATAGTATGTATAAGCTTAGTATGTATAGCAGGTATCGTATTTGTAATAATGAAAAATAGAAAACAAAGAGTATAAAAATATGGGACTAATAGTTTAGCTATTAGTCCTTTTTTAAGTAATATCTTTAAATCCAGAGCGTCCCCAAAGCCATAAAGGTGTATGAATGTCTATTGGAGAATATTTGGTATCTTTTAATATATCATTCCAATTGTTTATACATATAATTTGAGCATTAGATGAATTAAAATCATTTTGAGTGATTACTTCAAGTTTTACACTTGAACGTAGAACATGAATATCAGGTGCAATAGTTAAAGCACTTTTATTTATATAATTAATGTCTGTATATTGGTACATTACATACATCCAGTAATTACATAGCTTATTACCAGATAAATAAGGAAAATCTTTTTTATGTTGTTTTTGCATATAATCTCTTATTTTATTTACATCATAATTACATTTAACAAATAAATTTTTAATATTTCCATCTAGTAAAATTTCTATTGTTTCACATAACTTTATCCATATTTTAGTTTGTTTATCTTTTTGAAGAGCTAATCTATACTTTATAAGTGCAGACTGAACTTCTTCAAATGAAGAGGATAGAACTTTTTTAGGAAAAAATATAAAATTTGTCTTTGAATCCTCATAGGTCTTTTTTGCACTTTCCCATAATTTATATGAATTTCTTTGGTAATTAAGTGACATAGGTAATGTAAAATATAAATAATTTTCTATGCTATCAATGGGTAAGTTTGGATTTGAATCCTCAGGCATTATTTCACCACCTAATTTACCAGATTTATATGCATTGTATAGTTTATCTATTTTTTCAATTTTTTGTTCTTTAGTCATAATATAAATCACCTGACAATATTATATCAGAAAAGGCATGAAAAAAGAATGTCTATTTGACATTCTTTAAACATTCAGGACATACGCCATGAAATTCTAATGTATGACTTGTTATATTAAATCCAGTTTCTTTTTTTATCTTTCTTGCTAATTTGTCTATATTCCCCATATCAGTAGGATAAGCATGATTGCAATTATCACATATAAGATAGTATTTGTTTTCACGGTTATCATCAGCTAGTTCATAATATGCTATCTTATCTTGACGAACAACTTTAGTAACTAAATTTTTATCTACAAGATTGTTAAGTGTTCTATAAACAGTTGAAAGATTAACATCTATATTTTGTGAAACATCATTATAAATTTCCTCGGCAGTTAATGAATTTGGCGAATTTTTTATTACATCAAAAATAAAATCTTTTTTCAATTGTTATAATAACCTCATAACACAATCAATGATGATTCCACAAAATACTCCTATAAAATATACAAGTCCTAATATTTTCATATTTTCTTTTATATCTTTATTTGTCTTAAATAGTATTATTCCACCGACTCCAGCACCAGTAGAAAGTCCAGCAATTATTGAACCTAAACTTAAAGCTCCATCAACATATAATTTAGTAAGTAATACTGATGCAGCACAATTTGGTATTAGTCCTATTATACTTGCAATAAATGGTTGGAAAATTGAACCTGAAAGAATTATTTTCTTAAAGTTTTCATTTCCAATAAATTCAACAGCTAAGTTAATTATAAAAGAGATAATTAATAAAAACACAAATATGCTTAATGTGTGTTTGATACTAGATTTTAATATTCCATGATCACAATCACAATTTTTACACATATCATGCATATGTGCATGCATTTCTTCATTGTTAAATTTAGCAGTATCCTTTTTTTTGTTATTAAGTATTGCATCAATAATAGTACCAGCAATAATAGCAATAATTAATTTAATACCTAGTATAATTAAAATATCTTTTGTTTTCTCAGGATATGTTAGTAATATCGGTATTGCTTCATCAGAAGTAGCTAGAAAAACAGCTATTAATGTACCAATTGTTATTACTCTTCCAGAGAATAGGTTTGCTGCAACTGCAGAAAAACCACATTGAGGTATTATACCAAGTATGCTTCCTACGATTTTGCTATATTTGCCAGAAGTAGATAATACTTTTTCTAACTTTTGAGACGACTTGTGTTCTATATACTCAATAAGTAGATATGATAGAAATAAAAATGGTAATATTTTTATTGAATCTATTATCGTCTCAGTAATTACTTCTAACATTTCATCCTCCTAAAAAAATACGCAAATCATTTGCGAGTACATTATTATACAATTATTTTGTATGTTTGTCAATATCTTAATTAAAAATAATATCAAAGTTTACAAAAACAATAGATGAAAAATGTAAAAATTTACTTTAAATATATATATTTAAAGGTTTTTATTAATTATTTCGACCAAATAGTCAATTGACAAATTGTATATTAAAATAGTATAATACCAAGTGATGAATAAGAGAGGGGTAACAAGATAATGATGAGTTTAAGAGATTTTAAGGTACCGGATTTTAAATTTCCTAAATTTAAAATGAATAACATAGAAAAAATAGATGATTTAACAGAGGAAGTAAAAAAGAAAGGAAAACAAAAAGGATATAAGCCAGGTGATCCAATTCCTCCAGCAATTAGATATAATACAATGCAAGAAGTCTTTGAAGATGTAACTGTAAAGTTTAAAGATAATGTACTAATTACACAAAAATTTGATCATAAAGGAAAATATGAAGATATAACTTATGGCAAATTTAGAGAAGATGTTATTGGTCTTGGAACTGGGCTTATTGAGTATTTAGGACTTAGAGATAAGAGAGTTGTAATTATTAGTGAAACAACATATGACTGGTATGTTTCATATATGGCCCTTTTATGCGGTGTTGGTATAGCTGTACCAATGGATAAAGAATTGCCTGAAAATGAATTTGAAAATTTAGTAAAAAGATCTAAAGCATCAGCTATTATTTATTCTCACAGAAAAAAAGAACTTGTAGACAAAGTAAGAGAAAACTTAGATGGTGTAGATTATTTTATTGAGATGTATTCAGATGCAGAATTGAATGGAAAAGATGTGGGATTTGAAACAGTAAAAAATATTGGACATAAATTATATGAAAATGGAAATAATTGCTTACTAGATACTAAAATAGATAAAGATGAATTTAAAGTATTAATTTTTACTTCTGGAACAACTTCTGCCTCAAAGGGTGTTATGGTATGTAATAGAAATCTAACTGAAAATGTATATGCATGCCAGTGCTATGTATATCTTACACCAAATGATAGATTGTTTTCGGTATTACCATTACATCATACTTATGAATCTACAATAGGATTTTTATATCCATTTTCTCAGGGGGCATCAGTTGCTGTATGTGAAGGATTGAAATATCTTGTTCAAAATATTAAAGAAACTAATCCAACAGCAATACTTGCAGTTCCTCTTCTTTTAGAAAATGTATATAAAAAGATAAATCAAACAATTAAAAAGAGTGGAAAAGAGACAATTGTTAATTCTATGATACATGTTACCAATGCTTTAAAAGCTGTTGGAATAGATATAAAAAGAAAAGTATTTGCTGAGATATTAGATAATTTGGGTGGAAAATTAAGAATAATTGTTTCAGCTGCTGCACCTATGGATAAAAAAATAGGAAAATGGTTTGAAGATATTGGAATAGAGTTCTTACAAGGATATGGACTTACTGAAACAGCACCAATTGCTGCTCTTACTCCAGAGGCGGATACAAGAATTGGTTCGGTTGGAAAAGCTGTAGTATGTGCTGAACTAAAAATAAATAATCCAAACGAAGATGGTGAAGGAGAGGTACTAATTAAAAGTTCTACACTTATGCTTGGATACTATGAAATGGAAGAAGAGACTAAAAAAGTAGTTAAAGACGGATGGTTTAATAGTGGAGATATAGGATACTTAGATAAGGATGGATATTTATATATCACAGGACGTTCAAAAAATGTAATAGTTACAGCTAATGGAAAAAATATTTATCCAGAAGAAATAGAATTAATACTTGGTAAAATACCATATATATCTGAATGTATGGTTTATGGTAAAGGCGAAAAAGATGATTTAACTGTTTCTGTAAAGGTTATACCAAATTATGAGTATATAAAAGAAAATGTAAAGGATAATATGACTGATGAAGAAATATATAATCTAATTTGGGAAGAAATAAAGAAAGTAAATAAAACTTTAACTTCATACAAAGCAATTAAATATTTAGAAATAAAAAAAGATGAATTTGAAAAAACTACTACTATGAAGATAAAAAGATTTGCAGAAATAAAAAAAGATAAAGAAAAGGAAGAAAAAGAGAATTCTAGTAAAAAGTAAAAGATTAAAAAGATTGAATTTTATACAATTTCAATCTTTTTTTATGTGTATAATCTTCCGGCTGTGCTGGCAGTAATTTAGGCTTAAGTTTTTTATCATGACTAATATATTTAAAAAGAAAATTGAAAATAATAGCGATGACGTAATAAGTTTAGCACATACAAAATGGAATTGCATTCAACGTTGTATATATCATTACAAATCATTAGAATATATTGCATTTTTTTAAAGTCTTCAAATGTTAGCATTATTTTAGCCATTTTTAAATAGTATTCTTTACTATTTTTAAAAGCTTTACAGATAAGATTTTCTTTATCTGTTCTCCAATAATTGTAATAATGTATACAATTGTGATTGTAATCTGTCGTTACTTTCCAATGAATTACTGGTGATATTTTAAATTTATCATACTGTTACCTCCTTTAAAATTATTTTTGAAGTTTTATATTATTTCTTTTAAGAAAATATTATAATATTTCAAAATGTTATGTAAAGTGCTGACTAAAATAAATTTATATGGTAGTATTTTGTTGGTGAAGTTATGATTGAGTTAAATGTTATATCTAACACAAGTAAATATGATTATTTAAAAGAAGAATTAAAAAGCAAGATATTGGATATATTTGAAAAGAAAAAAATAGAAGAATTGGAATTTGAAAAGATAATATCGAATACTAAAAATAAGGAGTAATAATATGTTTATAAATAAGAAAAAAGAATATAATAAAAATTATATAACTAACAATATAGCTTATAAAAGTTATATTGATATGAAGAAAAAAGAACTTGATAATGTTATAGACGAGCAAGAAAAAGAAATTGCTTTGATGAGAGATATAATTCAAAAACAAAAAGATTTATTAAAAAAATATGATGAAGTATTAAAAAAACACGGAATAGATGCATATTTTAGTGAAGATAGAACATACATAATAGCATTAAGAGATATACTAAAAAAAGTAAAAGAAATTATTGAAAAAGGTAATGATGTGCCAGATGTATATTATAATGAAATAGAGGCTGATATTGCTAGTCTATACTTATGGAAAGAGGCAACTAAAGAGGAAGTTGTAAAAATAATAAATAGTTATGGAATATATGACGTCGTAGCAAATAATATTCCAAGAAAACTATTATTAGATGATAATATATATTAAATAAAAAACATGTGTTATACACGTGTTTTTTATTTACTACTTGATTATTTATTTCAGCTTTATATATTTCTCTTTCAGATTCTTCATATGCTAACATATACAAGCGCTCTGTTTCAATAAAAGATAAAAAATGTTCGGTATCTTTGAAAAAGACACCATATAGAACTTCATAAAAATAATCTTTGTCTATAAATATCTACTCCTCTCATAATCTACTAAAGTATTAACTTGTGTGCTAATCTTTAAATTTATAGATTATATAAAAGGTTGCCTATAATATTTATATCTGATAAATTTATTATTTCCACAATTAGTATTAATTATAGCAAAATTATCTCTAGTTAAATATTTTTTTACTTTCATACTATTAAACTTTAAGCCAAAATGTTCAAATGATTATTCATTCATTATAATCATTCCTAAAACTTAAATTTGGTAGAGTAATTATACAATAACTGTAAGCACTTATCAATAAATTTTTTGATTATATTCATCCCATATTTAAAGGTTTCCAAAGGAAAGTATTTTCTTTTGCACACGATAACTTTTTTAGTTCTCAAGTGTTTTAGAAAAGTTTAAATAGTATTCTCAAAAAATAAATAATATTATTATGGTTAATGATAATTTATTAGTTGAGAAAAGAAAAATATTGTGATAATATTGAAATATAATGAGAAAATTAAAGTGGTGATAAAATGAATAATAATCAATTAATAGAAAACTTTATAAAAGAAAACGATTTTGATAAAGTAATATTAGAAGATTCAAAAATTAATAGTACAGAAGAAATAAGTTATGTTATAGATAAAAACGGATTTTATAAAAAACCCCAAAAAGAATACATTTGCATTGCAGATATAATAGGAGATAATATAACTGGAAATGAAACTAACAATCTTTTAAATGAATTGCAATCATTATTTTCAGAAAATAAAGGAAATAAATATAATATAAGAAGTAATTCAATGCTAAAATATACATCAAAAAACATTATACAAGGTTTAAGTGAAAGTTTTAATAGAGAACCAATATCTATTGCTGAAGTAAAAAAGGATAAATATATAATAAAAAATAATGGAAGACACAGATGCGCATTGCTTAAAGCACACTATTTAAAGGAACTTTCCAAATGCAAAAACGAAATTGATAAGCAGAATTTAAAATCAAAATATACTATACCAGTTGAAGTTGAAAGATTGGATGTTATAAAAACATATTCAAAGTATTTATTAAAATTAGCTAAGAACAAATTTCATACTCAAGAAGAGTTGGACAAGAATTATATAAGAACCGGGAAATTAATAATAACAGATGATAATGATGTTTCAAAAAAATATTCTGATGAGGAGTTAGTTATATATGTAAAAAGTATGGTTGATAAAATACCAGAAAATGAGTTAAAAAATACTATACCAAGGTTGTATTCTAAAGAAGAATATTTTAAAGAATATACAGACACTAATTTAAAAGAAACATGTATTGAAAAAGTAATTACAGAATGGTCAAAAAACAACTCTGGAGATAAAGAAAAAGCAGTGTGTATATTTAGAGAGAGAGGTTAGAACAAATGACTAATTTAATATTAATAGATAAAGAAAATTATCCAAGAATTTATGATGAAAGTATAGATAAATATTTATTAATTGATGAACAAAATAATATAATTGGAATATCAACAATTAATGACTCACTAAATTTTAACAAGATTAGAATTAATATATTAGATGACTATAGAGGTAATGGTTATGGTAAACTATTATTCCAAAAAACTTTAGATGAGTACAAGAACAAATATAATGATAAAGAATTAATTTTTAAAGTTCCAAATAAAAATTTGTTTAATATTATTTTGCATAAACAAGGAGCAGTTAATATTGATAATGACGATGGAATATTAGAATATATATTACCACTATAATAGAGGTGCGTTATGGAATTGAGAGTTACTTCGATAAAAGAGGCTAAAAGAAATCTAAAAGATTTAAATTTATCAAATATAAAAGCTATAATTATATCATCATACAATGACGATATAGAGACAATATCAAATGAAAATAAATTATTGATAGAATTTGATGATTTAAATTATCAAAGTCAAAATTCGTTTAACAAAAATTTAGCCCAAAAAATCAAAAGATTTATAGATAAAATAGATTTTGATAAAAATAAACTATATGTTTGTTGTGATTCTGGAGAATCAAGAAGTTCAGCGGTTGCAGCATGTATTTTACGAAAATATGGGGAAAAAGAAAATGTAATATGGAAAGATGCTTGTTATCATCCCAATATTTTTGTATATAGTATATTATGCAAAGAACTAGGTTTGAAAAATTCAAAAATTAGACTAAAATATAAAACTTTCATTAATAACAAAGCATTACAAAAAAAGATTAAGTCTGCCAAAAAAATAAAATAAAGAACGTGAAAATTAAAATTCATGTTCTTTTTTTAGTAATATCAAGGATTTCAGGGATTTTTAAAAATTTATAATTCTGTAATTAGTGTATAGTTTAGAAGTAATAGAAACAAATGGATTACACAATATAATGATGTTGATTCAGTAACTCTTGAAAGTATTAAAAAGAGAAAATGTTTTGATACTTAAAAAGAAGCTAAAGATTATTTAAAAGATATAATGTATCAAAACCAAAATGAAGTGTATATTGAAAAACATGGGATTACATTAATAGATTTAATGACTACTATATTAGATAACAAGTTTAATTCTAATATGATATCTGAGGCACAATATGAAATAGTTTAACGAACTATAAAAAAATATATGTAAAGGTGCATTAGTAGAAAAGAATATTGGAGACATATCTCCAGAAAAAATACAAAGCTTTGTAAATACATATAAAGATTTAAGCGATTCAAGTATTAATAAAATATTTGAACAGTTTAATCAAGCATTTAACTATGCACTAGATAGAGGGTATATTTTTAGAAATCCCATGAAACAAGTTATTACACCTAAAAGTAATAAACAAGATAAATTAGTAAGAACTATGACTTTAGAAGAAGAAAATCAGTTTGTAAACTATTTACAAAATAAATCACTAAAAGAATGTCCGTACAAAAATGAGTTCTTAATTCAATTATTTATGGACTTAAGAATAGGTGAGTGTTTAGCTTATATTAAGGGGTTTAAAGATTTCTTCGTGTTAATTCATTTTTAAAGTAGTAATTAAAAACTTTTATATTACTAAAAAGTAGCTCAAACTATTGATATTACAGAATGCAGTAGAAAAAACACGCAGTTTTTTTATACTCTAAAATTCTGCGGGTGTTTTGGTCAAAAGAGTCGGAAAAATAAGGTAAAATAGATAATGCCAAAATGAAATATAAAAAAATAAAACGAGCTAAAAAGCCCGTAATATCAATACTTTATGAAAAATAATATAAAATAATTTGCAATAAAAAAAGAGGCTTAAAGCCTCATTTATGGTTGCGGGAGCAAGACTCGAACTTGCGACCTTCGGGTTATGAGCCCGACGAGCTGCCAACTGCTCCATCCCGCGATGCTTAATGTTCTTTTATTATATTATAATATTTTTTAAAAGTCAACCCTTTTTTTATAATTTATGCAAATTATTTGTAATTATACTTTAAATTTGACTTTTTTTATTCAATTGATATAATAATAGTGTGGAGGGATTATTATGAGAGTTATACTTGCATCTTCGTCTATTACTAGAAGAAAAATAATGGATGAACTTAATATTAAATATGATATAATTACAAGTGACATAGAAGAAAGATCTCAAAGTAGTGATCCAAAATTATATGTTGAAGAATTATCTAGAAATAAAGCACTTTCAGTTTCAAGTAAAGTAGATGACAATAAAGCGTTAATAATAGCTGCAGATACAATTATATACAAAGATGGTAAAAAATATGAAAAACCTAAAACAATTGAAGAGGTAATAGCTAACTTAAAGGAACTTAGTGGGGCAAAAAACCAAGGAATAACTGGGGTAACAATATTTGATACAAGTAATGGAAATTCAAAAACTTTTTCTTGTACAACAGATGTATACTTTAAAACTATTTCAGAAGAGGATATTATGTGGTATGTAAGTCATGAAAAAGATTTATTAAAGAAAGCTGGATATTCTCTTGAAGGAACAATGTCTTTGTTTCTTGAAAAAATAGATGGAGATTATTATAATGTATTAGGTTTACCACTTGGTATGCTTTATAGCAAAATAAATGAAATGGGATATAGTTTAAAAGATTTAGAATAGAGGAGGAGTAAAAATGGCAACAAGAATAAAATCTAGAACTAAATATTGTTGTAAAGATAAAGAAAAGCTAAAAGAATTTATGAAAAGTGAGGGATTTATATTTAAAAATAGTACTTTAGAAAAAGATGAGTATTATTTAGATACAGATTTTAAACTTTTAGATAATAATACATGTATACGTCTTAGAACAATTAATAATAAAGAAGTGGTATTATCTTTTGATGGAATGGTAGAAAATTTGAGTCAAATAGATATAAAAGATAAGCAAAATGTACATTTAGATATATCACAAAAAGATAGTATTTCAAATTTTATGGCGAATATTGGATACTATAGATATGTTAGTATGAATATTCTAAAAGAAACTTATGTACGAAAAGATAGAGATTTTTATTATAGTATAAGTATTGACACTATTGAAAATATAGGTGAGTTTGTAGATTATGATATTTATACAGAAAATGAAGACACTAATTTAATAAATAATGTTTTTTATGATTTTGAATCTAAAGTTGAATCATGTGTTGGAGAAAAAATAGATATAAAATATAGAGATTATGCTTCTAAATATTTATATAATACACTATTAAAAGGGGATAGCTTAAATAGAATATTAGTAGAATTAGATAAAATATTTGTAAATATAAATCCAGAAAAATTAGAGGATTCAATAAAAGATAATATTTCTATACTTAATTTAGAATTAATTGAAAAATTGGAGCAGAATGGAATCAATATAGAAATTGTACACTCAAATTCAGATCAATTAATGGTAACTACTTTAAGAAAGATATTAGATAGAGTGGGATATAATCCTAAATTTATTAATATTAAGGACATCAAAGAAATTGCTGTAAAAGAGACACTAATAATTGAAAAGCAAAAAAAATTAGAATTTAGTGAAATAGCACTAATGATACTAGCAAATAGGATAAAATAATTGACTATTTTTGTCTAAAATTGTCTATTATTGCGATATTATTGAAATGAAAAAATAGAGATATTATTATCTAACTGCAAACAAAATAGTTTTGCAGAAGGAGGAGACATAAAGTGAAAAAATTAAAGCATAAAGTAGGAATGCTAACTATTATGGTTTTTGCATTTCTAATATTAGCGCCAAATGTATTTGCAGCAAGTGTATTTGAAAATAAGCCAGGAGTTACTGAAGATAATGCGGATTTTGTAGTAAATTATACTATAGATAAAGAAATTAGTTCAGAAACAGGAAAAGCAGAGGTTAGTCCTGGAGATATAGTTACAGTAACTATAAATTTAGATAAACTTCCAGATAATGGATATGGAATATGCGCTTTCTCTAATAGAATAGCATTTAATCCAGAACAACTTGAAGTTGTTGTTACAGGAAAAGATATATTTGGAAAAAATATTTACGCTTTTATACCTGGCCAAGTAGGTTGTTCATTGGGATTTGATGAAACAAGTGCAGCTGTTATAGACGTTCCTTCAGATAATAGATTAAAACAGATTTCTTTTGGCTCAGCTAAAAGTGCTAGCAATTCATCTCGTTTAACAGGTATAATTGCTACTATTCAATTTAGAGTGAAGGATAATGTATCTGGAAATCTTGAGATGTTTGTTTTATCTGACTCAACTGAGGATAATGGATTTGCAATTGCAGGAGTAAAACTTGATTCTCAAGGAAGACCAGTAACAGATCCAAATATGTCATATTATGTAAAAGATAATATGAGCAATAAACTACATGTTAATTAATAATAACATAAAGCTTTGTTACAAGAGATTTGGAAAGAATGTAACAAAAAAGTAACACATCAAAAGAAATGTGTTACTTTTTTATGTCTATTTAATATTTTCAAAATCAAACAATAACAATAAATATTTGAAAAATGGCAAAAAATGTATGTTTTATTATATTAAAAAGCTAGTTATTTAAAACAAAAATGCTTGATTAAAAATTTTTAATATGCTAATATATATGTGTAGATATGATTTCTAATCATGACTATAAAAGGGGGTAAAATTAGAGTATGAAAAGAAGTATTAAGTTAAAAGCTTTCGTACTAACAATGCTAGTTATGATGGGACTAACATTAGTGCCAAGCTTATATGCTGTCGTAGATGTATATCAAAATAAATCTGGAATTACAGAAGATAATGCAGATTTTGTAGCAAGTTTTGCTATAGATAAGGAAATTGATCCTATAACTGGAAAAGCATCAGTTAATCCAGGAGATACAGTTTCAGTTACTATGAATTTAGACAAATTGCCAGATAACGGATTTGGTACAAGAGCAATTTCTACAAGAATAGCTTATGATTCAGAAAAGATTGAACCAATTGTTCTTTCTAGTACTGAATATAGTACAAAATATGATTTTGTACCAGGAGAAGCTGGAAGTGCTTTAGGCTTAAGAGAATTAAATCCAGTTGTACGAGATGTAGAATCAGATCCATCTTTAAAAATATTTACATTTGGTACTGCTCAAGAGCCTCAGTATGCTTCAACTGTAACAGGAAATGTTGTAACTATTAAATTTAAAGTAAAAGATGATGCTTCAGGAGATATAAGATTGTTTCTAGTATCAGATAAAGCTGACCAAAAAGAAGGAAATGGTTTCGCAATTTCTGGCGTAAAAGTAGAAAATGGTGTTCTTGTAGTTGACACTAATATGACATATTATGTAAAAGATAGTATGAGTAATAAACTATATGTTGAAATTCCAGCAACAGACGTTGTATTTGATGGAATAACATCTGTAGATTTAGACAAAACATCTAAAAAATCTATGGATATTTACCAATATGTAAAGAAAACTCCATCAAACACAACTGATGTACCTAAATTTACAAGTAATCATCCAGAAATTGCAAGAGTAGATGACAATGGTATTGTTACTGCAGTTGCAAATGGAAATGCTACAATAACAGTTACACTTGGAACTAGAACATCAACATTACCAGTTACTGTTAAAACATCTCCATCAACAATAATAGTATCACAAGATAAATTTACATTAGATTTTGGAACAACTAAAAACTTAAAAAATGAAGTTACAGTAGGACCAGAAGATGTATCAGCTGGTTATACTATGACTTGGACTTCAGATAATGAAGCCGTTGCAACAGTAGATCAAAATGGTGTTGTAACTGCTAAAGCTAAAGGAAAAGCAAACATTACAGTAACAGCTGGAAATGTTACAAAAACAATTGCAGTATCAGTTAACGTACCATTACAATCTATCACAGTAGATCCAGCAGATGTAATTGTATGGAAAGGTGAAACTGCAAAAGTTGCTGTAAAAGCAAATCCAGAAGGAGCAGAATGGGATACTTTAGAAACAGAATTCATTTCTGGAGCTGAATATTCTGAAGCAAAACCTGTTTCTGACGGAGTTGAAATTAAAGGTACATCTAGAGGTACATCTGTTGTAGCTGTATCAGCTAACAAAAATAATACAGGTGATGATTTATACAAATTTGTTAATGTAACTGTTAAAGAAAATAAAGTTACAGGAGTTAGTATAGATACTGCTGCAGAAAGCAATGAAATTTTAAGAGGTGAAACTCTTACTCTTGAAGGTGCTTATACAACAGAAGTTGATGAAGAAACAGTTCATAAATCAACTGATGATACAACTAAAAAATGGGAATCTTTAAATCCAGAAATCGCAACAGTAGATGAAAATGGTGTTGTAACAGCTGTTAAAGAAGGTGTAGCAACTATTAAATTAACTGTTGCTGGAAAAGAAGCAACATATGATGTATTAGTTACTGAACATCACGTTGAAGGAGTTGTAATTTCTGAAGAAGATCAAAAAGCTCTTGAAGAACTAGAAGAATTAACAGTGGGTGATGAATTAAAAATACCATTTACTTTAATACCAGAAGGAATAATTACAGATACAGTTGAAGAAATTCTTGAATTCATCGATGTTGATTTTGATAAAGATTTAGTAGATGTTAAAGTTGAATACAATAAAGAAACTGGTAAAGGTATGATAACAATATCTGTTAAAGCTGCAGGAGATGTAAAAGTAGATATTCTTGCTGAATATTTACAAAATGGAGAAGCTCTTACATATGAACTTACATTTAAAGCTGTAGAACCAGTTGTTGAAGAAGAAGTTCCAGAGACAGGTGATATGCCAGTTGAAATGCTTGTAGCTTTAATGGCAATTTCTGCAATGGGAATTGTAGCTTCTAAAAAAGTATTTGTAAAATAATTTTAAATAAATATTATGTATTTTGCAGAAGGGATATTTACTAATAAATATCCCTTTTTATTATAAAAAAGGACAGGGATATAAATGAGAAAACTAAGGATAATTTTTGCTATACTTGTGCTTTTTAGTGCTACTGCCTTTTCAAATAAAGTATTTGCTTTGACTAGTAGTGATTTGATTAGCGTTGGAAGTGGAGAATATGCTATTACAGTAACAACAAATAGTACTGTAGAGGATATAATTAATGTATTAGGTGAACCCAAAGTTTGCACAAATTCCGCTTTTGGTGGACATGCTTATACTTTTTACACAGACAGTGACTATAATAATTACTTATATATAGAAACAACTGAAGATAATAAGATTATATCTTTTGGATCTGTTGATCCTACATATAAGACAAATACTTATAGTTATGGTGATGCATATAACTATAAAGAAAATGGTGCACTTCATGGTTGTCTTTTTAATAATAATAGTGTTGTTGAAGGTGGTATATATTATAATAAATCAGCACTAATTAACAAAAGTGTATCAACAACAATAAATAGATTTAAAGAAAATTATGAATCTAATCCTTCATATTATTTAAAGGGAATTTCTCAACAGGGTGTAGCAATGTATAATGCTTTAAGCACAAGACTTGGAAATAAAACAGAACTTGTATTTAATGAAGAATTTTTTTACATAAATGAGCAACTTAAAGAATCAAGTTCATCAATAAGAACATATCTTGCAGATATGGATAAAAGTAATTATATGAAAGCTATAGGAATAAGAGAAAATATAGAAATTTCAAATAGTATATATTATCTACTAAATCCAATGATGTTTGCATCAATGGTTAAAGATAATAAAAATGCTGTTTTTGGAGATAAAAATATAGCAATTTTAGACTATGATATAGATAAAAAACTATTATCTGCAATTACAGTTGGAAAAGACGTATTTGAAAGATATGATCCGATAGAATTAACTACTGAAGAAATTGGTAAAATGTCAGCAGGTAGAGCAGAATATGAAGAAGCAATTAAAAATTTAAATATAGAGAGTGAATTATATGATGTTATTCCTCAGTCTACAAATGTAACAACTTTAACAGCTGGTGTTTTAAAGGCTAGTAAAAAAGAAGGAATTACAAATTATATTAATGCAATAAGAGCAGCTGCAGGTCTTCCAAAATTACAAATTAATGAAGATGCTTTTTTAGTTGCACAACATATTTCAACATTAATAAGTTATAGATATACAGAGTTGAATCTTCCAATAACTCACGTTCCTGAACAACCTGAAGGCTTATCTGATGAGTATTATAAAACAGCAGTAGGATATGGAAGAGGATACGCAGAAAACTTGGGATTCTCTGCAACTTCATCTACAGCAAGTATTATGATGTATCATATTAACTTATTCTTAGATGATAGTTCGGAAAATCCACAAAACTTTTCACATAGAGCTAAAATTATTGATCCAGAATATACTGGATGGGGATATGGAATAAGTCCATATACATTTTCAAATGAATTTTCAGGATATAAAGCTTCAGATGTAATTTTAGAAGCTTGGCCTTCAGAAGGTGTAACTTTTCTAGAGTCTTTAGTTTCAAAGAGATTTTATTGGAGTGCACAATTTATAGATAAATATAAAATTACTGATTCAACAACTGTAACAGTAAAATGCTTAAATACAGGTGATACATGGAATTATACTACTGAGGAGGAAAGCTCTACAAGAAAGTTTCAAAGATATACAAATGCAATTCAGTCATTAAATAATAAAGTAATTTTTTATGATTATTCTATTGTTCCGGAGCAAGGATATGTATATGAAATTACTTTAAATAACATTTTAGATGAAGATACATACTTAATGACTGAGTATAAATATAGAGCAGCTTTCGAATATGCAGATGTAAGTAGTTATCCTACTACTAGTAATTCAATAAGTATAGAAGTGCCAGATAATATAAAGAAAGTTGAAAATGAAAATGTATATTATGTACCAGTTGGAGAGGAAGTTAAGCTTACAGCTGTTTTAGATGATTCGGCGGTAGATAAAAAAGTAACGTGGGTTTCATCTAACGAAAATGTTAAGGTAACACAAAATGGTACAATTATTGCACAAGAGCTTTTAGATGAAGATGTGACAATTTCTGTATCATATGACGGAAGTAATGTTACAGCTCAAGTTGTTGTAAGACCTTACAATAAAATAGAGCAAGTTAAACTTGAGCCAGATTTTGTAACATTAATAAAGGGATCTAATGGTCAAATACATGTTACTTATATACCGGAAGATGCAAATGAGCAAACAGAGATAACATGGAAAGTTGTAAGTTGTGCTAACACAGCAATAGAATATGATATTAATGATCCATATATTTTAAAATATATTAAAGTCGAAACTATTGATGGAGATTCCTTAACAATTAATGTAACAGCAATTGATGCTGAAGAAAAAAATAATCAATATAAAATTATAGCTTATGTTCAGGGTATAAGTGGAGATTATACTGGAACATGTACTGTTACAATAAATGTTCCATTAAGTAGAATGGATATAACTGGTTCAGGACTTTCATTTACCTCAGCAGGAGTTGGAGAGCCAAGAGATTGTACAATAATATATAATGATTATTATAGCAAAAATAATACAAATATTATTGGATTAGATGTAAATTATGATCCAAAAAATACTACAGTTGAAAGAAAAGTAGATTGGGAAATTACAGGAGATCAAAGTGTTATTACTGCTTATGTTGAACCTGGAACATTTAGAATAGATAAAGAAGGAAAAACAACTATTACAGCAATACATGGAAAAGGAACAGAAAATGAAGTTAGAGCAATTTTAAATCTTACTATTGTATCAAATTTAGAAAGCCTATCTATAGCTGGAACTACTAATAATATTAAATTGGTAAATAGTGGCTCTGGTTATACTGCTCAAGATAAGCTTACAACAACAAAATATCCTGAAATAGATACTGATGAAATAATATACACTAGTTCAAATACAAATATTGCAACTGTAGATTCTATTGGAAATGTTTCTTTTGTCGGTGGAATAGGAACAGTTACAATAACAGCATCTAATAAATCTAAATCTTTATCATCATCATATACATATAATGTAATTATTCCAATTGAGACTATGCAATTACCAAATGTTGCGGCTACTATACAGACATTAAAAAAAGGTGAAAGTATTCAACATCAGGTAACATATACTCCAAGTAATACAAGCTGTAGTAACTATATAACTTATTCATCAAGTAATACAAGTGTTGCAACAGTAGACAAAAATGGAATTGTCAAAGGTATATCAAGTGGTACTGCTACAATAACAGCAACAATAAGTGGTACATATACTAAGTCTGGTAATCCAATTACTACTAGTTATAAAGTAAATGTTGTTGTACCAGTTGAAAGTATTTCAACAGTAGATACATTAACGCTTAATTTAGAAGAAGGTAGTAAGACTGTGACAGTAGATATTAGTCCTTCAGGATATACAGATAGTGTTACAGTAAAGTGGGAAAGCAGTAATACAAATGTGTTGACAATAAATAGCACAAGTGGTAAAATTACTCCAGTAAAATCTGGACGAGCTACAGTAACTGTTACTGTAACTGCAAGTAATTCAGGAGGCACACAAACATTTACAAGAAATATTTCTGTACTTGTAAAAAGTATTAATGATCCAGCATATATAAAGGGTGATTTAGATAGAAATGGTGTTGTAAATGCAAATGATGCGGCTATTGCATTGGATTTATACAAATATAATAATGCTACATATGAAGATATACTAATTGGTGATATGGATGGAAATGATTTGATAAATGCAAATGATGCTGCAATGATATTAGATGTATATAAGCATGGAATAAATAATTAATTATAGGTGAAATATATGAAGATAAAAGTTAATATAAAAATAGCTTTAGTAATAATGTTTACATGTGTTTTGTTTTTTAATGTAACACATGTAAAAGCTACTGAATTACCAACAGATGGACTTTTAATATTTAATGATTATGTAATAACTAAAACAACCACAATTGAACAAATAAATTCAAATTTTGGACAACCTAAACTTGTTACTGAGTCTGCGTTTGGTGGAAATGCATATTCGTATTATGACGAAGATTATACTTGGTATTTGCACATTGAGACAAATGTAATAGGTGAAATCAAAGGATTTGGATGCATAAATGGTGATTTTATTAGTAAAAACTATTCATATGGTGCTACATATAATGGAGTGACATCTTTTTTAAAAGGAACAGTAGTAAATGATATTTATGATAACGAGATAACTGGATTTTACGGATATAATTGTACAAGCGACGAAGTGGATTTATATTGGAATACATATGGTAGTGATTCAAAATATTTATATGATTTACAAAAACATTCAGTTATAGTTAGTAAATTACTAGCCAAAAAACATAACTATTCATTTCCACAAACATATATAAGTGAAGAATTATTTTATACTAACGAGCAGCTAAAAGTAAATGGATCAGATTTATATAAATATTCTTCAGATAATGGTAAAAGTAAATATATTTCTTTAGTAATGTCTCAAGTAGAGTACTTTAATGAAGATTTACCAAACCCAATAAGAATGGGAAGAAAGACTGAGTATTATACACAAGCAGATAATTACAAGTATATTTTTTATGATATAAATTATGGTGGAAAAAATAGTGCGTCATCAACTATTATATTTATAGATCCGAATTTTACTGAAGAAAAAAATAGTGTAGAATTAACTACTAACGAGTTAAACTTACTTGAAGCGGTAAAAGAGCAATACGCTTTATATAATGAGCATGGAAAAGCAATAAAAAATAATTTTGATGAAACACCCGTATATAAATCATTACCTCTTGTTGCAGGTAAATGGTCAGATAATGCTTTGTATATGGTAACAGATTATCTAAATATTGCAAGAGCAGGACTTGGCATCGGAACATTAACTTTAAATATGGATATTGCTGATTGTGCTCAACACAAAGCGACTTTAGTATACTATTTAAACAATGTAGAAAATAAAAATGTAAGTCATGTTTTCGATAAGCCAGATTGTGTTGATGATGAATTTTATACAAAATCAATGTCATATATGAATGAAAATTTATATAGTGGAAATATTCAAATGAGTATAATTAATGCTTTAAATGATGGATATGGTGATGCAGTTGAATGCGGACATAGATATAATTTATTAGAGCCATCTTATACACAGTGGGGTGTAGGAGCAGTTGGTTCTGGAGTTTCATTTGGATGGCAAGGATGTCACAAATTTTCTGGATATAAATCTTATGAAAATGAATTAGTTGCATGGCCAAGTAATGGAATCTTTCCTATGGATATGGTTAATAATGGAATAGGAAACTGGACTGCACAATTTTATAAAAATTATACAGTGTCTGAAAACACAGAAGTTACAATTAAATGTTTAAACAATGGTAAAACATATGAAATAACAAATCAAAATAAGGACGATTCTACAAAATTTTTAAAAAACACAGGCAGTAGATTATTAACATTTAGAGATGATTCTGTTGTTTACGAAAATGGAGATGTTTTTGAAATAACTCTTCATAATGTAACAGATTCAAACGGGAACAATGTAGACTATACTTATAGAAGTGTATTTATGAGTTTATATCAAATTGGAAAAACAGATGTTGAAGACATTGTAGTAGATAAAGAAGAAGTTAATTTACTTGTTGGTGAAACTAAAAAAATTAATGCCACAATTTTACCAGAAAATGCTACAAATAAATTAATTAAGTTTAGTTCATCAAATGAAAATGTTGCAAGTGTAAGACAGGATGGCTTACTTGTAGCAAAATCAACAGGTAAAGTAAATATAACAATAGAAAGTGAAGATAAATCTTCAATAGATTCATCTAAAACTGTTAAAGTTATTACAGTTATAGTTAAACAAAATGCAGATGATTCAGACTTTTTAAAAGGAGATTTAAATAAAGATGGTATGATAAATGCAAATGATGCAGCCGTAGCTTTAGACTTATATAAATATAATAATGCAACAGACGAAGACATTCTTATTGGAGATATGGATGGAAACGGTGTTATAAACGCAAATGATGCTGCACTTATATTAGATGTATATAAATACGGAAGATAATCAAAGCAAAAAAAGGAGAAATAAAATGAGTTTAATTTATGGAATAAATCCAGTTACTGAAGCAATAGTCTCTGGAAAGACAATTAATAAAATATATGCACAAAAAGGAAATAAAGAGGTATACCAAGTAATTCAAAAAGCCAAGGAAAAGAGAATTGTTGTCGTAGAAGCAGATAAAAGCAAATTAGATAAAATGATAACAGAAGAAAACGAGAAGTTGAAGAATTCACAGGGTATTGTAGCTTCAGTTACAGAGTATAATTATTTTACTATAGATGATATATTAGAGGAAGCGAGTATGAGAAATGAATCCCCTTTTATAATCATATTAGATAAAATCGAGGATCCTCAAAATTTGGGTGCTATAGTAAGAAGTGCTGAATGTTTAGGTGCACATGGCGTAATTATACAAAAAAGAAATGCTTCTCAAGTTACTGACACAGTCGAAAAAGTAGCGGCAGGTGCATGCAACTATGTCAAAATAGCAAGAGTTACAAACATAACTGAAAGCATAAAATATTTAAAAGAAAAGGGCTTATGGATTTATGGATTAGATATGGAAGGAGCTTCAGATATATATAATACAGATTTAAGTGGACCTATTGGACTTGTAGTTGGAAATGAAGGCTCAGGTATATCTAAACTTGTTTTAAAAAACTGTGATGTTATTGTAAAGATACCTATGACTGGACATATTGAGTCTTTAAATGCATCTGTTTCAGCAGCAATTAGCATGTATGAAATTGTAAGACAAAAAAATACTAAAAAATAAAAAAACTAGATGTAGTAAATTTTTTACTACATCTTTATTTTCTCTAACGAAAATGATATAATTTTTATGTAAAAAAGGAGAATGTTTTTTATATGGATAAAAAAATAGAATTGCTTGTTCCAGCAGGAAATGAAGAAAGTTTTAAAGCAGCTGTTAATGCAGGAGCAGATGCTATATACATGGGACTTGGTAAGCATAATGCAAGAGTTATGGCTAAAAATTTTAATATCAATACATATATTGATTGTATTAATTATGCACATATAAGAGGAGTAAAGGTGTATTTAACTCTTAATACTTTAGTTTTAGACAATGAAATTAAAGAGGCAATGGAAATGCTTTTAAAATTATATGAAAATGGATTAGATGCTGTAATATTACAAGATATAGGACTAGCAAGTATTATACATAAAGTAATACCAAATTTACCAATGCATGCAAGTACTCAAATGAGTGTTTATTCTTTAGAACAGGTAAAATTTTTAGAAAAACTAGGGTTTAAACGTGTAGTTCTTGCAAGAGAACTTACATTAGATGAAATAAAATATATTACAGACAATACAAATGTAGAAATAGAGGCATTTGTTCATGGCGCTTTATGTGTTTGTCTTTCTGGACAATGCTTATTAAGCCTTGCAATAGGAACTAGAAGTGCAAATAGAGGTGCTTGTGCACAGCCATGTAGAATGAGATATACACTTTGTAAGGATAATAAAAAAATTACCGAAAAAACATATTTACTTAGTAAGAAAGATATATATGGATTAGATATATTAGATAAAATTATTAATAGCAATATAGTATCATTAAAAATTGAAGGAAGAAATAAAACTCCAGAATATGTTGCTTTAGTAGTAAGCAATTATAGAAAATATATAGATAAATTTTTAAAGGATAAAGATATAGTTATAAATGATAATGATGAAAAAAACTTATTACAAATGTTTAATAGAAATGGAAAAAGTCACGGATACTTAGACGGAGTTAAATATAAAGATAGTATAACTACATTATCTCCTAAAAATACCGGATTATACTTGGGAAAAGTTATTGGAAAAAAGAGAAAATTAGTAAAAATTAAATTAGAAGAAGATATTGATCTTCATGATGGGATTGAAATATATACAAGCAAAGGTGTTGTATCTACAATTGTTACTTGTATAAATAGTGAAAAAATGAAATTATTAAATAATAAATGTAATAAAGGTTCAATAGTGTATTTAGGAGATATAAAAGATAGTTTTGTTAATATTGAAGATAAAGTATATAAAACATCAAGATATAAATTAAATTTAGAATTACAAAATAACTATTTACAGAAGAATAAAAGATATAGAGAATTAATTTTAAATGTAACATTAAAAAAAGAATCTCCAATTACTCTAAGCACTATTGTAAATGGAGAAATGTACACATTTAATACAAACATTATACCAGAATTATCAATAAATAAAGAAATTACATTAGAGGATATTTACAACGTATTTTCTAAAACTCAAGATACTGGCTTAAGATTTACAAAAGTTATAGGCTATATTGAAAAAGGATTATTCTTAAAAGTATCAGAGTTAAATGAAATTAGAAGAAGTTTTGTATCAAAGATAGAAGAAAAACTTAAAATTAGAAATAATATAAGTGGCTGTGAAATAATACTTGAAAATATATTAGAAGAAAAAAATAAAGTAAGAAAAGAAAATAGAGCATACGATAAGAAAATTTTTTCAGTTTATTCATATGATAGTAATAAAGATTATGACAACATATATTATAAAAAATATAATGAAAAATTAGAAAGAATTGATTTTCAAATTGAAGATTACATAAAAAATAGCATAGATATTTTTCATAAATATTCTAAATATAATTTAGGTGTAAACATTCCAAACCTTGTATTAGATAATTTGGATAAATACATAAAAGAAAATATTGAAAGACTACTTCAGCAGGGGATAAAGACAATTGTATTAGGTAGCTTCAGATATTTAGAAATAATATTAGATTTAAAGAAAAAATATGAATTTAATCTTGTAGCAGATTATTCTTTTAATGTAACTAATACTTATAGTGCAATATTTCTTAAAAATTTAGGTTTTGATATTATTACGCCAGCTTTTGATGCTAATATTGAACAAATAAATGAGATTGGTAAGCACATAAATATAGAATTAGTAGATAACTATATAACTGCTATGACATCTAGATATTGTATTTTAGGTTCATTTGTGGCAGATAGAAAAGAAGGAAAAAAATGTACAGCTCCATGTATTCAAAAAGGATATTATATAGAAGATACATATGGAGAGAAATATGACATATTATGTAGTAATGTAGATTGTGTAATGAAAATTTTAAAAGAGTACAGACTAAAAAAAGACGGATTAAATAAAAATTTGTCACATATTAGAAATAATATTATTTAATTTTATTTCAAAAAGTAAGAAATAATTTAAAAATGTTTACTTTTTTTGTCGTTTATTATATTATATAAGTAGTTACTAAAAGTAATATATGAAAAAAAGGAGGAAATTTGATGAAGTGTTCTAAGTGTAACAATGAAATTGAGGAAGGATGTGCTTTCTGTCCATCTTGTGGTACTAAAGTAGAAGAAGCAAAAGAAACTGAAGAAGTAAAAACACAAGAGGAAAGTACTGAAGTAAAAACTCAAGAAGTAGCAGAAGAACCTGTTGTTGAAACTAAGGAAGAAAATAAAGATGTTGTTAAAGAAGAAGTAAAAAAAGAAGAAGTAAAGGAAACAGTAAATGCAGAAACACCTAAAAAAGAAGGTTCTAAAGAAAAACAAAGACATAGTGTTATAACTATGGCAATAGTAATGGTAGCTATTATTTTAGTTGTAGCAATAATAGCAGTTGTAGCTTTATGCTCAAAGAGTTCTGAAAAATTGTTTAAAGGCTTTATTAAATCTGCAATAACTGAATTATATGCAGGTGATGCAGCAACTTCAAATAGTGCAAACATAAATGCGTCAGTTGAACTATCTACAGATATTAAAGAAATAAAAGAAGTTGTAGATGGACTAAAAGTTGCAACAAATGTACAATATAACTTAAGTGATAAACAAGTTGTATTAGGACTAAATTTAGATAAAAAGACAGATTCATATTTATCTTTAAATTCTATGGTAGATTTTAAAGATAATCAAGTATATTTAAGTGAGTCTAATTTATACGACAAAGTAATTAAAGTTGAAATTCCAGAAGAATATCAAGATATGATTAAAGAGTATCTTGGTGAAGATGATTTTGCACCAGTAGATAAGGCAGTTGCTAAAAAAGCAGCTAAAGAAATTTATTCAACAATTGATGCAAACTTAAGCAAAGATTTATTTACAAGTGAAAAAGTAACTGTAAATATTAATGGCAAGGATAAAAAAGTAACAGATAATAAATTAACTATTACATTTGAGCAATTGAAGACTGCAGTTGAAAGTACTACTAAATCTCTAAAAATGAATAATAAATTTTTAGAATGTTATAAAGACAGAGATCAAATTATAGAAGCACTAGATGTAATAGAAGATGCAGTAGATGAATTAGATGAAGAAGAAATTACAGTTACAGTTCATTATTATACATCTGGTCTTACAAATAAATTTGTTGGTGTTGCTATTGTTGCTTCAAATGATTATGGTAATGAAGTAATATTTGAAGTAGTTAATACAGAGAAAAACGTATATGAAATAAATCTTAAAGAAACACAATATCGTTCAACTGAAACAGTTGCATCAGCAAAACTTATTGTAAATAAATCAACAAATAAAGAAAAAGACTTTAATTTCTCTATGGATATAGAAGATGAAGGAAATATTCAATTAAGAGTAGTTACTTCAGAAGTATACAACAAAGGAATAGAGGCACTTAATACTTCTAATGCAATTGAATATACAGATATAACAGATGAAGATTATGAAGAAATATATGATAACTTTATGAATTCTAAATTATATGAAGTATTTTCACCATATTTAGAAGATGCTATGGATTCTTTAGTTCCAGATGACGAATCAACATCTACAAACAGAGATGTTCCAGCAGGAATAACACTTAAAGATGGTCAAAGTTTTGTTGAATCTTATGATGATGATGTTATAGTATTTGATGTACCAGCTACTTTTGAAGAAGAGTATGCAGGATTATCTTATCAAAGATTTTCTAAAGAAGACAAAACTAAAGAAACAGCATATATAGATGTAGATTGTAACTGGGATACTTTAGAAGAGTATGAAGATTATATAGATTCAAATGTAGAATACTACACTGAAGAAGATGGATATAAAGATGTAAAAGTATCAGACAGAGAAGAACTTGAAGTAAATGGGGTAAAATTCTATAAGAAAATATTCCAATATACATATCAAAGTGGTTCATTCTCATATACTCAAAAAACAACATATTATTACACACCAATTACAGATGAATATGTATATTCTGTAGAAATTGATGATGAAGATGGAATTGTTACAGATGCTGAAATTAAAAAAATGTTAACAATTGATGTTACTTTAAGCAAATAGTATAAATTATTAATTAAATGGAATAGGAGAGTCCTATTCCATTTCTTTATTTGGTAGCATATAATCAACAGCAGAGTATATAAGAGCAGCAATGATACTTGAAAATATTGAAATATAATAGCCAGATATAAAAAATTGAGTAGCATATATTATAACTATGCAACTAAAAAATCCAACAATTCCTCTTCCTATAGGATAATCGTGTATACCTGTAATTGTAGAAACTAGATAGTCTAGTATTATTACAAAAAGTGATGATATAAATAAAATATATATATTTGAAATATTAAAATTTGGTGTTAAAAAAACTGTAAATACAAATATTGCTAAAGAAAGAATAAATCTTACTATATTTTGTGTAATTCTTTTAGACATAAGTAAATTCACCTCTAATATTTATATTATTTGTATAAAAATTGGTAAATATGAAAAAAATATATTTAGGTGATTAAAAATGTTAATAGTTTTTTTTAGAGCTCTAATATTATATTGCGTTGTTTTTTTAGTAATTAGATTAATGGGTAAAAAAGAATTATCAAAAGTACAGCCTTTTGAATTAGCAATAATAATTGTAATATCAGATTTGGCATCTGCTCCAATGTCTTCAAGAGGATTGTCTTTACTAGATGGTATAATACCAATTATTACATTATTACTTGCTTATTTAATATTTTTACTTCTTAATCATTCTAGTAACAAAGTTCAAGATATTGTTTGTGGTAAACCTGTACTTATCATTAAAGATGGAAAGATTGTCGAAAAAGAGTTTAATAGTCAAAAATATACAGTATCAGACTTAATGTCTCAATTACATGAAAAAGATGTATTTTCAATTTCAGATGTAAAATATGGTATTTTGGAAACAAATGGTAATTTAAGCGTAATTAAAAATGATCCTAATATCGAAACATTGCCTGTCAATGTAATTGAAGATGGAAAATTATCAGATGCAAATATGGAATTACTTGGTATTAGTAAAGGTGATGTTGAAAGATTAGTTAAGGCTAAAAAAGTAAAAATTGAAGATATTTTAGTTGGGCAGATGGATTCAAATTATAAGTTTACATATCAATTAAAAGAAAAAGAGGTGTAAAATATGAAGCAGACAATTATAATGATTATTTGTATTATAATATTAGTAGTTGGAGGACTAGTAGAAGTTAAATATTTGGAAAAAAGCTCTTTATATATTACATCAGATATGGAGTATATTCAAAATGCAGTACAAAACAAAAATTTTATATCAGCTTCAGAGCAAATGGATAAATCTTATGATACTTGGACTAAAACAAAGAATTTTTGGAATATGTTTATTATACACGATGAAATAGATGACATTGAAGAAGCAATGCTTGAACTTAAAGAATATATAAAATATGAAAATGAAGAGGAATGTATTGTTGCTATTTCTAAAATTAAAGAGTTCTTAAAACATACAGTTCAAAGACAAGAGCTTAAGATAGATAATGTATTATAAATAATAGACGAGGTATTATAAGACCTCGTCTATTGTTTTTTGTAACTTAATTAATTTGATTTTATCAGGGGCATATAGTGGAAGTCTAACGTTTCCTACATTAAAATTTAAATAGTTCATAGCTTCTTTAATCATAATAGGATTTACGTCTAGGAACAAATCATCCATTAATTCTAAATATTTATAAAATAATTCTAAGTCTTTATTTTTACATATTTCATGCATTTCATTTGGAAGAATATTGGCACATACTGAAATTACTCCACAACCGCCAAGTGAAAGAATTGGTATTGCTAAATTATCATTTCCTGAGAATACATTAAAGTTGTTATTTCTAGTATTATTAATTATTTTTGCAATCTTTTCAAGTGAGGGGCTAGCTTCTTTTATTCCAATTATATTTTCAATTTTAGATAATTTTATTATTGTTTCAACCGAAATATCAACACTAGTTCGTGAAGGAACATTGTACAAAATAATAGGAGTAGGATATACAGCTTCGGCAATTTTTCTGTAATGTACAAATAATCCGTCTTGATTACATTTATTATAATATGGTGTTACAACTAATAGTCCATCTGCACCAGATTCCTTAGCATATTTGCTCATGTTTATAGCTATTTTAGTGTTATTTGAACCTGTTCCGGCAATTACTGGTATTTTTCCTCTGCATTTATCTATTACATACGAAATTAGTTGTTTTTTTTCAATGTTAGACAATGACGAAGATTCGCCAGTAGTACCACATACCACAATAAAATCTGTATTATTAGATATGTGGTATTGAATAAGTTCATCTATTTTTTTATAGTTTATTTTATTGTCTTTCGTAAAAGGAGTAACAAGTGCAACACCACTTCCAGAAAGTTTTATCATTAAATTCACCTCAATAGTATATATTAGAATAAAAAAGTAAATAGAACAATTTAACTTATATAACAAGAAATAATCATGAAATTATCACATAGAAGATGTATTATATAATTATAATTTTTCATATATAAACCTATAAGAGTGGAGGAAAAAAATACCTCCATTTTGTTTAATTATCAATAAATAAACATAAATTTAACACAAACTAAAGTTATAATATAAGTATAATAAAAATGACACTTAAGAAATATAAATTTTTTTCATATATAAACCTTTGTTGGCCAAGATTTAATCTTGGTCTCCTTTTTTTCTTGAAAAAAGAAGATACTAATGGTATAATTAAGATTATGTAAAGGAAATGTTAAAATGAAGTTTATAGATACAAATTTAAATGAAAATATAAAAAGGGCAATAAAAGATATTGGCTACGAAAACTTAACAAAAATTCAAGAAAACACAATAAATTTAATATTAAATAATGAAGATGTTGTGGCAATGTCTAATACAGGATCTGGTAAAACAGCGGCTTTTATGCTACCATTAATAGAAAAAATTAATACGGAAGAGAAAGCTACTCAAGTTATAGTTGTTACACCTACTAGGGAATTGGCAATTCAAATAATGCAAGAAACAAGAAAATTTTGTAAATATTTACAAGGAGTTAATTGTTTTGCAATATATGGTGGTCAAGATTTAAGAATACAAGCTATTTCACTTAGAAAAGGTGTTAAAATAGTTGTTGGTACTCCAGGAAGATTATTAGACTTAATTAAGAAAAAGATTTTAAAATTAAATAAAATTAAAACTATTGTACTTGATGAAGCCGATGAGATGTTAAATATGGGATTTTATGAAGAAGTGAATAAAATTATAGATAATGTACCAAATAAGTCTCAAAAATTACTTTTTTCTGCTACAATAGATAATCGTGTTAGAGATATAGCAAATAAAAGAATTAAAAAAGCTATATATGTTGAATGTAAAGATAATGATACAATGCTTGTAGATAATATAAAACAAGTTGCAATTGATGTAAAAGAAAAAATGAAGAAAGAATGTGTATTAAGAATTATTTTAAAAGAGAATTCTAATTGTACAGCAATATTTTGTAATACTAAAAAGAAAACACAAGAATTATTTGACTTTTTAAACAGTTCAAATGTAAATGCTGAAATGTTAAATAGTGATATTCCTCAAGCAGATAGGGAAAAAATCTTAAAAAAATTAAAACAAGGAAAAATAAATGTAATCGTCGTAACTGATGTTCTTTCCAGAGGCATAGATATAGATAATTTAGATCTAGTGATTAATTATGATATACC
Organism: Clostridia bacterium; assembly: GCA_051886195.1. Lineage (GTDB taxonomy): Bacteria > Bacillota > Clostridia > TANB77 > CAG-465 > CAG-465. The sequence continues at coordinate 29,915 of JBJEXW010000023.1, forward strand.
GATAGAAAATGAATATTATGTTCATAGAATTGGAAGAACAGCTAGAAAGGGAAATAAAGGAATAGCATATACGTTATATACTGGAAAGCAAGTTGATAGGTTAAAAGAAATAGAAGAATATACTAAGTCAAAGTTTGAGTATCAAGATGTCCCAATTGTTAGTAAAGAGGCAGATATTGAATTACCAATTAGTAAAAGAGGATTATACATTGTTAAAATATCATTAGGAAAAGACGATAATATAAAAGCAAAAGATATTATAGGCGCAATTGGCGCTCTTACAGGTATTAAGTCTGAAAAAATAGGGCATATTGAAGTTGGAGATAACAGTAGTACTATTGAAGTTTCAAAAGAATACGTATTTGAAGTATTAAATGCATTTAATAATGGAATAATTAAAGGAAAAAAAGTACACATTATATAATGTAATAATAGAGCAAGTATTTAACTTGTTCTATTTTTTGTTTACAATAAAAATTAAAAATGATATAATATCTATACGTTTATTTTGCATAAACCAGTTTGATTATAATTGGAGGTAGAAGCTATGAATAATTATGTAGTAGAACAATATTTGATTTACTTTAAGGAAAAGCCAAATAGTAAAACATGTCATTACTTAATAAAAAAATTTAATACGGGAAATATAATTATTTCATTTATTAGTGGAAAAGTAAGAAAAGATAATATTAAGCTAGATGATATAAATAATTCGATTCTATTAAGAATTATAGATAAGTACTATAAGATACTTAGTATTGCAAATTTAAAGTATAGTGAGAAATATATAGGAAATACTTTAATTAGAACTAAAAATTTGAATATATTAGAATATGCAAATGCTAAAGAATGTGAATATTTATCTGATAATAAAATTATTATAAGAGTTGTGAAATATTATTATAATGCTAAGGGGAGAATGTTTACTAAGTTAATTGGGCATGAATGGTAAAAAAGATAGGAATAATAATAATCCTATCTTTTTGCTATTTCAAGTATTTCATCACATATAAGATCAACATTTATTTTTTTATCTGCTGAGAATGGTATTATTTTTTCTTTAGCAAACAAACTTTTAGTTATTTCTTTTGTATAATCATCCATTTTAGTTTTAGCCACTTTATCTGCTTTAGTGGCAATAATTGAAAAAGGTATTTTTTTATCTAATAACCATTCATACATTTGTCTATCATTTTGTGAAGGTTTATTTCGTATATCAACTAAGAAGTAAATATGCTTTATCTGAGGAGTTTTACTGATATAAGTGTCAATTAATTTGTTTATTTTTATTTTTTCAGATTCAGACATAGTGGAGTAGCCGTATCCTGGTAAGTCTACTATATAAAACTCATTATTTACATTATAGTAATTTATACTTCTTGTTTTTCCGGGAGTTTGTCCAACTTTGGCAAGTTTTTTATGATTAGATATTGCATTAATAAATGAAGATTTTCCAACATTAGATTTTCCTACAAGTACAACTTGTGCTTTATCTGTTTTTAATAATTTGCTATAGTCATAAACAGATGTTTCAAAATTAACATTTTTTAACATAATATATTCCTTTCTTAATACATAGTGCTAATATCATATCATATTTTTAGAGATTTGTAAAATTTATTTAATTGACAGTACATTTTAACTGTGGTATAATAACTCCATGACTAAAATAAAAATAATATATATTTAATAATATATATTGTTCAGCAAGATTAATATTCTGTGTTGGTCAGAAAGGAGGAGTGTTTTTATGAACAAAAATACTTTGATAGAGTTCTTAAATATAGATAAGAACATTAAAGGAATAGATTTGAGTTTAGATACTGTATATATGAACAGAGAAAGAATAAGAAAGCTTTTTGACGTAGCATTGGAAGAAAAATTTACACTTTATTTTGATGGTAGATATGTTGAGGAACCATACGACGGATTAGAATTTAAAACTTTAGAAGAAGAGTTCTATTATAATAATGGTAATTCATATTTGGTATTTGAAGACACTACAGGTTTTAAAGTAACATTTAAAATAAAATGCTTAAAAGAATATAACTTTAATAAAGTATATAAAGTTGTAGAAAAAGCTGTAATATATACAAAAGCACATCCTGAAGTATCTGAATACAAATTATATTAAAAAGAAGGCCTTGAATTTCAAGGCCTTTATATTTTTACTATTTTTTCTTTGGTGTAATCTTTGTCATACCACCCATATATGGAGATAGCGCTTTTGGAATATTTATAGAGCCATCTTCATTGTAATTGTTTTCTAAGAAAGCAATTAAACCACGTGGAGTAGCAAGACAAGTATTATTTAATGTTGCTACTAAATAATTTCCATTTTCTCCTCTAGCACGAATAGATAATCTTCTTGCTTGAGCATCACCTAGAGTAGAGCAAGATCCAACTTCAAAGTATTTCTTTTGTCTTGGGCTCCAAGCTTCTACATCACATGATTTAACTTTTAAATCTGCTAAGTCGCCACTGCAACATTCAAGTGTTCTTACAGGAACATCTAAACTTCTAAAGAATTCTACTGTATAACTCCATAATTTATTGTACCAGTCCATTGCTTCATCTGGCTTACAAATAACTATCATTTCTTGTTTTTCAAATTGATGTACTCTATAAAGACCTCTTTCTTCAATACCATGAGATCCAACTTCTTTTCTAAAACATGGAGAATATGAAGTTAAGCATATAGGTAAGTCTTCTTCTTTAATTTTTTGATCTTTAAATCTACCAATCATAGAGTGTTCACTTGTTCCAATTAAATATAGGTCTTCACCTTCAATTTTGTACATCATTGCATCCATTTCAGGAAAAGACATAACACCAGTTACAACATCACTACGAATCATAAATGGAGGAATACAATATGTAAATCCTTTATTTATCATAAAGTCTCTTGCATAAGCAAGCATTGCTTCATGAAGTCTTGCAACATCTCCCAATAGATAGTAGAAACCATTTCCACTTGTTCTACCAGCACTTTCTTTATCTAATCCATTTAATGCATCACAAATATCTGCATGATGAGGAATTTCATATTCTGGTACAAAAGGTTCACCAAATTTTTCGATTTCAACATTTTCAGAATCATCTTTTCCTATTGGAACAGAAGAATCCATAATGTTTGGTATTACAAGCATTCTTTCTCTTAATTCAATAGATAAATCATTTTCTTCTTTTTCAATTTGAACAAGCTTTTCATTGATTTTAACTACTTGTTCTTTTTTTGTATTTGCTTCATCTATGTTTTTTTCTCTCATAAGTTGTCCAATAGAATCACTTATTTCATTTCTTTCTTGTCTTAATGTATCACCATCTTGTTTTAATTTTCTTATTTTTTTATCTAATTCAATGACTTCATCTACAAGAGGTAGCTTTTCATCTTGAAACTTATTTTTTATATTTTCTTTTACTATATTTGTATTTTCTCTTATAAATTTTATATCTAACATATATTTCACTCCTTAATAACATTGCTATTATATGATAAAAAACAAATAAATTCAACTCTTAATCTTCTTCAGAAGTTTCTTTTGTCATCATATCTAATAGCTTTTCATATATTTCTTCGGCACTATTATTCCAATTACGTGTAATATTACGTGCTTGATCTTTATTAGCAGCATACATTGTTATGCTAACCAATTCATCATTTCCTTCTTTAATATAGCAAGTTACTTTAAATTCATCATCTTTAACAGGAACTACTACATTATCTATAGAAAAGTCTGTTTTAATTTTTACAATGTTTTTATTAATTATTTTTTTAATATTGTGGAGATTAACTCCAGGAATTAATTCTAAAAGTTCTTGTAGGGTCGAAAGACCCGAATTTGTAATACTATATAGCAAATTGCCAGTTTCAGTATAAACTTCTTCTATGTAGTTATTACTTTTTAACTCTTGAATGTATGAACAAATATCAAAATAAGTAATATCTTCAAAATCTTCACAAAATTTTGCTATTTGCTCTAGAGATAGAGCTTTAGAATTTTTTTCTAAAATATATAATATTATGATTTTATTATCAAAAATTTCTAAATCATTAGCCAAGCAAATCACTGACCTTTCTAAATTTTAATCTTTACAAATCTTTGGATATATGATAACATATTTTTGGTAAAAAATAAAGGGAAGAGGCAAAAAACATGGAAAATATGTGTAAAAGTTATGTTATTGCTATAGATGGTGAAGCAGGAACAGGAAAATCTACATTAGCAAAAGCTATTGCAAAAAAATATAATATAGTATATATGGATACAGGTGCAATGTATAGATGTGTTACATTAAATATGATTAATGAAAACATTTCTCTTGAGCAAGTAGATAAAATAGAATTATTACTAGATAATATAAAGATTGACATGGAAAATGAAAATGGACAAGATAAGTTCTTTTTAAATGGAGAAGATGTTTCTAAGAAAATAAGAGAAAAGGAAGTTAATGATTTAGTGTCACAAGTGTCACATATACCAATTGTAAGGGAAAGAATGGTTGAACTTCAAAGAAAACTTGCTAAAGGTAAAAAAATAGTAATGGAAGGGAGAGATATTGGAACAAATGTATTTCCTAATGCTGAAGTTAAGATTTACCTTGTAGCATCACCAGAAGAAAGAGCTAAAAGAAGATTTGAGCAAAATAAAGAAAAAGGTATAGATATTCCTTATGATGAAATTTTAAAAAATGTTATTTTTAGAGATAATAACGATAAAACAAGTTCGGTGGCTCCATTAAAGAAAGCAGACGATGCATTTGAACTAGATACTACAAAATATTCTTTAGAGGAAGTTGAAAATATTGTTGTCAATAAAATTAAGGAAAGGATAGATTTAGATGATTAAAAAAGGTTTTCTTGGATTACTTAAATTTTTATTTTCTCATTTACTTTTTAGAGTAAAATATGTTAATTTAGAAAATATGAATAAAATTGAAAAAGGTGTCGTTTGTCCTAATCATTCGTGCATATTTGATCCATTTTGGGTATATTTTAAAGTAGAAAATATGTGGATTATGGCAAAGGCAGAGTTATTTAAGAATAAATTACTTGCTAAAATATATAAAGCATATAATGTTTTTCCAATTAAACGTGGACAAAAAGATGCAAGTAGTCTTTTACATTCAATTAATGTTATAGAAGAAAATGATAAAGCAAAGCTTTTAATATTTCCGGAAGGAACTAGAATAAAAAAAGATAAGGAAAGAGGAAGAGCAAAAGTTGGACCTGTATTTATTGCCTCAAAGGCAAATGTACCAATAATTCCAGTACATATTACTAAGAATCCAAAATTATTTTCTAGAGTTACAGTTGTTTTTGGAGAACCAATAGACGTTCCAAATAATATTCATGAAGATAAAAAAGAAATGCAAAATTATTCAGATATGTTATTGGATAAAATATATGAATTAAAAAATTTAGAAAACAAAAAATAGTACTATATATTTATATAGTACTTTTTTATTTACATAATTATTGACAAAATGATAATATAATAGTATAATATGCAAATCAACATAAGAGAAAAAGAGTAAATATTTTTATTCTTATCACCTTCGTTTAAATAATTTTAGGAGGGATTATATGAGAGTTAAAATTTCAAAGCTTAATAAGGCTTATTCAACTTGTGATATTTACAAAGTAAGTGTTAAGATGTCTGGTACAAGAAGGAAAAAAGTAGGAACAATAGAAATAAATTATGTTTCTGAAAGTATCGAAGTGGACTTAGGTCAAAAATTAGGATATAAAGAAAAACTGGAAATATTAAAGCAATTATTTTATAAACTATGTTATTCTCCAAAAGAAAAGTGTATGCACTTAGATGAAAATGCTCACCTTGTAAACAAGATTTCATTTGTTGATGAATTTACTTTTGTAGATCAAAAAAATGACGATAACGAGGATATTTCTTTAATAGAAGAACTTTTAGAGTATCCAGAAAATGTTTTTAAAGACTATAAAAAGAGTGAAAGACTTATATCTGCACTAAATTTATCTAATAAAATAATAGAAAATGAAAGAAAGCTTAATAGTAAAATTATTGAATTACAGCCTTTATTATATTTAAATAATAATGAAATAAAATTATATCGTGATATTTTATGTAGGTATTTAAAATTCAAAGGATATGAGTTTTCACTAAATAACATCAGTGATAGATATAAGTACTTAAAAAATGAATTTGGATATTATTATGATATTATAGCTTTTGAATATGTAGAAAAGTAGGAAGTTTCCTACTTTTTTCTTTTTTGTTGACAGCTTTACATAAAAGTGATATAATAGTCGAACGCAACAAGAGATTAAAAGAATAAATAATTTTATTTTTTCATCCTGTTAGATTAATATTAAAAGGAGGATTTTATATGATTAAAGTTAAAATTTCAAAATCAAACAAGTTTGATGTTCCTAGTGATCCAACATCTTTTGATATTTCATTAAAAAACGAAAAAGAAGAACTTAAAGGAGAATTAATCATTGATTCTGCAAAGAAAACAATGAGAGCAAATTTAGGAAGAGCTCTAACAGATTATACAAAAAGAGGAGTAGAGCACGAACAATTAGCTTTACTAAAAGAAATTTTTTATTGTTTTTGTATTACTGAATGTAAAAAAGGAAAAAAATCTATTGAAGAACATATAGAAGAATACACTTTTATAGATGAGAACAAGCCAGAAGAAAGAAAAACAATAATAGATTACTTAATGTGTTATAGCATAAAAGAATTTAATGAATATAAAAGAAAGGAGAAAATAATTTATAATATAAAATCTACATATGATAAAATAAAAAAAGAAAGTAAATATAAAAAATTAATCGAACTGGATTTGTTAATCAATTTTTCAAATAACGAAATATATGTATATAAAAAAATATTATTGAAATACTTAAGTAGTAAAGGTATTAATGGAAAGATTTATAATATTAGTAATAAATATAATGAAGAATTTAAAATGGAATTTCCATTTTGCTATCCATTAAATCCAATTTATGCATATAAATTTCTTATATATTAAAATATATTTTAAACCTAGAAAATTTTTCTAGGTTTTTTATTGATTATTTTTTATGTATGTTATATAATATGTGAAATACAAATAGATTATTAATATTTGTAGCTTTTTATTTTTAGGAGGACAGAAAGTATGAACTTTATTACATACAAAAATTTAATAGATAAATATAATAGAAATATTGATAGCGCAATACAAGAGGAACTAAGGCCTTATTGCTATAAACATAAAATTACATATCTTCAATATCAGATACTTGCAGTTCTTTTTGAAGAAGGAGCATTAACAATTGGAGATTTAAGTGAAAAAATGAGTATGGATACTGGTAATATGTCAGCACAATGCAAAAGATTAGAGCAAAAAGGATATACTTTAAGGCTTAGAAAAAAATTTGATGAAAGAGTAGTAGATGTGTCTTTAACAAGAAATGGAAGACTTGTTATAACAGAGCTAAATGATATTTTAAATAAGAGATATAAAACAAGATGGAATGAATTACCAGAAGAGGATAAAGAAAATCTAATAAAATCATATGAGATAATGGAAAAGTTATTCTCTAAAAAGTAAGTGATTTTAATAAAGAATAATGATTACATTACTTGATACTAAACGTTGACATTTGTCAATTAATGGTGTATAATATTAAAGACTGTTTTCGTGAAATGACAAAAAGAGTAACCTAAGATTAGATTTTTAGGTTATTTTAATTATTTTTTAGAAAGGGAGAGAAAATAAAAATGAAAAATTTAAGAAATGTTGCTATTATTGCTCACGTTGACCATGGTAAAACAACACTTGTAGATGCATTATTAAGACAAAGTGGTACATTTAGACAAAATGAGCAAGTTCAAGAAAGAGTTATGGATTCAAATGATCTTGAAAAGGAGAGAGGAATTACTATTCTTTCTAAGAATACAGCTATACACTATAAAGATATTAAAATAAACATTGTTGATACACCAGGACATGCAGATTTTGGTGGAGAAGTTGAACGTGTACTTAAAATGGTAGATGGTGTTATACTACTTGTAGATGCATTTGATGGACCAATGCCACAAACAAGATTTGTTCTTTCTAAAGCATTAGCATTAGATTTAGTACCAATTGTTGTAATTAATAAAATAGATAGACCTGGAGCAAGACCACAAGAAGTAGAAGATGAAATATTAGAGCTATTTATGGATTTAGATGCTTCAGATGAGCAATTAGATTTTAAAGTTGTTTATGCATCAGGAAAAAATGGTTTTGCTAAGTTGTCTTTAGATGACGAAAATATAGATATGAAACCATTATTTGATACAATTATTGAAACAGTTCCAGAGCCAAAAGGTTCTAAAGATGAACCATTACAATTACTTGTAAGTAATATAGATTATGATGAATACACAGGTAGGGTTGCTATTGGTAGAATAGAACATGGAACAATACATAATGGTGAAACTATTGCAATTTGTAAAAAAGATGGAAGAATAGAAAATCTAAAAATAGGAAAACTATACACATACGAAGGATTAAATAGAGTTGAAACAGATGAAGCATATTGTGGAGATATAATTGCTGTAACAGGTGTTACTGGAATTGAAATAGGTGAAACAATAGCAGACGTTAATCATCCAGAAAAAATTGACTTTGTAGATATAGATGAGCCTACTGTTTCTATGACTTTTAGTGTAAATAATGGACCATTTGCCGGAAAAGAAGGAAAGTTTATTACTTCAAGACACTTAAGAGAAAGATTATATAAAGAACTAGAAAAAAATGTTTCTTTAAGAGTTGAAGATACAGATTCTTCAGATAGTTTCAAAGTATCAGGAAGAGGAGAACTACACTTATCTATATTAATTGAAAATATGAGAAGAGAAGGGTTTGAATTATTAGTTTCAAGACCAACTGTTATATATAAAGAAATTGATGGAGTTAAATGTGAGCCAATGGAAAATCTAACTATAGATGTTCCAGAAGAATTTGTAGGTTCTGTTATGGAAAAAATAGGACTAAGAAAAGGTGAAATGACAAATATGGCTGCATCACATTCACAAGCAGGATATTCTAGACTTGAATTTAAAATACCTGCTAGAGGACTTATTGGTTACAGAGGAGAGTTTATGACAGATACTAAAGGAAATGGTATTATGAATCATACATTCTGTGGATACGAACCATATAAGGGTGATATGACAACTCGTCAAAGAGGAGCTGTAATTGCATTTGAACAAGGTAAAGCTACTGGATATGGATTATTCCAAGCTCAAGAAAGATCAACATTATTTATTGGACCAGGAACAGAAGTATATGTTGGTATGATTGTTGGTGAAAATTCAAGAAGTGATGATTTGACTATAAATGTATGTAAAGAAAAACATTTAACAAATACAAGAGCTTCTGGAAGCGACGATGCATTAAAACTTGTTCCACCAAAGATAATGTCTCTAGAACAATCTTTAGAATTTATTGGTGACGATGAACTTGTTGAAATTACACCTGAAAATATAAGATTAAGAAAGAAAATATTAGATCCAACTCAAAGATTTAGACAACAAGGAAAGTAAAAAAATAGCGAGCTTTTATTAGGCTCGCTTTTTCTAAAAATAGGAGGGTTAGTATGGTAGATAAAAAAGATATAGTGAAAATATTAGAAAACGAAAATATAAAGTTTAACTTAATAGAACATGAAGCTGTATATACAATGGACGATATTGAAAAATTAAATTTAGGTAATTATGGAACAGAAGTAAAAAATTTATTTTTAAGAGATGAAAAGGGAAAGAATCATTTTCTCATTATTGCTAAAGAGGATACTAAGATTGATATGAAAGAATTAAAAAATATAATTAATTCTTCAAGACTTTCTTTTGCTTCAGAAGATAGATTAAAAAATTATTTGAATTTAACAAGAGGATGTGTGTCTCCTTTTGGAATATTAAACAATGATACAAAAGATGTAAAAGTTTTTATAGATAATAAGCTTAAAGGAGATATGAGTATTGGAGTACATCCAAATGAGAATACAGCAACAATTTTTATTGCAACAAGCGATATAGAAAAAATTATAAAAGAACATGGAAATTTAGTTGAATATATCTCTTTTTAGTTTAATAAAAAGATCATTTATAGTAAATTATAAATGTTTTAATATACTAAAAGACATAATATTTTTAAGAAAAATACATACACTATTAGTGTGTGTATTTTTTTGTCAAAAGTTTAAAAAATATGCCATTTATTAGCAAAGTCTATATTGCAAAAAAAAGCTCTTTATTATATAATTTAGGTAATTGAAAATATATATGAAAGGTTGGATTTAAATGAAAGGAAAACTTAATGGTATTTTTAAAGAGGCTAAAAGAGATTATAAAATTATATCCAAGACTTATAAGATTCTAGTCAAAAGTTTTGACAAGAAAATACAAATGCATTCTGCTGGACAATGGATTCTAGATAATATGTATATAATAGAGGAACAGTATAATGATATAATTGATAACAAGAGGGTTTTAAAAAATAAAAAATTGCCAATGATTAGGACACATAATGGACAAAAATGTGTTGCTATTTTTTATTTGGCATATGAATTAGTAGAAAATAATACAGGTTATGTAGATAAAAATATAATATTTAATTGCTTAAGGGAACATCAAAAACTTACATATCTATCATCAGAAGAATTAGATTTGTTTGTATTAATGGTTAAAATTGCACTTCTTAAATTTATAGCAAGAATTGCAATAAATGTTTCTAATTCTCAAATGAAGAAGTTTGAGGTTGAAAAAATATTAGATAATGATAATGAAACAGATATCTCTAAAGATTTACATTTCTTTAAAGGAATAAATAAAGATAGCAAGTTATCTGATTTAACAAAAATAAAAAATACAAATACTGCTTTTGTTGAATATATGTCTTATAGACTAAAAGAAATGGGAACAGAAGGAGAAAAGTATTATAATCAATTACAAGATGAAATTTCAAAACTAGGCTTTTCAATTGAAGAGGCTATTGTAAAAGAACATATGGAAATTGCTAAAACAACAGATTATATGGGTAGAGCAATTTCTTCTTTTAAAGTATTACAAGCTTTAAATTTTAGAGAAATATTTGAAGCAGTAAATAAAATAGATGAAACTTTAATGGACGACTATACAGATGAATTTAAAAAATGCGATTATAAGACTAAGGCAAGATATAGAGATTATATAATAAAACTTGCACAAAAGTATGATTTATCTGAAGTTTATGTTGCAAAAAAAGCTGTAGAATGTTCTAAAAAATATAAAAAACATGTTGGATTTTTCTTAATTGGAGATCAAAAATATTTGCTTAAAGAGGCACTTGGAAAATCTGGACTATCTCAAAGGTTACTATATAAAGTATTTGTTCCAGTAAGGCAAGCCTTATTTGTTGCTACGTTGCTTTTAATTGCAATTATACTTACAATATTTACGTATAATTACTTGAATCCACAAAATGTATTTCTTAAGATTTGTGGAGTAATAATACCATTTTCTTTTTATTTGGAATTTGCAGATAAAATTGTTAACTATATAATAAGAAAAACTGTCAAACCTAAAATTTTACCAAGGTTTAACTTCTCTAAGACAATAGATGAAAATAATAAGACATATGTTGTTATGCCAACAATAATATCATCTTTAGATAAACTAGATAAAATGATTGAAAAAATGGAAGTAACATATCTAGCAAACATGTCTAATAATATGTATTATATGCTACTAGGAGATTGCTGTGCTTCTAATACCAAAGAGATCAAAATGGATAAGGACATAGTAGAATATGCAAAAAAAAGATTAGATGAATTAAATAAAAAATATCCTACCGAAGATGGGCATGTACTATTTAATTTTATGTATAGAAAACGTGTTTATTCAAAAGGTGAAAGTGCATATATGGGATGGGAAAGAAAAAGAGGGGGACTAATGCAGTTTAACTGGTTAGTTTTAGGAAAACTTTCTCAAAAACAAATTAATGACTCAATGTATCTAATATATGATGATATAGTAAGGTGTAAATATGCTATTACAATAGATGAAGATACAGAATTATCTTTAAATAGTGCAAAAGAATTAGTTGCTATAATGGCACACCCATTAAATAAGCCAAGATTAAATAAAAAGAAAACAAGAGTAATTGAAGGATTTGGACTTATTCAACCTGCAGTATCTTTAGATATAGAGTCTGCTAATAGAAGCTTATTTTCTAAATTATTTGGCGGATTTGGTGGAATTGATGTTTATACAAATGCAATTTCCAATACATATCAGGATGCATTTCAAGAAGCAATATTTTGTGGTAAAGGAATTTATGATATAGCTTTGTTTGAAAGATTAGTTGCACCTGAAATACCGGAAAATCTTGTATTAAGTCATGATTTATTAGAGGGCTCAATAATAAAAGCAGGTCTTGCATCAGACGTTGATGTTCAGGATGGTTTCCCAAATAATTATATTGCATATATGAAGAGAAATCATAGATGGTATAGAGGAGATATGCAAATAATTAGATGGTTGCTTAATCCAAAATCTAAACTATCTATATTATCTAAGTGGAAAATCTTTGATAATATTAGAAGACCTATGCTTGATGTCATAGTATTATTTGCAATACTTGTATCATTATTTATATCATCTAAGGCATTTATTTATACTGTTTTTGCAGGATTTATAACAGTAAATATAGGATACTTTATATCTTTTATAGATATATTAATATATGGTAGAAGAATACATAAAAAAGAATTACAATATATACCATTAATCCATGGATTAGGTGCTGATTTATTAACTATGGTATATAACTTTATTACGATTCCATACAAGTCATATATATGCTTGAGTGCATTTAGTCTTTCAATTTACAGAATGCTTATTTCTCATAAGAAATTACTTGAATGGACTACTGGAGAAATGCTAGAAAAACAAGCAAAAAGTAAACTTTCTTTCTATTATAGAAATATGGTATCAAATGTTATAGTTGCTCTTGTTATTGCACTTGTTCCATTTGCACTAAATACAAGTAATATTGTATTAATAGATTTTAAAATGTTTATTGCAATAGCCTTTGCACTTGCTCCATTTTTAACTTATTTACTTGGAAAAGATCATTTATTTGGTAGAATTAAAAAGCTAGATAAAACACAAGAAAAAGACATAATGGATATTGCCAAAAGAACATGGGGATTTTTTGATAGTATGATGAATGATACTAATAATTATCTTCCAACAGATAACTTCCAAGAAAATAGAAGATACAAAATTGCAAATAGAACTTCTTCAACTAATATTGGATTTGGTATTATGGCAATCATAGATGCTTATGATTTAGGATTTATTACTAAAGAAAATGCAATAGAAAGATTAGTTAAAATATATAAAACAATAATGAAACTAGAAAAATGGCATGGACATTTATATAACTGGTATAATATAAAAACATTAGAGCCATTAAGACCAAGATTTGTTTCTACTGTAGATAGCGGAAATTTTATTTCTATACTATATGTTGCAAAAGAATTCTTTAATACAGAAAGAAATAAATTATATAATTATATGCCAGGAACTAATGTAGAGAAATTTACTGAAGCTTTGGATGAATTATTACAATATACTCAAAGATTAATAGATGAAACAGATTTTAAAGCTTTATATTGTCCAGCAAGAAATCTTTTCTCTATAGGTTTTGATATAGAGCAGGGAACATTAGTAGATAGCTATTATGATATGTTAATGTCTGAAAATAGAATTACAAGTTTAGTAGCAATTGCTAAAAAAGATGTATCATCTAAGCACTGGTTTGCACTTGCACGTAATATGGTTGATGTAGACGGATATAAGGGATTAATGTCATGGGCAGGAACAACATTCGAATACTTTATGCCATATTTGTTTATGAAATCATATGAATATACTTTAATTGATCAATCAATGTTTTTCTGTGAGTATTCACAAATGAAGTATGCTAAAAAATATAAAGTGCCATTTGGAATATCTGAATCTGCATATGCCAAAAGAGATACAGATTTAAACTATCAATATAAATCATTTGGTATACCTTGGCTTGGACTAAAGAGAGGGCTAAATTCTTCACTTGTTGTTGCACCATATGCTTCTATTTTGATGCTCGAATTTGCACCTAAGAAAGTTCATGAAAACTTAGAAAAATTAAAGAAGCTTGGCATGTATTCTTCTTTTGGATTTTATGAGTCAATAGACTATACTAAAGAGCATTTACATGATAATGTAGATTATGAAGTTATAAAAACATATATGGCACATCATCAAGGAATGGCTCTAACAGCTATAAATAATTATATTAACAACGGAATAGTAAGAAATAGATTTCATAGTGACGAAGGAGTAAAAGCAGCTGAAATACTATTAAAAGAAAGAGAAAGAGTAAATGTTAAAATTCAAAAGAAAGCAAAAGACAAAGAACATGAATTTAAGCAAAAAGATGTAAATAAATATACTACTCATGTAAGTTACACATATGCCGAAAAGAAATATGCAACATTAAATGATGCAAGTACACAAATGAATATTGCATTTTTAAGAGGCTCAAGGTTATCTTCAATAATTACTAATACTGGTGCATCATATATCAAATATAAAGATAAACTTGTAAATAGACAAAGCTATAGTAATCCAGATGAATCCGGAAATTATATTTATATAACAGATTTAACTGCTGGAAAAACTATATCTACATCGGATTGCAACATTCATAGTAGGTATAATAAAGATACTGAAAGTTGTAAATGGGTTAGCTCATTAAACAAAGTAGAGTGTCACATTAAGACTAGTGAAATTGAAGTTAATACAGATATATGTGTATCACAGGAGTTTAATGTTGAATTAAGAAAAGTTAGTATATATAATACAACAAAAGATAAAAGAGAAATATTAATTAATACTTATATCGAACCTGCTATGACAGATTATATGACTAATTTAGTTCATCCTTCATTTGCTAATCTTCAAATAGAAACATATTATGACAAAGAACTTGATACTCTAGTTGCAAGTAAGAGAAAAAGAAGTGATGATGAAAATGACTTGTTTGTATTTTCTAGACTTGTAGGAGTTAGCTTAGATAAAGATTTTGAAACAGAAAAGAAAAAACTATATGATAATGATGAAAGTGCATACAATGGAGAATTAACAAGATATCCACTATGGCCAGTTCTATCTCATAGAGGAAAGATAATACTTGATCCATACGAAAGACAAGAGTTTTATTATATAGTTGGTGCGTCAGATACTAAATATAAAATTTCTAATGCTGTTGTTAATTTAAATGAAAAAGGAATAGAAGATCAATTTAAATTAACTGCAGAACTAAATTCTGTAATAGCTAGATATTTGAATCTTGAACCAACAAAAGCAGAAATTTATAATAATATTTTAAAAGATGTGTTATTTAATAAGAAAAACTTAACAGATAATGAGGCTTATTGGAATGAATCATTAAATCAATCATTATTATGGAAATATTCAATTTCTGGAGATTTACCTATTATATTAGTATTTATTGATAATATTAAAAATGCTGGTATTATAACAGAAGTAATTAAGTTTATGGATTATGTAAAAAATAGAAAAATAGACTTAGACATTGTTGTAATAATAGATGAAAAAATTAAGGAAAACGGACCTGTATACACATATGTTAGACAAAGGCTTGATAGAGCAGTATATATGGATTATACAAAAGGAAATATTTACATATTAAATCTTAATAGTTTAACAAAGCAAGAATTTACTTTATTATCATTCTTATCTAAGAGATATATAAAGGATGTTAGTGACTTTTTATATGTTAGTAAAAAGGAAGATAAAATTGAAAATTTGTTAGAAGAGTAGGAGATATATGTAGAGGAGGTATATGATAACATGAATAAAGAGGCATTAAATCTTAAAGCTTTTAATATGTATGGTGGATTCAATCAAGAAGGAAATGAATATCATATTTTAAATACAAAGACACCTGTACCTTGGTGTAATATAATGGCAAATGAGCATTTCGGTACTATAGTTTCAAGCTATGGTACTGTATACTCATATTATAAAAATTCTCAAAGCTTTAAAATATCTAATTGGTGCAATGACTGGATTAGTTTTAAAGAAGGAGAAAAATTTGAAGGCATTTATGATAAAAACTATAATTTAGTTTATGGCTTTGGCTATACTAAAGTACTTCAAGAAGATGATGA
Source organism: Clostridia bacterium (assembly GCA_051886195.1). Classification (GTDB taxonomy): domain Bacteria; phylum Bacillota; class Clostridia; order TANB77; family CAG-465; genus CAG-465. The sequence goes on from JBJEXW010000023.1 coordinate 46,158, forward strand.
AGTAGAAAAAGAATTAGATATATTTATTTCTAGTTATGAAAATATAAAGCTACAAAGAATAAAATTAAAAAATTTATCTAATAGTCTAAGAAAGGTCAAAATATCATATTCCATTGATCCAGTAATGGGGGTTGTAAAGGATGTCAATAGAAACTATATTCTTTGCAAGGAGATAAACAATGGTATAGAGCTAAAAAATCCATATAGCATAGAGTTTTCTAATTGTATATCATATATTACTGTTCTTGCAAAGAGTAAAGAATGTAATGTTATATATGATGAAAAAAATTATAAAGTAACAATTGAAATTGATTTATTTAAGGAAGAAAGTGCAGAATTTACAATTATACTTGGATGCACTGAAAATGTGGAAGATATAGAAAAAATAAAAAAATCTTTTGATAGCGTTGATGCAATAGAAAGAGAATATAAAAACACAATTGAATACTGGAAAAAACTTGTAGTAAAGAATATGAAATTAGACGATGAGTACTTAAATATAATGGCAAATGGATGGCTTTTATACCAAACAATTGTGTGTAGATTATTTGCTAGATCTGGTTTTTACCAATCTGGTGGAGCAATTGGATATAGAGATCAACTGCAAGATACTTTGGCACTAATAAGTACATGGCCAGAGCGTACTAGACAACAAATAGTTCTTCATTCGAGCAAGCAATTTGAACAAGGTGATGTACTTCACTGGTGGCACGAGCATAGTGGAGCAGGAATTAGAACATATTTTAGTGATGACTATTTATGGCTTCCTTATGTTTTATCTGAGTATGTTACAAGAACAGGAGATATTTCTGTTTTAGATGAAAAGACACCATATCTTGAAGATAAACCAATGAATGGAAAGCGTGAAGTGTATGATGTATATAGAAATATTGAAAAATATGATACAGTATATGAGCACGCAAAAAAAGCAATAAATTATGGCTTAAGTAGAGTCAATGAAGAAACAGGAATTTTAAAAATAGGTGATGGAGATTGGAATGATGGTTTTAGCAATATTAGAGGAGAATCTGTGTGGCTTACTTTCTTTATGATTAATGTTTTAGAAAAATTTGTTTATCTGGCAAATCTTAAATTTGATTACGAGTTAGTAAAAAAATACGAGAAGAAAAGAGAGAAATTAAAAGAAAGTATATTAAAATATACATGGGATACTGATCACTTTGTTAGAGCGTTTTTTGAAAATGGTCAAATACTTGGTTCATATTCAAATAATGAATGTAAAGTTGATTTAATATCTCAAGCGTGGGCTGTTATAGCGATGAAGGAATATCCAGAAGTTCATAATAAATTGGTAAAATGCCTGGAAACTGCAGATAAATATTTAGTAGATAGAAAACTAGGAATTGTAAAACTATTATATCCAGCATTTAATAATAATGAAGTTAATAATCCAGGATATATTAGAGCTTATGTTCCTGGAATAAGAGAGAATGGAGGACAATATACTCACGCATCAGTATGGCTTGCTAAAGCATATTTTGAGATGAATGACTATAAAAAAGGTAAAGAAATATTAAAGATGATAAATCCAATTTCTCATTCTGATACTAAGGAAAAGGCAGATGTATATATGGTGGAACCATATGTTGTTGCTGCAGATATTTATTCTAATGAAGAACATCCAGGAAGAGGAGGATGGACCTGGTACACAGGTTCTTCTGGATGGATGTATAAAGTAATTGAAGACTATCTTTCAGATAATAAAATGTAGTAATAAAATGTCTAACATAAGTTAGACATTTTTCAGACTGTTGACAAAGTTTTTTTGTAAACAGTCTTTTCTTTTTTAAATAAAT
>JBJEXW010000024.1:0-45481 GCA_051886195.1 Clostridia bacterium
AAGCTTTTCTGAACTACATGCATAGCATGTAGTTTTCTCTAACACCAAAAAAATATACTTGATATAAATCAAGTATATAAGATGGAGCGGGAAACGGGGCTCAAACCCGCGACCTCTGCCTTGGCAAGGCAGCGCTCTATCAACTGAGCTATTTCCGCATATTTGCATTACTATATATTATGTTTAAATTATATAATAATGCATATTTTTTTAAAATTCTATGTTGATTTCTCCTATTCCGCCTTTTACAGATATAATTGTATCATTTCCAGATCCAAATTCCTGATTTCCAGAATATGCTCTTCCGTTAACTCTTAATTCTCCTATACCTTTTTCAGTATTTATTTTGCCTAATGATTCGTTAAAGTTTATCAAGTTAACATCAACTTCTCCAACACCTGTTTCAATGCTACATTTTCCACTTAATTCAGAAGTAATACTTACTTTGCCTACTCCAGAATTAAATTCTAAATTAGATATTTTTGAACTTTTTATATCAAATTCTCCAACTCCACAAGTTATAGTTGCTTTCTGATTTGCTTCTATATCTTTTATATCTACACTTCCAGCGCCACTTTTTAAGTCTAATATACCAGATTTTAAAAAGTCAATCCTTGTTTCTCCAACACCTAAGTTTAAATTTACTCTATTAAATATAAATCCTTCAGGTACATATACTTTAATACTAGAATCATTATTTATACTAATTCTAGAACTAGTATTACTGTCTATTATTAAAGTATTCTCTTCAACTTCACATTTAAATGATTCGGGCACATTTTCAGCTATAACTTTAAACTCATTTCCAGATAAAATTTCAACATTTTCTATACTTGAACTTAAGTCTAAATTTCTTATCTCTTCTATATCAAAATTCTTCTCCATACTTGTAATATTAGTATTAGAAATCTCTTTATTATCTAACCAATTAAAAAACCAATTAACACCTGCAATACCACATATAATACTAGATACAAAAGATATTATTGAAAAAATAATAAATACTGCTAAAGCAATAGCTAATGCTTTAATTATTTTTTGAATTGTACTCATTTTATTTCAACTCCTCCAAATAAAGCAAAACTATCTACATATATTGTTTTAGCACCTTCTACATTACTATTTTTTATCTTATTTTCTGTTCCACCAAATATTCCTGTAGATTTAACTTTTACATTTACATCTTTTGGTACTTTTATCTCTATTCCAGCAAAAATTGCACTAGCAGTTATAACCCCATCAGTTAAAATATTACATTCAGATAAATCTAAGGTTACACTTCCAAAAGTTGCATCTAATTTAGCATTTTTAAATTCATCTCCACCAAGTTTCACCTTATTATCTGAAAAAGTAGCTGTATATATTTCAGTTCCATCTTTATCTATTTCAGCTATTTTTTTTGACACTTTTCCATTAATTGTATCCTTAAAAATAATACTTACACCTATAAGAATTAAAATAATAGGAAGAATTAATTTAGCAATTAATGCTAATGATATTATATCTCTTACACCTAAAAGAAAAATCACACCTATTACTAAGCCTATATATCCTGATGAATCTTTTGGATTTTCAACAATTCCAATTATACTTGGAACAATTATAAATAAAGTCCACCAGCCCTTAAAAAATATGTTAATATTAGCAACACCTGTTGAATTTAAAGCCCATATTACTCCTACTGCAATAAGTAATATACCCCATAAAATATTTGATACTTTCTTCATAATAAAATTCTCCTTTTCATATAATATATTCTATCACTTTAAATATATTATAACAATAGTATAAATATTATTTTTAATAAAAAAAGTACTCTAAGAATTATATCTTAAAGTACTAATTTTTTTATTCTTCAACAATTAATATTTCACCTAAAGGTTTTCCTTCATTTATTCTTTTTATAGTTTCTGCAAAAAGAGGTGCTATAGATAATACTGTTATTTTATCTATATTTTTTTCATCACCTAGTGGCACAGTATTAGTAATTACCAGCTCCTTAATTGGCGATTTATTAATTCTTTCTACTGCATTAGCAGATAATACTCCATGAGTACATCCAGCATAAATTTCTTTTGCTCCATTACTTTCAAGTATTCTAGCTGTTTCAATAATTGAGCCAGCAGTATCAATCTCATCATCAAATATAATAGCTTGTTTTCCTTTAACATCTCCTATTACATTTGTTGCTATTGCCTTATCATCATTACCATCTCTTCTTTTATCTATAAGAGCTATTGGACATCCTAAATACTTTGAATATTTATATGCTTTTTTAGAGCTTCCAGCATCTGTTGCTACTACAACCATATCTTTTAAGTTTTTGTTTTTAAAGTATTCTTGTAATATTCCTTGAGCAGATATTCTATCGCAATTTATATCAAAATAAGCCTGAATAGCTGGATTATGCAAGTCACAAGTTATAACTCTTGTTGCACCTGCTGCTTCTAATAGTTGTGCCATCAATTTTGCTGTTACAGGCACTCTAGGCTGATCCTTTTTATCTGATCTAGAATACATATAATATGGCAATACAACATTTATTCTTCCTGCTGATGCTCTTTTTAAAGCATCAATCGCAATTAAAAGTTCCATTACTCTTTCATTTACTGGTGGCTTAGTTGTTTGAATAATATAAACATCTTTGTCTCTTACTGTTTCTAAAATCTGTACAAATGTATTATCATTTTTAAATTTCATAATATTAATCTTCCCTAATGGTAATTTAAGATATTCACATATCTCTTTTGTAAAATTTTCTGCAGATTGACAAGAAAAAATTTTAATATTCTTCATATTCTTTCCCTCCTATAAAAATTATTTTTCTAGTAGCATAGATTTATTTTATTAAATAAATCCTTCATTTTTCAAGACACGATTATAATACAATAATTGTAACTTTTTGTCAATTAATAAATGAAATATTTAACAAAAAAAACACTAGATTAAATCTAGTGCATATTATTGGTGGTCAGAGAGGGAATCGAACCCCCGACACGGGGATTTTCAGTCCCCTGCTCTACCGACTGAGCTATCTGACCGAAAAATCGGTAAAAAAAAAGTGGCGACCTGAATGGGGCTCGAACCCACGACCTCTAGCGTGACAGGCTAGCGTTCTAACCAGCTGAACTACCAGGCCAAAACTTTTAAATAATAAGTGGTGGGCACTACAGGGCTCGAACCTGTGACCCCCTGCTTGTAAGGCAGATGCTCTCCCAACTGAGCTAAGCGCCCACTTACCTGTTGACAAGTATTATTATAACTTAATATATAACATTTGTCAACAGTTTTATTAATTCTTTTTTATAATTTTAGTACATCTTTTTAGCGTTAATAATAATCTCCTCTATTCTTAATCTATAAGTTCCATAATTAGCTAAAACTTCTTCTGCAAGACTTTCATCCATTTTCTTAAACAAGAAATTTCCTTGAATTTTATCTGCATTATTAGTTATTGCTTTTACTAATTTTCTGTCATCATTTACTTTTCCAACAATAACTTTATACCCTAAATCTTTACTAAGTTTTATTAAATCTGAAAAGACTTTTTCATCTATATTTTCACTTGATAATATATTTGAGCTAATTTTTACTTCGTCAATTGGAAGTTCAGCAAAAAGTTCTAAAGACTCTTGCCTTATCTCAAAGTTATTTATTATGACATCTACTCCAACTTCTTTCAATCTTTCAAACATAACTTTATATGTTTCAAGTCTATTTGTTTCTAAATTTCCAGTCATTTCTATTTGCAAACTTTTTTCTGGCAACTCATACGATGAAATTATATCACAGATTGTATCTATAAATTCTTTTTTAAATGCGTTTTTATTTGATATATTAACTGCAATTTGTACATTATCATATCCTTTGTTTTTAAAATCAATTATTTTTTCACAAACAGCTTTTAGCACATATTCATCTAATTTAATTGTAAGTCCCATTGCTTCAGCTTGTGTTATAAAATAAGCTGCGTCAAGACTACCTAAAACTGAATGATTCCATGTAAGTAATGCTTCAAATCCAACTTTAGACGTATCATTTACATTTATTCTTGGTTGAAGATCAATTCCAAATTCATTATTTTCATATGCATGCTTTAAGTCTTTTTCCATTTTTATATTGTTTTCAAATTTAGCTTTAAGACTTTCATTATGAAAATAGTAATCATTTCCACCATGATCTTTAATATAATACATTGCATTGTCAGCATAATTTATTAAATCTTTTCTTGAATACTTTTCGTCAATAGAAACTACAACTCCTAAACTATATTCAATTGAAATTGTATTATTATCTATTATTACTGGTTTAGACATTACAGCCTTTAAAGATTCAAGAATACGTATAACTTCTTCCTTAGTACTAATTTGATCAATTACTATTGCAAACTCATCTCCGCCAAGTCTATATGCCTTAGCATTATTAGGTAGAGCTTCGTCAAATTTATTAGCAATCTCTTTTAATACTTCATCTCCAGCTTCATGTCCTAATGCATCATTTATCTGTTTGAAAGAGTCTAAATCCATAAAACATACAGCTATATTCTTTTCTTGATCTATTAGTCTATCTAAATCTAAATAAAGTAAATACCTGTTGCCTTTTCCAGTTAACTCATCTGTATATGCCTGTTTTCTTACTTTTTTTTCTTTTTTTCTATTTCCTCTTGTACATAACATATACAAAAGAATTGAAATTATAGCTATTACAACTATTTTTAACACTTCAATTATAATTTCTTTATATTCATTCAAAAAATCCATATTATATCACACCTTTGATTTTTTTATCCTATTACTATGTTGACAATTTTAGATTTTATTACAATTACTTTCTTTATTTCTTTTCCATTCAAATAATTGTTTAATGCTGGTACTTCGGTTGCTATCTTTTCTATAGTTTTTTCATCTGCATTTGCTGGAACATTAATTCTATATCTAACATTTCCATTAACTTGTACAGGTATTTCTATCTCGTCAGAAACTATTTTTGATTCATCATATTTTGGCCATATACTCTCGAATATATATCCTTCAAATCCAAGTCTTTGCCATAATTCTTCAGTAACGTGAGGAGCAACTGGATTTAATATTTGAAGTAATGGTTTAACATATTTTTTACTAACTTTTTCTTGTTTATATAATACATTTACATAGCTCATCATAGCAGCTATTGCAGTATTATATTTCATATCTTCATAATCTTGACTTACTTTCTTTATAGTTAAATTTAATTCCTTATCTAATTCTTTAGAGATTATATCCTCATCTGTTACTAAAGATTCAATTCTCATCACTCTATCTAAGAATTTTTTTGCTCCTTTAACTCCATTTTCAGACCATGGAGCAGCCATTCCATATTCACCAATAAATAATATATATGTTCTTAATGTATCTGCACCATATTCTTTTACAATATCATCAGGATTTACTACATTTCCCTTAGATTTTGACATTTTATTTCCATCTGAAGCAAGTATTAATCCTTGTGTTGTTCTTTTTGCATATGGTTCTGGTGTTGGAACAACACCAATATCATACAAAAATCTGTGCCAGAATCTTGAATAAATTAAGTGACGAGTTACGTGTTCCATACCACCATTATAACAATCTACTTGTTTCCAGTAGTCTAAAGCCTCTTTAGATGCTAAAGCGTCATTATTTTTAGGATCCATATATCTTAAGAAATACCAAGATGAACCTGCCCATTGTGGCATAGTATCTGTTTCTCTTTTAGCATCTATTCCACATTTTGGACATTTTACATTTACCCAAGAATCGACTTTTGCAAGTGGTGATTCACCATCTTCACCAGGAACAAAATCTTTAACATCAGGTAATTCAAGTGGTAAATCTTCTTCTTTTAAAGGTACAAGTCCACAATGAGGACATTTAATAATTGGAACAGGTTCTCCCCAATATCTTTGTCTTGCGAAAGCCCAATCTTTCATATGATAGTTTTTCTTGCTCTTTCCAATTTTATTATCTTCTAAATATTCTATCATTTTAGCTTTTGCATCTTTGATAGATAATCCATTTAGAATATCTGAATTAACTATTATTCCATCTTCAATGTCTATATATGGTTGATTTTCTAAATCTACTTTATCTCCAGTTTTATTTGCTATAACTTGAATCATATCAATACCAAATTTTTTAGCAAAGTCATAGTCTCTATTATCATGTGCAGGTACAGCCATAATAGCACCAGTACCATATCCCATCATAACATAATCAGTTACCCACAAAGGTACAACTTTACCATTTACTGGATTTACAATATTTAATCCATCAACTTTAACTCCTGTTTTATCTTTTGCAAGTTCAACTCTTTCAAATTCAGTTTTCTTTGCTGCATCTTTTCTATATGTCAATATTTCATCATAATTTGTTATTTGATCTTTATATTTTTCAAGTATTGGATGTTCTGGAGCAATAGCCATATATGTTACTCCATAAATTGTATCAGGTCTTGTTGTATAAACTGTTAAAACATCGTCTTTTCCTTCAACTTTAAAATTAACCTCAGCACCATATGATCTTCCAATCCAATTTTCTTGTTCAAGCCTTACTCTAGGTGGAAAATTTACTTCATCTAATCCATCAAGTAATTTATCTGCATAATCTGTAATTTTTAACATCCAAACTTCTTTTTCCATTTGAACTATTTCACTATCACATCTGTCACAAACTCCACCTTGAGATTCTTCATTTGCAAGAATAACTCTACATTTAGGGCAATAGTTAACATATGTTTTATCTTTATATGCAAGACCATGCTCAAATAATTTTAAAAATATCCATTGAGTCCATTTATAATAATTTGGATCTGTTGTATCTATTACTCTATCCCAGTCAAAAGAAAATCCAATAGATTTTAATTGCTCTGTAAATGTAGCAATATTATTATCTGTTACGATTCTTGGATGAATATTTTTCTTCATCGCATAGTTTTCTGTAGGAAGACCGAATGCATCAAATCCAATTGGAAATAATACGTTATATCCTTCCATTCTCTTTTTTCTAGATAAAACTTCCATTCCCATAAAAGCTCTTGCATGACCTACATGTAATCCTGCTCCTGAAGGGTAAGGAAATTCTATTAATGCATAAAATTTTTCTTTACTTTTATCTCCTGTTACTGCATGGAAACATTTTTTTTCGTCCCATATTTTTTGCCATTTTTTATCTATACTTTTATCATACATAATTTATATCTCTCCTTATTATTTATACTTTTCATATTGTCTTTGTAGATAATTATCTGTCATACCAGAAATATAATCTATAATTTTTTGCGAATCACTATTATTTTTTAAGTATTCTTCACTCATATTATTCAGATATTCTTTAAATATATCATTATCTTTATCTTCTAAATCTAAAGCTCTGCTATAAACACTATATAGAGTTTCAATAGTTTTAGTATATCTTGCTCTATCTTCTTCTGTAATAGCCTGATAATATATATTATCATAATTAAATTTTTTTAACGTTTTAACAGCTTCATACACTTCTTTAGACATAGTTAAATATTTTTTATTATAACTATTTTTTATTACATCAACAATGATACTATTCATTATTTGTGCATTTTCTGTTCCTAAATATTTTTTTACATTTTCTGGTAATAACTCTTTGTTAAACACACCGAGTCGATTAGCATCATCTATATCTTTTCCAATGTATCCTATTATATCTGAAATTCTGACTACACATCCTTCTAAAGTCATAGGTATCAGTCGCTTAATCATCTTTTCATCTTTTAAACATTCCTCATATTCTTTATATAATGTATCAAATGTCTTATTTTTATTTGGTATATATTTATCTTGAATAAACTCACCATTGTGACACATAATGCCATCTAAAACTTGCAATGATAAATTAGCACTTGTCCCCTTTTTCTCTGTTGTAGTAAATACTCTAACGCTATTTAAATTATGTGCAAAACATTTTCCAGAATTATATGTCTTTGAGATTTTATTTAATACGCTTTCTCCAAAATGTCCATAAGGAGTATGTCCAACATCATGGCCAAGGGCAATTGCTTCACACAAATCTTCATTTAATCTTAAAGCTCTTGCAATCGTTCTTGCTGCTTTTGAAACATATTGCACGTGTGTCATTCGTGTAGATACATGATCATTTAATGGTTCAACAAATACTTGTGTTTTAGACATATATCTTGTATAACAAGTTGAATGAATTATTTTGTCTACATCTCTTGCAAATTCAAGTCTAATATCTTCTTCTTGAGGATATTCTCTTATTGCATCTTTAGATCTACAAGCATATTTTGATAAATTCTTTTCACTTTTTAACATTTCTTTTTTTATCTTTTTATTATCTATCACGATTTCACCTCCGAAACTATAAGAACATATTTATTCCATTTTCAATGCATGTTACATTTATTGGGAATTCTGGTCCTTCATCTCCATCAACATCTGGTCTGTCACAATTTCCCTTTATTTTATCTATATTTATTTTTTTACTTTTTCTGTAAATTATATTTTTATCATCCAAATTGCCAGATAAAGCTTTCGCCAATAATCTTGCCACTTCATGCAAGTTACAATTTTTAATTATTATTAAATCTAATAATCCATCATGTATACTTGAATCTGAAGAAAAATACTTCATTCCTCCTACACTACTACCATTAAAAATAATGAATAGATTTATTTTTTCAAGAAAGATTTCACTATCAGTTTCAATTTTTACACTAAATGGTCTAAATTTAAATAATTCTTTAGCACCTGTAATAAAATACGATGCCTTACCAAGTGCTTTTTTTAAATCTGGATCTGCTCTTTGAGAGGAATTAGTAAATAATCCTGCTGAACATACATTAATAAAGTACTTATCATTTGCTTTTCCAACATCAACACCTTTAATATTATTTTTCAGTATCTTGTCTACTGATTCTACATAACTATTTGGCATATTTATATGTTTAGCAAAGTCATTTGATGTTCCAGCCGGAATCACACCTAGAGGAGTTTTTATATTATATTTCATCATAATTGTAACAACTCTATTTAAAGTTCCATCTCCACCTGCTACAACTATTCCATAAAGATTATCTTCTAAATCTGAGTCTTTTAAAAATTCTTCTAAATTGTCTTTTTCCCCTGCTCTATAAATTATAACTTCCAAATCATTTTGCATAAATTTTTCTATCACTTTATCTAAAAAAAATGTAAATCTACTTTGTCCTGCAACTGAATTATATATAAGTTTAACTTTTCTCATAAAATCCACCTTTCAAAAGGCACACTATATGTAGTATTATATTACAAAACGCCTTTAAATTCAAGGAAATGCTAAAAAAATAAAAGAGATAACCATAAATTGGTTATCTCATAATCTCAAATTTATACTATTTAATTAAATCTAGAACTAGTGCAGCATCATTTGCATTTATTTTTCCATCTTTGTCTATATCATATTTAGCAAATTCTTCGTCAGAAATATTTGCACTATTCATATATACTTCAAGTATTTTATCTGCATCAGCTTGTGTATACTCAATTTCTAAAGCCTCAACTTTATCTATATTTATACTATCATCAACATTAGGTTCATAGGTAACAGCAAAAGCATGGGAACTCATAACAACACTAACAACTAATGCAAGAACACCATATTTAAATTTCTTCATAAATCTACCTCCCTCACTGTTAACTAAATTATATCTTATCTAAAAATTTAAATCAACAAATGAATTTTATTTTATTATTTTTTCTTTCATTATTTCAAACGTATTTCATACTTATTTCTATTTTATTACTGCTTTATTTTACTTCTTGTATTATGTCTGTATACGTATCAATAACAAATTCTTTTACTCTTCTTTTTGTTACTAAAGACATAAACTTTGTGTCATAATTATACAGATAAACACCCATTTCATTATCTATTTTATAAAAGACTGTATTATCTACATTTTGTAATATTTCAATTGAAGCAGAAATTATTCTTTCTTTTTCTCCACTTAATAAATCATAAGACCACAAAGAATCTTCGTCATCAGGATTTATATAATATAATTTATTATTTTTAACAAACATACATTTGTTTCCATTTACTTCTTTAATATTACTATTACTAATAGATTTTATATCTCCAATACTTGTTAAATTACTTCCTGAAGCATCTACTCTATATATTTTGTTTGAATCACTTTTATTTACAAAATATATTTTTCCAAAGTCTTCTATAGCATAAGATACCTTGGCATCTCCTGATATTTTATTTTTGCCTTGTCCATCATAATTGAATCTATATATAGCTTTTTCATCTGTAGTGTGTGTAATAGCAAATACATTATCACTATTTGCAAGTATTTGCTCAACATTTTTTATGTCAAAAGTATTAGTACTATTATTATCTAAATTATATGATTTTAGTATATTTTCTTGCGTAGATGTATAAAAAATCATGTTGTTATATTTTACATATTTATTTACTTCATCATTTATAATATCTTCTACTTCATAGTTACTTTTATTAATTTTACATAGAATACCTTTTCTTATACCATATAAAAAATCTTTTTCAACAGTAACATAATCTATATTACTTGATGGCAAAATGGCTTTTTCATTTTCTCCTAAAGAAGATATTGAACTAATAGAATAAACAGGATCATACGTATAACCTTCTGTAACAAAGTATATATTGTATACTGCCTGATCATTTACTCCTTCTCCTAAAGTATATTTAAAATTATTATATTTATTATATATAATAACTTGTACAACAATATACACTGCTAAAGCCATAAATGTAGCCATTAAAATATATGTAATCTTACTTCTCTTCTTTAGAAGCTTAGAATTTTTTCTTTTTCTTTTTAAATATTCTTTTCTTGATATTTGTTCTTCCAAATCAAATTGTAATCTCTGCAAAGGCTCCATCTCCCCTCTTTTGCAGGATATTAATTATATACTATTATATTTTTTTTGTAAATAAATTTCGACTTTTTTATTAAAAAAGCGCACACTAATTAATAGTATGCACTTTTTAAATTATTATCTAGGCATTTCTGTATTTGAAACTAATTTTGCATGTACTACAACTCTTCTTTTTGCATCAGATGTACATGTAGATAAAGTAATTATATTATCATCAACTCCAACATTTTGATTGAAATCAATTACACTTCTAGACATAATAGTACTTAAATATGTACTATACAAGTCGTCACTTGAAAATGTTTTTGTTAAATAATATACTTCTGGATCAGTTACATATGTTGAAAATACTTTATACTTTAATAACCTATAATCACTTCTGTATATATCTATTTCTACATCATTTCCAAGAACTCCATTATAGATATGTACAAGATCTGCAAACATCAAACCGCTTACTATATTATGTCCATATATTACAGTATTTTTATCTGTAAAATCTGGTTTATTAGCATAATCTAAAAAAGGCCATCCAAATTCATTCCATGTCCCATCAATTGAATGTCTTAAATATTTATTATTATTTTCTGCTTGAACTAAAGAATAACTAATTGATGTACCTGGTATTTTAATCCATCCGACAATATCTGGATTATACGCAAGTAAAGCTTCAAAGTTTAATCCAAACTCTGCTCCTGGATCTTCATCATCAGTTACATTAGAAATTCCCGCAATATCATTTATTTCTGTCATAACTTTATTACTTTTAATATTGTTTAATAGCCAATGATATAGTTTATTCCCAGAATATATTAATCCAATTATGCAAACAATTAAAATAACAGTTGAAATAATTTTATCTAATAGCTTGCCTTTTTTCTTAACATTTTTTTCATTTCCATCTTTATTTCCACTTCTATTACTTACCGCATTTTCTTCTACTTTTTCAAGGTCTTTTTCACCCATAATATATCTCCTCTTTTCATAATTTTAATTATATAATGAACAAAAAAAATTGTCAACAAATTATATTTTTTAGTATAAACTTTAAATCCCATTTATTAAGAATTATATCTGCTCCTTGTTTTATTAAGTAATTTGAAAAATAACTATTTTTATTATATATATTTGAAGGAACTACATATATATCCTTTCCCATGCCTATTATTTTATCTACTATGTTAACAATTTGAATTTCATATTTAGCTTCAATTATAACTAAGATATCTATTAAATTAACTCTAAATTCATCTAAATAGCAATTAACAGGTATTATAATGCAATTTTCTTTATTTTTTTCTATATTTTTAAACATATCCTCTGATATAATATTTATTTTTTCAATTTTTCTACCTTCATATTCAGTTATTAAATTTGCTTTTTCTTCTGATATTATTTTAGCAAAATAACTAATAAGATTCCTAGCATATTTTGTAAAATAATCATTAAAATATACATATACATTTTTATTATTTAAATTAAATTTAGTATTTGTAATATAGCAAAAAATTGGATTAGTTGGAATATTTAATAGTTTTCTAGGATATTCTTCATCTTCAATTGTAATAATACTAAATTCATATTTTTTTATTTTATTATATAACTCTTTTACTTCTTCTTTTATATTTTTATCTAAAAAATTATTTATTATACTATTATCTAAATTAAGCCTATATAAATCTTCTTTATAATTTATTTCTTCATTAAATTCTTTTATTAATAACTCTTTATAAGGTAATATTTTTTCCTCATATATTCTAATGTTTAATTTACTATTTTTACATGCTATTTTTTGCAACCATAAAAAATATATCTTGTCCAATTTTGTAAAACCTCCTTAAACGCCAAAAAGAAGTATCTTTACGACACTTCTTTTTTATATAAAAAATAATTATTAATATTGTCTTGCAGTATATACCATGTGTTTTGCTTTCTTACCACAAATAGAACATACATCTTGGAATTTATCTTCTTCAAAAGGAATACATCTAATTGTAGTGGAATTTTCTTCTTTTATTTTATCTTCACATTCTCTATCTCCACACCACATAATTTTAGCAAATCCTTCCCTTTCTGAGAATACTTTTTTATATTCTTCAAAATCATGTGCATAGAATGTACGATTTTTAAAGTTTTCTTCTGCATTTTTATACATATTTTCTTGTATTTCAACCATTAAATTAGATATTTTTTCTTCAAGATTATCTAAAGAAACTGTTTCTTTTTCTAATGTATCACGTCTAAATACAATACATTCATTTTTTTCTATATCTCTTGGTCCAATTTCAATTCTTACAGGTACACCTCTTAGCTCCCAATGATTAAATTTAAATCCTGGTGTAACTTCATCTCTATCGTCCAATTCTACTTTAAATTTAAGCGATAGTTTATTTTTTAGTTCTTCTGCTTTTTCCAAAACACCTTCTTTTTGTTGTGCTATAGGTACAATAACAACTTGAATTGGAGCTATTTTTGGAGGTAATTTTAATCCACGATTATCTCCATGACTCATTATTAGTCCACCAATCATTCTTGTTGATACTCCCCAAGATGTTTGATAAGGATGTTCTAATTCTCCTTTTCTATTTTGGAATTTTATATCAAAAGCTTTAGCAAAATGATTTCCAAAATAATGAGAAGTACCAGCTTGTAAAGCTTTACCATCATGCATCATTGCTTCAACTGTATACGTAGCTTCAGCACCAGCAAATTGTTCTTTTTTAGATTTTTGTCCCATTATTACTGGCATTGCTAAATATTCCTTACAAAAATCTGCATATACTTTATGCATTGTTAAAGTTTCTTCCATTGCTTCTTCTGGTGTTTCATGAATTGTATGACCTTCTTGCCATAAAAATTCAGAAGTTCTTAAAAATGGTCTTGTTGTTTTTTCCCATCTAACTACATTTGCCCATTGATTATATTTAAATGGTAATTCTCTGTATGAATGTAACCATTTGGCATACATTGTACAAATTATAGTCTCAGATGTTGGTCTAAAACACAATCTTTCTTCTAGTTCTTTTTCTCCACCGTGTGTTACCCATGCAACTTCTGGAGCAAATCCTTCAACATGTTCTTTTTCTTTGTTAAGTAAAGATTCTGGAATTAATGCTGGAAAATAGCAATTTTTATGTCCTAGTTCTTTAAATTTTTTATCTAATACATCTTGCATATTTTCCCATATTGCATATCCGTATGGTCTTATTACCATAAACCCTTTTACAGGTGCATAATCTACAAGCTCTGCTTTTAACACAATATCTGTGTACCACTTTGCAAAGTCATCTTCCATTTTAGTTAAGTCTTTAACAAATTCTTTATTTTCCATAAATATCTCAAATCCTTTCATAGTTATACTTTTTCTAGACTTATTTTTCCTATCTTGCCTGATTTTAACTCATCTAGGAATATTTTTGATGCTTTTTCAGTATTAACATTTCCACCTGACACTAAACATCCTCTTTTTCTTCCTAATAGTTCTAGTATATCATATGAATCTAAATATTCTATCTCATCATCTATTTTATATTTTTCTAAAAACATTTTCTTATATTTTTCTTCTTCTAATAAATATTCTATTCCGATACAGGCAATTCCTTCTAAGTCTAATATTTCTTGCTTTATATTTCCTGTTAATGCTAATTTTTCTCCAGCATTATTATTATCTAACTTCGGCCACAAAAGGCCGGGTGTATCAAGCAAGTCTATATTATCTTGTACCCTAATCCATTGATTTTTTATTGTTACTCCTGGCTTATTAGATACATTAGCAGCATTTCTTTTAGCTATCTTATTTATAATAGTTGATTTTCCTACATTCGGTATTCCAGCTATTAAAACTCTATAAATTGGTTTATAGTCTATTGATAAATTTTCTACTTTTTCTTTATACGCTATCTTTCCCTTATTTACTATTTCATTTATAATTTTCTTTATATCTTGAGGAACAGAAGAATTGACTGCTATACAAGACATATTTTTTGTTTCAAAGTATTTAATCCATTTTTCAGTTTCTGCATCATCAGCTAAGTCTGCCTTATTTAATACAATTATTCTTTGTTTATCTTTTGCTAAATCATCTATTATTGGATTACGACTAGCAAGAGGAATTCTTGCATCTAAAACTTCTACAACTATATCTATTAGTTTTATTACAGCTTTAATATCATTTTGAGCTTTAACCATATGTCCTGGATACCAGTTAATATTAGTTTTTGTTGACTTTTCATCACTAATATTATTATATTCTTTCATCTTCTTCACTTCCTTTTCTTTATTAATTATTATACTTATATATATTTTGTATAATCCTCTACACCATTACTTGCAAGTACCGTAGACGGATTGTTATATTGAATTTCTTTTCCATCTATTGTTGTAATTTTTCCACCCGCCTCTTTAATTATTAAGCTTGCCGCTGCATAATCCCAAGGCATTAATTTTAATTCATAATACAATTCAGCTTTTCCACTAGCTATACTACACATTTCTATAACTGCACTACCATATCTTCTAAAATCACCAGCTATTAAAGATAATTTATTATGAATATCTAGTGATTTGCTTCTTAGTTCATTATAATATGAAGCATAACCAGACAATAAAATTCCATCTTTTAACTCTTTGTTTGATACATGTATTTTTTTGCCATTTAAAAAAGCTCCATATCCCTTTATAGCAGTATACATTTCATTTACATAAGGGTTATAGCATACAGCAATAATAGGTGTATCATTTTTAAGTAATGCTACAGAAATTGAGCTTGTATTAAGCTTTCTAGAAAAATTTGTTGTGCCATCTATTGGATCTACGATAAACTTATATTTATCTTTTTCAATATTATTTATATATTGTTCATCATTTTCTTCTCCAATAAATACTGCACCTGGTACAAATTTTAAAAGTTTTTCTTTGAGTATATTTTGAATTAATTTATCATAATTTGTTACTATATTATTATTTCCTTCTTTTGATTCAATCTTTAATGAATCTTCATCTGCGTTTAGTATAATACTGCCACATTCACTAACAATATTTCTAATTTTCACTAACAACTCATTATTATCCATTAGATTATCCTACTTTCTAGTATATTACCATTTTATTTATAGAACAAATTACATTTTTAAAATATTATGTATAATTCATATACTATTTTAACAAATTTTATAGTATTATATCACATTTCTTATGATTTATAAAGTCTATGAACTAAATTCTTAAAATTTAACTAAGTTATGCTTAGATGTATTCTTTACACTTAATAATTTTTATTTGACATAAAGTCGCAGTAAACCTTAAAAGGCTTACTGCGACTTGGTTGCGGGGCAAGTTTACGACGAGCCTATAGTCTCAAACCCCGCTATTTGTGCTAGTTTCTGGGGTACAAAACTGCTGGTTGAAAAATCAAATAAAATACGACAAAATAAGATAAAATGTAATAATATCAATATCTTTGTTGGGTTAATAACCATAATGAATTTATAAATGAAATTTTATTTATCTAGAATAAATTCATACAAATCAAGTAATCTATAAATATTTTCTACATTTCTTTCATCATTTGTAGCAAAAGTATTATTTATTCTTTTATTTATTTCCATACATTCTTTTGATATGTCACTTCTTTCCATATAGACTTCTACACATAGTTCATTAAGTAGCTTATCTAAATCTTCTTCTTCAGATTCTTTATTTAACATTTGAAGAAATTTGTTAATAAAACAATTTTTCAATTTTTTATATACCATTTCAAACAACCAGTCTTCTGTTAAATCTTCAAATTCTTCTCTATTATAAACTATAATTTTTCTATTTGAAAAATCATCACTATAATCTAATAATAAATCTATTTTTCTTAGTTCATCACTTTCATAAAGAATGCCACCAATCTTATCCAAATAACTTTTATCTATCTTATAAACTTTTACAGATAAATCTGCAAAACTATCTTCATTTTCAAAATCTATATTATGCCTTTTTAATGTATTCCCAAAAACTCTATTATAATAGTTTTCTTCTATCATCATTCTTGCAAACTCATTTTTTTCAAGGCTTAATAATTTTTTCAATTCTTGAGCTAGATTGCAAACATTTAATTTAAAATTAATATTATTTAGTTCTATATTTTTATTATAAAGATTATATAATTCTTCTACATCATTAATTTTTATTTTTTTAACCAGTTCATAAATTGATAAAACAATTTCCTTATAATCAATATCTAAGTAATATAATCTAACAAGTAAAAAAAACAAATCTTCTATATCATAATATTCTTTCTTATATTCCAGTTTTTCTTTTATTATTTGACAACAATCTTGAACTAATATATCAAAAACGTTTTCATTCATGTCTTCTTTAATTAAAATATCAATTTCTTCTTTAGTTATCATTTATTTCCTCCTTTTCGCCTTTATCCATTTGAGCATACTCTTCATATTTATCTTTTATATGTCTAAATTTTGTTCTATAACTATTCTCTGTATTTTTATAATTCTCTTCCAATTTCCATTCTTCTTCTGTAGGAAAAATTGGAAATGTTGTACTTAAAGACCTGGGGATGTCTTTTACCTTTTTTACTTTACTTGTAATTTTTTCAGATATCGAATCATATATTTCTTTATCAAGATGTGACATAGTAAGCATATATTGTTCATCTGTATTAAAAGCAATTCTTATAAACGAACCTTTTCTTATATTTAATTGCTCGTTTAAGTATACTGCTTTATTTATTCTTTTATCTCTAATACACTCCACCATAATGATTTTTTTTAAATCAAATAATATTTCTTGAATTTCTTTATAATTTAATGCTGAATTAAAATCTAATAAATCTTTATTCTTTATACCATCATCTTTATTTTTACTAGCACCAGAATGTTCAAATATCTTTTTTAGTATTTTTAGATCATATGAAGCTTTCTTTCTATTGTACCAATTATCTTTTTCTGATTCTAATTCATTCACAACATTCTCACTAGAATACTTGTAGTCTGTTTCTCTTCTTTTCTTAATACCTGTTACAAGCATATTTTCTTTGTATTTGTTAAGTATTTCACTTTCTTCACTATTTTTACTTTATGATTTATTATCTATATGAGCTAATTTATTAATTAAACTAATTAAGGAAACTTTTATTTGTTCTTCTTTCCCAAATAATCCACTTATTATATAATCTTGATTTCTTTTATTTAGAATATCTTTTAGAAAATCATCGCCTAAAATAAAATTATTATTCCCTTCTTTAATTTCATTTAGAAAATTTGAATCATTCTTTATAGCTTCAAATATTATATCTCTAAGAACATGCACATCAATTCTTTTACTCTTCTTTGAATTAGCTTTAAATTCATTTAAATCATCTATTCTATTATACAACTCGTTATATACACTTTTCATATATTCGAGCTAGTAATAGAATATCATTTAATAAAGTTTTTTTCAATAAAATTATTACAATATACTATACTAATAAATAATTACTCTAAGAGTTTCCAAAGGGTTTATACCCTTTGGCACACGAGAACTTTTTGAGCAAGTTCAATAGTTGCGGGTTGCTCACCACACGCTTCTTTTGATGACGTTAACAATTTAGGTCTCCAAGAAAAGTGAATAAAGATGATTTCACTTCTGAAATCATCTTATATTAATTCTAAGGTTTATGTATATTTTTACCTAAATTATTAACTTAGGACTTAATTTTTTACTTGTTCTGCAACAACTATATATCTTTTATTATTTTCAGGATAATTATAACAAGTAGTTAATGTTATTAAACTTCTATTATTTTCAATATATGAATAAGAAAAGTCATCATTTTCGGTAATAACAAAGTTACATACTTTATAATGGAGTTCTTCCCAAAAGTTTTCTATATAAATATCATCACCTATTTCTAAGTTATATATTTTAAAAAACATTTCATTGCCATAATATATATTATGTGCAGATATTACAGTATTGGTATTCTCTCCTCCTATTGGTAAAGATGTATTTCCCCAGCAAACTGCACCTTTTAACATATTTTCTTCTTTTGCTCCATTAAATAATGGTAATGTAATATTTACTTTTGGAATATATATTTTTCCTAATAATTCATCGTTATATACATTATAATCTTTAAGTAAAAACTTAGGATTCTCATATATATCACTGGTAAAGAATGCCTCTTGCTTTCCATTAGCCAGTTCTTCGTTATAGAGTTTCATACTATTTAGCAAAGTATCATTTTTTAACACATATAAATTATCTATGCCTTTTAATGTATTACTTATTTCAATCTTTATTTTAATAAAATTAAATATTTGAGGAACGCATAATACTAGCCCAACACATAAAACTATTATTATTAAAATAATAATTAAATTTTTCCAAAACTTATTTTTCATACTTTTTCTTTCTTCTTTGTTTTTTTGAATTTGAATTTCTAAGTACATTTAAAATTAATAATATAAATATAACACTAATTATTACAATAACTAATATTATTACTTTAAAATCAATTACATCATTACTTTTTTCTACAGCTGTAATTTCTTCATTTTGAATACTATCTGATACTCTTTTTGCATGAACTAATAATCTATGTGTATTAATTCCATAAGGCGTACATGTCACTAAAGTTAATAAATCCTCATCTGGAACTATCTTTAAATTCTCAATATTATTTGGCTCTACAACTTCTATATTATATACTTCATATTCTAAAGTCTTATTTAACACATTTATAGTTACTTTATCTCCAATTTTAACTTTATTTAAATCTGTAAATAACTTAGCAGATGCCAACCCTCTGTGTGCAGATAAAACACAATGAGTTCCTGGACCTCCAACAGGTAATGATGTATTTTCTAAGTGTCCAACACCTTTTTGTAATACTTCATTTGACGTTGTATGAAAAATTGGTAGATAAACATCAATAGATTCAATAGTAATAAATCCCATTATCTCGTCTTTATTTAATAAGTCTTTATAATTATCTTTTACTAATGGAAAATTATCAGAATCGAAAGGATCAGTAATAATTAAACTATTTCCTGTTAAGTCTTTATTATACTCATTACATTTTTCAAGTTCTTCCTTAACATATTCTTCCGAATAATTTTTAGCATCATTTTGATAAGTACTAATAACCTCAGATGCATTTTTCTGATATAAATATTGAGATAAGTATGGATATATAATCATACTTATCCCAATTATGAAAATTAGTATTATAACTATTAATAATAAAATCTTATTTTTTTCTTGTTTTTTTATATTATCTTTTCTTGTCATTTTCTACTACTTTTCTACTTTTCTAGTTTTTTTTGAAAATACTACTAATGCAATAGTTGCACCAATAACTAGTACTATTCCAATTGTTGTCATTATCATCGCATCATTACCACCTGTTATAGGTAATAATAATCCTTTTTTATTTTGAATTTTTATTGTATAATATCCATCTTCGTCTACATTTGCACTAGTTATTTCAACTTCCTTAGCTGTTTTATCTAATGTATATCCTGCTGGAGCTTTAATTTCTTTTATATAATATGTTCCTTCTGCTAGTCTATCAAAAGTTGCGACACCATTTGTATCAGATATAGCAGTATGAGTTGATACTATGTTTCCATCCTTAATAACTACATCTGCAATTAAATTTGTACAATTTGAATCAGAAAATAATTGAAATTGTGCATCAGATAAAACTTCATCGTTAGTTCCAACTTTATTTATTTTTATACCATATGTATATACTTCAACAGAATCTGTTTTTGTTTTATTTAATGTTTGATTATCTTCATAAGGGAAAATAGAATACTCTAATGTAGCATTACTATCTATTCCATCTCTTATTCCATCAACAATTGCTGAAATAGGTGCATCTTTTGTTAATGTAGCATCAAATGTAATTACAATCTGTTGTTGACCCAACCATGATGTTTCATATTGAGAATCTGATATTTCAAATACAAATCCATCACTATCTTGTTTAGTAAAATTATAATCTGTAGATTCTGTCTTTATTACTTCATCGCTTCCATTTACACTTTTTACTATATAACTATCATTATCTATAACAAGCCCTGGTTCAATTATATCACTTATTTTTATGAATCTATTTTTTCCATCTACTCCATAAGTTGATGGTAAATTAACAGTTACAGTATAAGTTACCTTTTCATTAATTGTAGCACTAGTTTTATCTACATCAATATCTATACTAATTTCGGATTTTTTTGCTGCAATCTCTTTATTATTTAATTCATAAGAACCATCATCTGCAACTGTAGGTTCAATTGGAATAAATGTTGTTTGATAAACATCATATGATGATTGTGGCATTATAAAATATCCACCCATATCTAGATCTTCTAGTACTACTTTATTATCAGCTGAAGCAACTGGTGTTACTTGAATATTATTAGTAGTAATGTAGCTTGATAATCCAGATAAAACTTCTTTTAAATCTGTTTCAGTAGCTATATTAATAAAATCGTCCACTGTTAAGCTTAAATCATCAAAGTAAGACTGAAAACTTGCATTCCATGTTCTTTGATAACTATTTGAAGCATCGTCAAATGTAATATCTATTATTTTATATGCTGCAACTGTATCTCCAGTTGTTACATTATTTATTGTTATATTAGCTGTTGATGTACTTGTTACTGTTGCATATATAACTGTTGGAACTACAACGATAAGCAACATAATTGCAATTAATGCAACAAACTTTAATTTTTTATTATTTCTCATTTTTTCTTCCTCCTATTTATATACCTTTTTAAACTCTTATGCCTTGCTATTTATTTTCTTTAAATATACACCTCCTAATATAGAAATAATTACTAATATAATACCTATACAATTAAACACTACACTTGTAAAAATTGTTCCACTATAAGGAATGTTAATCATAATAACATTGGTAAAAGTAACATTTGATATTTGATTATCATCCATTGTTAACTTTTCTCCTGTTGTGTACTCTCCATTATTATCTGGTGTATATAGATATAATCCATCTTCTCTTGATACTATTTTATATACATTATTATCGATCTGGTAGCCAGACACAACTTTTGTTTCTTTTAAATAGTATGTTGAATTCATTACTAATTTTCTGCCAAAAACATTTTGACCATTACTATTAGTTACAATTTTTGAATATAGCTTTGTACATCCACTATCTGTATATAAACTATATTCTGTTCCTTCTAAAGGTATTGTATTTGAAATGTCGCTAATATCTTGTAATCCATTTTTTGTTACCTTTAATCCTAATGCTACTCTAGTATTAGTTATTGTAACGTTAGTTTCATCGTTAATAGTTCCACTTTCACTATCTATTTCTGTATAATATCCTGAGCCTACATAATCTTTTTCACTAATTGAATAAGTTGCTCCAACAGGTAAATTTTCTATTGTTACTGTTTGATTACTTTTTATATATATTTGAGCTGTACTTCTTCCCACTGTATCAGTTTGAATTGCCTGATCATTATATACCTTTTCTCCATCTACTGTTAATTGATTTGTATCTACATTAACTAATCTATATTTTGTTGAAGGTTTAGCATTTTCTATATTTAGTGTTATTGTAAAATATCTGTTACTTTCAGCTTCATCTCCTTGTACTACTTTGGTAATATTTAATGAAACACCTGTAGGATCAAATCTTGCATATAATGTCTCTGTTTTTCTTGCTTCTGTAGTATACTTATATGTAGGAGTTGCTGATACGAGCTCGTTATTGCTATTATACCAACCTTTAAATACATATGCATTACTTGATATTGCTTGAGCGTTAACATCTGTTTTTTCTTTAATGTAATATGCTTGAGAAGTATCTGTTATTTCGCTTTCTGCGTTATCTTTTCCACTAAATGCAACATTTATTATTCCTCCAAGATTGCTATCTACATATTCATCTTTAGCTTGGTCATATACTTGTGTTATAAATGTATTTTTATATTCCCATTGTGCTACCATTGTAACACCTTCATCTAAAGATATATTTGAAATTTCTTTTCCATCACTATCTTGGTAAATTTTTAAATATTTATTTGTATCGTCTTCATAAACGTATTCTACCTTATGAACTCCATCAAATAATACTTGATCTTTTTCATATTGCCATCCAATAAATTTCCATCCATCGTCTTTTGTTCCATCTTCTTTTGTCTTTTGAATTGGATGAGAAACATATACTTCTGAAGGCAATAGTGGTACTTCATATCCTGTAGTTAAATCATCTTCAATATAATGATAATCATCTCCACCATTAGAGTCGTATATAATGTTTCTAGCTTCATAAATAAGTCTTACTTCATAGTGCTGTAATACTGCTGGTGATTCATAAACTAGTATTCCATTTTCATCCTCAATAAATTGATCTAACCCTATAAATTCTCCATTTATTCTTGCACCAATGAATTTTCTATTTTTATTTACATTTTGAGGATCAACACTTATTCTAAAGTTATCATTTGATTTAACATATCCTGTATAATTTGAATCATAAGTAAATACATCATCCTCTAAATATGTATATGTACCACTTCCACTTGGTGAAGTATAACATTCAACTCTATAGTTTTCTTCTACTTTTACAGCATCAATAAGGTTTCCTATTGAATTTTTTGTTGCTGCTGATTTATATGAAACGAATGCAAATAGTGCTTCATCTATTCCTTCAGGTATTATATATGTATTATCATAAGTGATTGTTTTTTCAGAGCATGAACCATATCCATGCCACTCTGTACATTCAGAAGACATAATCCATATGCTCCATTCTTGAGTATATGTTTCATCTTTTGTCCAGCTAAATGGATTGTCATTATTTTCATATTCACCATTGTCCGCAAAAGGTGTAGAATATAAAATTATTTTTTTACTACATGCTTCTGGTCCAAAGTTTACAGTATCAATTCCTATATCTATATCTGATTGATTTTTTACCCATTCAGTCATTCGCATTAATTGGTCTTGACTTGTTATACCAGTTTTTTTAGGATCGTAAGGTTGCTTACTTCCTATGATTAATGCCATTACATCAATTCCTTGTCTTCCTCTATGATACAAGCCCCAATCATATCTTTTTCCACCAATTGTGCTTACATATTGGTATAATGTACTTTCCTCATTTGCATTAAGCTCACCAAATTGTTCACCATCTGGACAGTATACTTGAGGTTGTATTTCTAGCCCATCGCCATTAATGTGTTGAGATTGGCCATCTACAAATCTTCCTATTTCTATTTTTTTCTCAATAGCTGTTGAATTCCATCCAATATTTTCTGGAGCATCATCAGAATTTGCTGATGATACATATTCACAGCCTGACGAAATAACGACTTGTTCAAAACTTCCATTAGTTAACATTTCACGGTTTCCAGTATTTCTAAATTGAACATTATCTATAATGTTACCTGCTGTATTTTGACCATTTGTTGTAGAGTATGCTGTAATAGCAAACAATGTACTTTCTGAGCTTGAACGATACTCTTGTTTATATTTGTACCACTCTTTTACTCCACTACTTACAATTCTTATTTTCCATAATTGAGTATGTTCTTCATCTTGACTTAAGCTAAAATCTGATATGTTAGCATCTCCTTCAAAGCCACCATCAGATACAAATGGTTTAGAATAGATTTCAATTAAATCTGTCATACTATTATCATTAATTGTTAAATCTAAATTTTCTTTTATCCATTCAATCATTAGCATAAATTGATCTTTGCCATCACTATTTTTACTTGGAGATACTTCTTGACTATTTCCAATTATTACAGCCAATGCATCTTGATCTGTTAAAGAAGGTCCACTTCCTCTATGAGTTATACTCCATGTATAAACTTTATTTTGCTCTGTACTTATATTTTGGTAAATAGTTGCTTCTTCATTTGCATTTACTTCAGCATATTGTGGCCCATCTGTTTGTTCAACTTTAATTATATATGAAGTTTGCATATGAGCAGGACTAGTTCCAGAATAAGGAGTGGCAAGCTCTATTTTATTATCTGTAGCTGTTGTATTCCAACCAGGAGCATATTGCGCATCAGCAATGGCGTAAAAAGTACTCTGCCCTGGAATATCCGCTATTTTTTCAGCCTCAAAGCTACCATTTTGTACATTTGTACTTTCTGTTGATTCAATAGCATATACTATTGCTGTAGCTATTAATACAGCAACTATTATAATTAACACATTTATATAATTCTTTTTCAATTACATCATCCCTCTATTTTTTCTTTATCATTAATATTATTCTACCAAAATTTTAAAAAATACTCCATAAATTTAGCATATTATTTTCTTTTTTTTCGTTTTTATTACATTTTTTTTACATACAAGTAAAATTCTATTTTTTTCATTTGATTCATCTAAAAAAAAAGAGAGAAATTTTATATAAAAAATCTCTCTCTTTTTTACTATTTTATACTAATGTAATTAATTATTTTTCTATTTTTTCTTTAGTTTTAGCTGCTTTACCTACTCTATCTCTTAAGTAGTATAATCTAGCACGTCTAACTTTACCAACTCTTTTAACTTCGATTTTTGCAATTTTTGGTGAATGAGTTGGGAATGTTTTTTCAACACCAACACCATAAGATATTTTTCTTACTGTGAAAGTTTCGTTTAAACCACTGTTTTGACGTTTTATAACTGTACCTGTAAATATTTGTATTCTTTCTTTGTTTCCTTCTTTAATTCTGATGTGTACATCAACTGTATCACCTATTTTAAAAGGTACAACTTCTTCTTTTTTATATTCGTTTTCTATAGCGTTTATAATATTCATTCTAATTTTCCCTCCCTTATTTTGGAATTATATTTTAATTATTTTTATCTAAAAGATCTGGTCTAAATTTCTTAGTGATTCTTATAGATTCCTGTTTTCTATATTCTGCTATTTTTTTATGATGCCCAGATATTAATACTTCTGGAACAAGTCTTCCTCTAAAGTCATAAGGCTTAGTATATTGTGGATATTCAAGTAAATTACTAGTATGTGATTCTTCTTTAAGAGAATCTTCGCTTATTGCTCCTGGTATTAGACGTATAACACTATCCATTAAAACTTGACATGCAAGTTCTCCACCGGTAAGAACATAATCCCCAATAGAAATTTCTCTAATATTATATTCTTCAATTACTCTTTCATCTATTCCTTCATAATGTCCACAAATAATTATGTAATTACTATTTTTAGATGCAAGCTCATTTGATATTTTATAATTTAAAGTACTTCCTCTTGGTGACATATATATAATATCAATATCTTTATCCTCACTTTTAAGTTTTTCAATAGAAAAATCTATAGCTCTACTTAAAGGTTCAGCAGATATTATCATACCACTTCCACCGCCATATGGTGGAAAATCCACTCTATTATGTTTATCTTCTGTAAAATCTCTAATATCTACTATTTCAATAGAAACAAGTTTCTTATCTATAGCTCTTTTAATAATACTAGTTGTTACAAAAGGTTCAAACATCTCTTTAAAAAGAGTTAACACAATAATCTTCATATTATATTAATCCTTCCATAATTTCTACATAGATTTTTCTTGATTTTATATCCACTTTTTTAATAACTTGTTTTATAGCAGGTAAATATACTTTGGTATTGCTTGTAGTAGTCACCTCATAGACGTCATTAGCACCTGTGTTAAAGATATAATCTAATCTACCTAATATTTCATCATTTTTTATATCTATTATGTCGCATCCGATTAAATCTTTTACATAGTAATTATCTTCTTCTAATTTGTCTAAAGTATCATCTGAAATATATATATATTTATTTCTTAGTGCTTCTGCTTTTTCTACAGAATCTATTCCAGAAATACGCATAAGCAGCATTCCTTTTTGAACTCTACAAGAAGTCTTAAATCCTTCTTTTAGGTTCTCATCTAAATATACTTTTTTTAATTTCTTAGATAAATACTCCACATCATCTGTATAAGGATAAACTTTTACTTCTCCTTTTATACCATGTACATTTACTATCTGTCCAATCAAAACACTTTGCATAAATTAAGCGTTCTCCTTTACTTCTTCTACATCGACAGATACTTTTTTTGATTCTTTTGCAGCGTATGCATAGATAATCTCTCTAATTGAACGAATTATTCTTCCTTCTTTTCCAATTATTCTACCCATATCTTCTTTTGCTACTTTTAACTTTAAAACTATCTTTCCATCAGCTTCCGCCTCAGAAATTTCAATTTTTTCTGGATAAGTAACAAGATTTTTTACTATGTATTCTAATAAATTTTTATACATTATTCTTGTCCTCCTATATATCTAATCCTGCTTTTTTAATTAGAGCCATAGCAGTATCAGTTGGTTTAGCTCCTTTTTTTATCCATTCTGCTACTTTTTCAGTATCAACTTTTAGTTCAGCTGGTTCAGTCATAGGATTATATGTTCCTACTTTCTCAATGAATCTTCCATCTGCTGGATATCTAGAATCTGCAACAACAATTGTGTAATATGGAGCTTTTTTTGCACCATCTCTTCTCAATCTAATTTTTACCATTAAGTTTCACCTCCTTATAGTGAAATAATCATTATTTTTTTATTTAAATAGATTGTTCATTCCTGGTATTTTAGGATATTTTCCATTACCATTCATCATAGATTTCATCATTTTTTGCATTTCTGTGAACTGCTCAATAAATCTATTGATATCTTGAACTTTATTTCCACTTCCTTTTGCAATTCTTTGACGTCTTGAAGCGTTCAAAATTTTAGGATTTTTTCTTTCTTCTTTAGTCATTGAAGTTATTATTGCATCAATTCGAAGTAGCTGTTTTTCATCTATATCTATATCCTTGATTTCTTTTGGAATTCCAGGAATCATAGCAAGTAATTGCTTAAATGAACCCATTTTTCTTATTTTTTTCATCTGAATCAAATAATCATCTAATGTAAATTCATTTTTCTTTATTTTCTTTTCAAGTTCTAATGCTTCCTCTTCTTCATATGCTTCTTCGGCTTTATCTATTATAGATAATACATCTCCCATACCTAATATTCTTGAAGCTAATCTATCAGGATAGAACGGTTCTAAGTCACTTAATTTTTCACCAACTGAAGCAAATTTAATTGGTTTTTTAGTAATACTTTTAACTGAAAGTGCAGCACCACCTCTTGAATCTGAATCTAACTTTGACATAGTAATAGAATCAATTCCAAGTTTTTCATTAAAATCTTTAGCTACATTTACAGCTTCCTGTCCAACCATAGCATCAATTACAAGCATTATTTCATGTGGTCTTATAGCTTTCTTTAATTCAACAAGTTCTTCCATTAATGCTTCATCAATTTGAAGTCTACCAGCTGTATCAACAATTACTACATTACATAGTTTTGATTGTGCAGCTTTTATACCATTTTTTGCAATTGATACAACATCTTTATTGTCTTCTTCACTATAGACATCTACGCCTAAGCTTTTTCCCAAAGTCTGTAATTGTTTTATAGCTGCTGGTCTATAAACATCACAAGCAATCATAAATGGTTTTTTTCCTTGCTTTCTTAAATAATTACTTAACTTTCCACATAGTGTTGTTTTACCACTACCTTGAAGTCCAACCAACATTATTATTGTAGGTGGATTTGAAGAAAAATTAAGACCTGAATTAGTGTCACCTAAAAGTTCTGTTAACTCATCTCTAACTATTTTAACAACTTGTTGGCCTGGTGTTAAAGACTTCATTACATCTTCTCCTAAAGCTTTTTCTTCAATTGAAGATACAAAATCTTTTACAACTTTATAGTTAACATCCGCTTCAAGAAGAGCAAGTTTTACTTCTCTAAGCATCTCTTTTAGTTCTTTTTCTGAAATTCTTGTTTGCCCTTTAATTTTCTTCATTACATTTTGTAATTTATCTGAAAGACTGTCAAACATTATATATCATCCTCACTTTTTAGTAATTTCTTAAGTTGTTGTCTTTTTTTGTTTAAATCTTCACTATCACATAGATTATATGCCTTTTCCATTCTTTCAATAAGAGCTAAAGTATGTGTTATTTTTTCAAAATTTGTAAGAGTTTGTTCACTAGATTTAATACTATCTCTTACCGCTTGATATGAAATATTTTTATTTTCAGCAATTTCTCTTAAAGACAAATTATATAAATAATATTCCTCAAATATTTCCTGTTGTTTCTTTGTAAGTAATTTTCCATATATATCATATAACATAGAAAACTCAACATTTTTGTCCATATAATCACCTAAAAAATGTGTAAAGCTTTTAAACTTTACACATATTATACACGTCGTATGGCTATTTGTCAATAAAAAATATAAAAAATGTTAACTTTTATATACTTTTTGCCTCTTTATAATACTTTTTCTCTAAATAATCTAGCTTAATGTCTCCTCTAGATATTTCTTTATTAATTTTAACAGCTTCAATTACATGATTTCTATCTTTCTGCTTTTCTTCTTCACTTAAATTCTCATAAGCCACCATAAGGTTTTTATCCCAAGAATATTTATCATCAACCTTTGCCATAATCTCACTATCAGATAATCCTTTTGAATCTAAATCATTCATATATTTTCTAATTTCTTCTGCTTTTCTATCGCACCATGCTTCGTGAACCTTCTTTGCGTATTCTTCCATTTCTTCATCAGTAATTTCTTCTTTATTTCCAACAATTTGGGCAACAGATAATCCTGCTTCTAAATTTTCTTTTTGCCAATCTTTAGGAAGTTGTTCAAATGATAAATTAGCTATATCTACTTCCATTTCTCCTGAATCATTAAATCTAGCCTTTCCATCAATTGGCTCATACATTTCATCTCTTGTAGCTTTCCATCTAGGTTCATATTCTCCATTTTCAATTCTTCTATGACTTCTCCATTCATCATGTAGTCTAGAACCTATCTCAATTCCTTTTAATTTAGTATCATTCATATCTTTCCTACCTCCGTTTTTTTAATAATTATTGGAATTTTTATTTTTCAAGTAATCTATAGCATTTAACATTCTTTGCTTATATTCACTTAAAATCCCTTCTGTTTTTTCAAGTTTATCTTGTGCTAAAAATATTTCATATTGAAGGATGGCATTAATAAGTGGTAAATCATTATCTGAAATATCTTCGGCTGTTATATTATTATTTTCAAGTCCAATTTTTAATTCTTCTAATCTTTCATACTCTTTATTAATGTTTACCAATTTGACCTTCCTCCTTTTCATTTTCAAGTTTGTCTTTTTCTTCTTGAAGTTTAGCAATTTCATCTTCAACAGCTTTTAAAGATTTAGCTGTATCATTTTCAATAGACTGGATTAGTTCTTCTTTATCTTTTATTTTTTGCATTAATTCTTGCTTTTCTTTTAGAAGAGAATTAACTTTTTGAATATTTTCTTCTCTTAATACTTGTTCATTCATTGAATTTTTAATAAACTCCAAATATCCATCTAAGGTTTCTTTTCTAGATTTAATGTCAGCATCTATCTTTTTATTCAAATGATCTCTTGCATCATATAATTGCTGAATTGAATACTTATTAGGATCAAGACTCTCGATAATATTATCTGCCTTTAAATTTAATTCTTCCTCATATTTTTTCAACTCTTCTTGATTTCTATTTTCAAGATTTGATATTAGTGAATTTATTATTTCACGTTGTACATCTGCTGGGCTTTTTTCTTCATTGTTTATTTCAGATTTTACATTTTCTTCTATATCTTGCTCATTTTCTAGAATTTGCTCTTTACTGTCTAATACTAGTTCTTCATCTTCATCAATTACAATATTTTCTTCTTCATTTTCCAAAGTCTTGTCTTCTATAGCATCTTGATTAGTAACTATTTCCTCATTATTATCTACTTGCTTCTCTTCTGTTATTTCATCTATATTATTAATCACTGGCTCTTCTTCAACAATATTTTCATCTAATATAGCATCATCATCTTCCTTTGATAAATCCTCTTGAATTTCAGATTCATTTTCAAGTTCTGGTTCTTCTGTTTCTGGCTCTATTTCTGGTTTTGTTTCTTCTGGTTCTTTTTCTTTTGGCTCATATTCTTTATTTTTTAAAGATTCTATTTTATTTTGCAGTTCTTCTATCATAGCCTGAAGCTTTCCAATTTCGCCATTATTATCTTTTTCTAATAATTGTTTATACATAGATTTTAGTTGTTCTAGGTCAATTAAAATATTTGTATCCAAATTTGGTTTGTTATTAAGCTCAGAAATTGTGCTATTTAAATCATCTATTTTTTTCTTTAAAGAATCTATTTCTTTATTTGTTTCTTCTATTTTTCGATTAGTTTCTTTGTTATCTTCTCTATTATTGTTGTTTTCACCTTTTCCATTTCCTCCGTCTTTGCCGTCGTTTCCATCTTTACCATTTTGTCCATCATTTCCGTCTTGTCCATCTTTGCCATTATCTGCATCATGTCCATCATTTCCGTCATGTCCGTTATTTCCATCGTGTCCATTTTCTCCATCATGTCCATCTCTACCATCATTTTCTTTATGACTTGTTTCTTTATCTTTTTTTGTTTCTTTATCTTTTTTTGTTTCTTTCTTTTGAGTTTCTTTTGTTTTTTCAACGCTTCTTTCTTCAACTGGTTCGACTACGCTATATGGTTTAGTTGGTTCAATAGTTGGTTCGTGATACTCAGGTGGTTCTTTTTCATCTTCTTTTTCCTTATATTTTTGTTCTAATCTTTCTTTTAATTTTTCAAGTATAGATTTTTTTCGTTCTTTTCTTTCATCTATTATTTTATTTTTTTCTGTTTCTTCAATTGGTTCTTTAGAATTTTCTTGTAATTCTTTTTTTACTTGTTCAATTATCTCATTTCTTAATCTTTCGGTTTCTTCATTTTCAAGTTGTTTTACTCTTTCTTCTGTTCTTCTTTTTTCAACCAATTCTATTATATCTATCAAATCATTTGTAGCACTATCACTTAATTTAAAGAAAACATCCTCTTGCTTATCATTAAAATATTTTATTGCATCACTTGAACTTTGATTTTCTAAATTAACCCTAGCTTTATTTGTTTTTTCCATTGTATCTATTGCTTTAGAAAAAACTTCATCTCCTAATATCATACGTGCTTCATCTAAATTTCTTATACCACCATTTTGCGATACTAATTCAACAATATTTTTTTCAAGTTCTAAAGAAAAGTATGAATTTAAATTATTAAGTATCATTTGCTTGTTTGTTTCTTCAAGTTTTCCGTTTTGACTAACATTATCTTTTAACTGATTCCATAATTCAATTTTTTCATCTATTTCTCTTTTTGATCCATCTGGATTATAGCTATTTCTTAATGATTTATATACATCTAATAAATTTGGATTAGATGCTACTATTTCATCTAAATCATTTACTTTTATACTTTGAGGATTTCCATTATAATCTACTACTATCTCAGCTACTGGTTCTTCACTATAGTTTTCTTTTTGTTCATTATATATTTCTTGTAAATCATCTTTTGCTTTTCTTAATAAATCTTCTCTTGAAGTATTTATTAATTCTTCAGGATACTTTTCTGATTTTTCTAGCTTGGTTAATACCCTTGTAAGTTGAGTAATAGTTAAAAGAGCGCCTTCTTCTTTTGAATCGATTTCTAAATTTGTTTCTCTATTTAAAATTTTATCTTTTGCATAATTTGAGTATGCAGTTATTTCATCTTCTTTAGTAGTAGGGATAAAATCATTATACTTATCTTCCTTATATCCTTTTAATATTTCACTATTTAATGTCGAGAAGAATTCATAAGTATCTTCTATTTTTTCTATGGTCTTTTTATTATTCAAAAAATTATCATAGCCAATTTTCATAGATAAAATATTTCCAACTTTTATCTCATATTTTTCATTTGAATTACTTGACTCAATATCTGATATTTCGACTTCTATATTTTGGTCTTTATACTTATCATTTCTTTTTATAGTAGCCTCTATAAAATCTCTAAGTATTGCATTGAAAGTTTCCTCTTTTGTTGTAATTCTAATTTGATCATCATCTGCTACTTCAAAAAAATCTCTAATTGCTTTTTCTACATTATTAAGTGAAACTGTACCTTCTTTCATAATCATTACACCTTTCATTAATCATTTTCATTTTTTGTTAAGTCATCTACAAACTTTTCAATAGTATACTCACTATCTTCTTTAACTTTTTTTGCTTTTTCAATGTCTTCATCTGTAATCTTTGAAAAGTCTATGAAATAATTTTTTTCATCCATATAATTTCCTCCTAAAAAAATACGTTATGTATTATACTAATATCATAACGTATTTTTAAACTAATTTCAATTTTTTATCATTATTTTAATCATTTATTATGTATTTTATTGTTTTTTCTTAAGTGATTCTATTGCATCTTTCATTCTTTTTTCATATTCTGAAATTTTATTTTCAAGTTCTTCTATCTCAGATTTAGTTCTTTTTATTTCTAAATCATACATAGTAGTAAGTAACTTAGCATCCTCAATAGAAATATCTGAAATATCTATCTCTTTTTTATCCCATTTTTCTTTAATAATTTTTACTCTATTGTAATCTTCTCTAGATATCTCTTTTTCCAAAGACTTTCTCCTCCTCTATATCATCTTTACTATTATCTCTTTCTTCTTGCTTT
Organism: Clostridia bacterium; assembly: GCA_051886195.1. GTDB lineage: Bacteria > Bacillota > Clostridia > TANB77 > CAG-465 > CAG-465. The sequence continues at coordinate 33,542 of JBJEXW010000024.1, forward strand.
TGTAAATATACTTTATTTTCTGCCTCAACTAATACTTTTTCTGATTCATTTTTTATATTATTCATTCTATTTTGTAAAAGCTCTTTTTTATCATTTAATTCTTCTAAATCTTCTCTTTTTTGATATAGTTCTTTACTATATCTGCTAGAAGAAGGTGCTTCTACTAATTTCTTTCTTTTAGAGTTTTGAACAATACGACTTATTGTGTATCCAACTCTATATAATGGATTCTTCATTTTTTTCATATGTTCTCTACGCATCTGTTCTCGTTTTGCTCTTTCTTGCTCTTGTTTTATTCTTTCCTCTTGTTCTCTCTTTTTTATATGTTCAAATTTTCTTTGAGCATACATATCTTTCATTTCCTCTACATATTTAGCTTTTGACTCTTTTCTTTTTTCATCGCTTTCTTTAATTTCTTCTTCAGTATATAAAGGATACTTATCTTTTGTATCAATAATCTTTTGTCCTAACCTTTTTAAATATTCAATTTGCTTTGAATTTATAGTATCATATTTTTCACCTGTAACTTCATCTATCTTTACAACATATCCTGTTTTTTCATACAATTTATCTAGTTCGTCTGAAGCAGATTTAAATACTTTATTATCTATAATTCTCCTATTTTTTGAAAAGAACTCAATATATTGATTATATTTTTCAACTTTTTCTTTGATTTCATTCATTTTTCCAGTATGAATATAATCTATCTCCTGTATAAATTTATCGTCACCAATTCTTCTTCGAATATCTATTATTTTTTCAGGACTTGAGCGCCTTAAAGCATTATACATTATCTGAGAAAAACCAGAACTTACTTGTCTGAACATATCCTGTCTAGTTTCTCTTTTAATTTTTTTATTACTCTTTATTGTTTCATAAGCAGCCTCTCTTAATTCTAATACTTCCTCAAAAGCAAATCTGCTTCCATCGGTATCATATTCAAAACCTAATGATGAAAACTCTTTTTCTTGTAGTATTTTAGGCTTAGCTGCTACATATTCATCTACGTATGCACTTGTTACGTCACCTCTGTCATATTTTTCAAAACTAGACTCATATTTTAATTCATTAAATTCAACATTATCCTGCTTTATAGAAGTTTCTACTCTTTTTATTAATTTATTTTTCTTTTTACCATCCATTTGTGGAATAGCTCTTAAAAGTTGCGTTGCAGTTTTTACTGCACCAGTTCTTCTTGCATCTCCTTCTATATATAAGTCGTTATAATTCCCTTCTTTAGGACTATAGAACTTATCTCTTTCCGTCCTTGTAGCTATATGTTCTCTTATTATTTCTAAACATGTTGAAAACTTCATTCCACTTGCTGTAATACGAAAGTTTTGCTGTTCTTTAGATTGAAAATAATGTTGTGTCTCATGGTTTAATGTATCTACAAGTTCAACAAATGCATTAAATTTAGTATTTTCATTTCTAGAATTTAGAGCATTCTTATCTAACAAGTAATCAAAATTAATAGTTAATTTAGAAGCTTGTCCGTTTGGTGCAGTTGACATGCTTCCAGCACTGCCTGAATCAGTTTCATCTAATATTTTAATTATTTCATTTTGAAATCTTGTATTTTTAAGAACTTCCTTTACGTATCTATTGCAAAATTCCATTAATTCTTTCTTTTGAAGTTTTATTATCCTATTTTTAGATACTATTTTTCCATAGTATTCTTTAATGATTTTTTCTTCATTTGTCAATTGTATCTTTGCCATAAGCTCACCTACTCCTCTTCTTTTTTATCCACATCATCAGTTTCAACTAAAGCTTGAAGTAAATCTATTGGTTCATATTCTTTTAATCTTTTATAGCTCTTTTCTTCGTCTATTTCCTCTTGTGTAATATTTCCTAGTTGATCAATCATTCTTTTTACATTTTCGTTCTTAATCATATTATTCTCCTTTACACTCTTAGATTCATATTTACTAATAATTTTAGCTTGTTCTTCATATAGCTTATGCAAAAACTCATCTTTGCCAACATTTTGAACAGTTATTCCATTTCTTATTAAAGTTTCTCCATTTACTTTATTTAGAACATATTTTCCACATTCTGCAAAATTACTTTTGGACCTATCTAACATATCATCTGCATCGACAATATATTGTAAATTTTCTAGTCCTATACTTGTTTTACTAATTATATTTATAAATTTGGCTTTCTTAAATGATTTCATTTTTGAAAAAATACCAGCTTTCATATGGTATTTTGCAACCTCAATTCCTCTTTTTTTCCAAACATTTGGTAGCTTTAATCTATTACATATATTTTCTATAAGCTCTATTCCATTTTCTTCATGTCCAATATGTTGAGGAAGTATATTTTTAGGAGTTTTAGCTTTTCCTAAATCATGAACTAGAGCTGCAAATCTAACACTAACATTATCTGTTTTTTGGCTAACCTTATCTAAAACAATCATTGTATGATTAAATACATCTCCCTCAGGATGATAAATCTCTGGTTGAGGAATCCCTATTAAATCATATATTTCTTTAAAGTGTATATCTAATATATTTGCATCTTTTAATACCTTAAAAAATATAGACGGATTGGATGTTTGTAATGCTTTTTTTAACTCTTCAAATATTCTTTCTGGTGTAAGAAAAATTAATTCATCTTTTAACCTTCTCATCATATCTAAAGTTTCTTTTTCTACATTAAAATTTAGTTTAGCAGCAAACCTTGCAACTCTATATACTCTTAATGGATCTTCTAAAAAAGCATCACTCACATGTCTAATTTTTTTATTTTTAATGTCCTCAACTCCACCATAAGGGTCAATTATTTTTCCAGTTAAAACTTCTTTTGCAATAGCATTAATTGTTATATCTCTTCTTTTTAAGTCTTGTTCTATACTAATGTTTTTGGAAGTATTAATTTCAAACCCCTTATATCCCTTGCCAATTTTTCTTTCACTCCTTGCAAGTGCAAATTGAGATTTATCCATTAAAAATACTGAAAAGTCTTTTCCTATCAATTTGGCATTTGGAAAAATATCCAAAAATTCATCTTTACTTAAACCAGTAATACAATAATCTTTATCTACAGGAACAATATTCATTATTTCATCTCTTACTGCTCCTCCCACAAGATATAAGTTTCCATTTGCTTTTTTTATCTTTTTAGCCAAATTTATATCATTCATTTTTTTCCTCTTTATTTTATCTCATTTACTAATTTTTTGAAATAGTCTCCTCTAATCATGAAGTTATCATATAAATCAAAAGAAGCACTAGCAGGCGACATTGCAACTATATCCCCTGTTTCTGTATGCTCTTTTGCATATTTTACTGCATCTTTTAAATTATTAAATTCTACTATAGGCATCAAATCTGTTCCTCGTTTTGTTGCTTCTTTTTGAGCTGCCTCTTTAATTTTTGGTGAAGTAGTACCAACAAGAATCATTAGTTTAACTTTATCCATTAAATATGGTCCCATAACATCATATGGAATATGTTTATCATAGCCACCTGCTATTAATACAATTTTTTGCTTAAATGCTTTAAGGCCTGCTATTGTTCTTGTTGGACTACTAGCAATAGAATCATTGTACCATTTAACGCCATTTACTTCACGAACTAATTCCATTCTATGCTCAACACCACCAAAACTCATTGCAACTTTTTTTATAGCATCTTTACCACAAATATCTATTACTAGTGATGCTGCTGTACATACATTTGCAACATTGTGCATACCAACAATTTTAATATCTTTTGCATCAATTATTTTTTCTGCTTTATCATTAACTTTTGAAATTATTTCTCCATTTGAATAATATACACCGCATTCTACTTCTTTTTCTAAGCTAAATTTTCTAATTTTTCCTTTAGCTTGCTTTTCATATCTTGAAGTAAATTCATTATCTGCATTTAAAACTAGAATTCCAGATTCATCTTGACACTTAAATACGTTTGCTTTTGCATCAATATATTCTTCATAGTCTTTATGGTAATCTAGATGATTTGGTGAAACGTTTGTTATAGCGGCTCTATCTATTTTTTCTTTCATAGTCATAAGTTGAAAACTGCTTAGTTCAAGAACAACATAATCTTCCTTAGTAATTTCTTCCACTTTATCTAATAAAGGGGTTCCAATATTTCCTCCTACATACACTTTTTTTCCAGCTTCCTTTAAAAATAGTGATGTTAAAGTAGTAGATGTTGTTTTACCATCAGAACCTGTTATAGCAATAACTGTTGCATCAGTAAGATGTATTAGAGTTTCTATCTCAGAAGTAAGTATTACTCCGCTTTTTACAGCATCAACAATCTCTGGAGTAGATGGTTTAACTCCTGGTGATCTAAATATGTAATCTGAATCTTTTAAATTAGATAAATAATTATCTCCTAAAACAAATTCTATATTATCTAAATCTTTTAATTCCTCAGGTATTTTCTCTTTTTTATCTCTTCCTATTATATTTGCACCAAGTCCATGTAGATATTTTATTGCAGGAATATTACTTACTCCCATACCTATTACGGACACTTTTTTTCCTTTAATTTCATCTTTAAATTTTAATATTTTATCGTTCATATCTAGCTCTCCTTTTTTTATATATTATATTACTTAATATTATTTTTTGCAACAAAAATTATATGTGTTCTATTATCTAATTCAAGTATTGTGATTTACATAATTAAAATTCTATGTTATAATACAAAATACATTTATATTTATTAATTGATACTTAACTAATGTATCAAAGAAAGGAGTAATATTAATTATGTATGGTTATTGGATGAATCAAATAAATACAGAAATTACTGATGAAGATATTAAAAAATACAAGCTATTTAAAAAATCTTATACGCTTTATCTTGCAATAAATCGTAAAACTATGAAAAAAGTATATATTGCTTGTAAAAAATCTAAATACTATATAGTATCATTTAAACCAAGTAAGATAAAATGTATTAAGATGAAAAAAGTATCACAAGTTAATCCTTACAATTATTTATTCGTAGAAAAAATCACTTCTTCACTTAATAAAAATATTAAAATAAATGCATGGCAAAATAATGATATAAAAAAAGTTGAAGTATGTATTCCAAGGAAGTTCCATCACATTTTACAATTATCTAATTTAAAAGATAATTTAAACTATGTTTTTTTTAATAACCAAATAATAAAAGTAAGATATTCTCATATGTATAAAGGAAACAGAAAAAAGTATTATGTTTATGCTATATACTAAATTTAATCCTCACTTCAAATTGAAGTGAGGATTTTCTTTTTAATTTCCACCTAATCTTTCATTTTTATTTAGGTCACCGCAATAATTATATGAACCACAGGCTGTCTGATCTTCTCTTTTTTTACTTTTCTTATCATTCATACACTCACATACAATTATCGAATCTAACCTACAAGTTGAATCGTCTATACAATTATGCATACATTTTGCAACATTACATTTGATTTTTCCATTGCTATTTTCCATTTTAATATCATCTCCTATTTATATTATTTGTATAAGTATTAAAACTTATACAAATATTTTTAAATAATCAATTGTTTTTTATGTAAATTTTTGCTATACTATCCTCTATGGAAAGATATAATCATTTAAATACATATTTAAAAAATAAATTTGGTGAAAGAACTTTAAAAATATGCATAGATGCAGGTTTTACATGCCCAAATCGTGATGGTACAAAAGGGATTGGTGGTTGCATTTTTTGTGGTGAACGTGGCTCAGGAGAACATTTAAATACAATAAATATTAAAGAGCAAGTTATAAATCACCTAAATAGTTATCGTGGTCAAAGAGCTAATAAATTTATAGTATATTTTCAAAACTTTACTAATACTTATGACAGTATTGAAAATCTAAAGAAAAAATATGACTCTGCTTTAATAGATAAAAGAATTATTGGTATACAAATTGCTACACGACCAGATTGCATAACAGAAGAAATTGTTAATCTACTATCCTCTTATACTAATGACTACTATGTTTGTGTAGAGCTTGGACTTCAAACATCAAATGATATTACAGGTGATTTTATAAACAGAAAATATTCTTCAGAAGATTTTTCTAAAGCAGTAAATTTACTTAATAAATATGATATTGATGTTGTTACTCATATCATGATTGGTTTACCAAACGAAACTTTAAAAGATTTAGAACAAACTGTAAACTTTATTAATTCACATAAAATTAAAGGATTAAAAATACACTCAACTTATGTAATAAAAGATACTAAGTTATGTGATTTATATAATTGTGGAAAATATGTTCCTATAACATTAGAAGAGTACTTAGATAAACTTACTTATGTTTTAACTCATATAAGACCGGATATTATTATTCATAGAATAAGTGGTGATGCTCCAAAAGATATGCTTATTGCACCCTCTTGGAATATACATAAAAAATTAGTATTAAATGGAATTGATAAAATTTTGAAGGAAAAAAATCTTTATCAAGGAATATATTATTTGAAATAATTTGATGATTATTGTCATATTGTGGTATAATATTTTTGGTGATTTAAAATGAACAGACCTTTAATTGGAGTGGTTGCAAGGCCATACATTACAGATAATAATAGACAGGTACTTTGTATATTAGAAAATGTTAGAAGACATATTTTGCGTGCTGGTGGTATTCCATTTATCATACTTCCAACAAAAGATATGGTATATATTAACAATAAAGAAAGTAATTTAACTGATCAAGATAAAGAAATTCTTGATGCTCAGATAGATATTTGTGATGGGGTTTTAATGCCTGGTGGTGATAGAATTTATTTTTATGACAAATATATTTGCAAAAGAGCAAATGAAAAAGACATGCCTCTTCTTGGAATATGTATGGGAATGCAAGTAATGTGTAATTACAATAATGATAATACAAATATAAAAGTTGAAGGTCATAAAAAACCTAATGATGAATATGTTCATAACGTTGAAGTTATTAAAAATTCTAAACTACATGATATTGTGCAAGAAGATAATATTATAGTCAATAGCCTTCATGGATATATGGTTCCAAATCCAGGAGATTATACAGTTGCAGCTAAATCTTCAAATGTAATTGAAGCTGTTGAAAAAAAAGATAAGTTATTTAATATTGGTGTACAATGGCACCCTGAAAGAACAGATGATGTTCCTAGCTGTAAATTAATAGATACTTTTGTTAATTCTTGTAAAATATATAAAGATAATAAAAAGGACACACTATAAAGTGCGTCTTTTTTAGTTTAACATTATATTTTTGAATAATTCTAAATCATTTTTAAATTCTTCAAAAGCCTCTTTATATAATTTATCATCAAGTGGATTAACTCCTGCAAGTGTTAGCAATTCTACTGGAGACCTTGATGAACCTGATTTTAAAAATTTTAGATAGTTTTCAATTTGCTCTTTATCTCCATTACTTATTCTCCTTGCAATTACTGATGCTACACAATTACCTATAGTATATTTGTATACATAGTAATTATAATAAAAATGTGGAACTGAAAAGCACTTATATTTTTCATATTCATTTTCTTCAACTAAGTCTCCATAGTATTTTTTGCTTAGCTTAGCAAAAATATCTGTAAATTGCATAGCAGATAGTCCTTCATTACTAGCCACTTTATCATGTATAATATTTTCATACTCTGCAAAAAATGGTTGACGATAGCATGTTCCAACAAATTCATCTAATTTTTTATATAATAGATATGCTTTTTCTTCTTTAGATTTAGCGTTATCTATTAACAAATTTAAAAGTAAATTCTCATTTACAGTTGATGCTACTTCTGCAACAAATATTCTGTAATCACTATTTATATATTCTTGATAATGATTAGATAAATATGTATGAGCAGAATGTCCAAGTTCATGTATTAAAGTAAACACTGACTCTAAATCCGATGTAAAACTAGTTAATATAAATGGATTTGTATCGTAGCAACCAGATGAATATGCGCCTTGTCTCTTACCCAAATGTGGCAAATAGTCTATCCATTTTTCATCTCTTGCTTTATTTATTATTTCTCTGTATTCGCTTCCAAGATTTTTAGTTGCTTCAAATATCAAATTAAACGCATCATCTAATGTATATTTATTTGTTGGTTCTTCAACAAGAGGAATTCTCAAATCATAAGGCTTTAGTATATCTTTACCAAGTATTTTACGTGATACATCTAAATACTCTAAAAAATATTCATGATATTTGTTATTTGCTACTTGTAATATTTTATAGAATAATTCTGGTGTTACTTCATCTTCAAAAACTGATGCTTCTAAAGGAGAATTAAATTTTCTAACCTTTGAAAAAAACACATCTTCTTTTATTTTTCCCTCCAAAGTACTTGCAAATATATTTGAGTATTTTTTATATTCTTTATATAAATTTTCATAAGCTTGCTTCCTTACATTTTCATCACTATTTTTTAAAAACTCTCTTTGTGTTTCATCATTTAAAAAATATTCTTTGCCCTCTATTACTACTGGGTCAAATTCAAGCTTAATTGAAGAATATGTTTTATATGAATTCATTGCATTTTCTGCCATACTCAATACCATTTCCGCCTCATTTTCCAATCTGTGAGGAACATATCTTAATATTGTTTTAATCATAGTTTCATATTTTTGACATCTATTATCTTTAATTAGCTCTTTAACTATTTTCTCGTTTTTTCCTATTTCTAGTTCCATAAATACGATCTCATTATTATATTCATTAGCTAAGGCTTCATTATTTGCTTCAAGAGTTTGAATTTCCTGATTATCTGGCTCTACATCAACAGCTAAATGTGAATACATACATAATTTTGATAATTTTCTAGATACATTTTCATATAAATTCATAAATTCTAGAAATTTTTCAACTGTTTCTAAAAAACATTGCTTATATTTGCTTAATTTATGTATTTCATTTTTAACAAATTCAAAATCTTTGTTATATTCTTCAATACTAGAATAAATAGAAGTTAAATCCCATTTATACTTATTATCTATTTCTTCTCTTTTCATATTATTTACAAACCTCCTTATATTTATATTATTTTCAGGTTAAACATTTATATGTGTCAGTTATTTTATCATTTGAAATGTTATTTTTCAATATATAACTAATATTATAATATATTATTTAACATCATAATTATATCTAATTAATACAAAAAAGATAGAGAAATATTGCTCTCTATCCTATTATATCTAATTCTTTTTTTAACCTTTGAACTTCCATATTATATGCTTCTGTATTTTTCTTATGCTCTTGTATACTTGCTCTAAGTCTCTCATTTTGCATTTCAAATAGCTTAATTAAAGCATATTTTTGATCTTCATTCATGTTTTCAATAGATATTTCACCTCTTCTATACATTGCTTGAAATTCATAAATATCTACTCTTTGATGAACTCCGGATACTGCTACAGTATCTGTAGACATATTTCTGTTTAACTTAGCTCTTTGAGCAAGAATACTAGCTCTTTTTTGATCTCTTTTCTTTCTTTTTATATTAAAAAATCCTTGAAATAATTTTTTTAAATTTCTAGAAACAAAATTTTCTCTTACCATAGGTAAGTTATAATATTCTTCTTGCATAAATTACCTCCTATGATTTCATTGTTAAACGAATTTTCATATCGTTAAACTTATTCATTAAATTTTTAGCATTTTCTTCTCGCATTTGTTCAATTTGATTCATTGCTATTAGCTCGTTATATTCATTCGTTGCATCGATCAAATCTTGAGTTAACGCTCCATCTGCTTGATATTTCTCCATAGCTTCAACAAACACTTTATATGCTTCTGGTAATATAGCCTCAATTATTGCTGCTACTCTTACTTTTTCAGCACGAGTTGCTATAAGCTTTCCTTTTTGATAAGTTCTCTTAGCCTGTGCTTTATAATTTGCAATACTTAGTTTTAAAAGCATTTTATAATCTTTAAGAGTAGGTGTATATTCATTTCTTAAATCTACTAATCTACACTTAATATCTTGCATATCTACAGGAGCAACTTTAACTTCATTTCCCTTTTCATCTTCAAAAAGTGGCCATTCCTCATCTCTTACAAGTGAATAGCAAATTGCTTTTATCTGCATATTATCTAATCCTATAGATTGAAAATTATATTCATTTTCAATCATTTGCTCCGCTATAGTTAAAGATGAGATTTTCTTTATAATAGCATGGTGCTCATAATAATATGGTAATTCGTCTTTATAATATAAGAAATCATTAATATGTGTTATTAGAAAACATATCCTATTTATTTCAAGTTGCTCATACCCTAGCTCTGTTAAAAAATCTCTTGCCATTCTAGCTGATTCTTTTTCGTTTCCTTGATATATTATTTTTCCAGATACCTCTTTAGCAATTTTTGGCTTTGACACATCATGTAAAAAAGCTGCAATCTTAATCAATTTAATTTCTTTATCTGAAAGTTCTCCAGTTGGTATATCTGTAACAGTTCTTAATGTATGTTCAAATAAATCATAACAATGATGTGGATTGTTTTGATTAAATCCAATCATATCTGATACAATATTACCAAACTTATATTCTATCTTTTCTCTTGGCATGTTTAAATAATATTCTACTACGTCTTGCCTAAAAAGAGAATTTTCAAATTCGCTTTTTGTAATTCCTATCATAAAAATCACCTTTCATGGTTATTTTACTACATTTAATGTGATTTATCAACTAAAATTCATATTTTAGTATACTTTTTTTAGTAACACAAATGTAACAGTAGAAGTTATTTTCCTTGTTTTTCTTTACTTCTTTTATCATTTATTATATCCATCTCTTTTTCAGTAATTAATGAAACATTATTTTCTTTTGCCCATGATACACAGCCCTTTAAAACCGTATTTAGAAATACTCTTGGAACTTTTACTAGTTTTTTACATGCTTCATCTGTAAATTTTACCTCTGGATCTATTCTTGAAGCTGCATATTTTACTGTATCTAAGCTTATGCCTTTACTTGCCGGAATTGGTTCAGCAATTGGCTTTCTAAATTTTGTATACCAAAAATATTTACTATCTCTGTATCCATAATCTACTGGAACAGGAGGAAAATTAGAAGCCTTTACACCATTAATTATTCCATCATAGTACTTATTTTTCATAAGTATATTATCTATTTTTAAAATAAAATGTGCCCCATGTTGACTAGTAATTCCATTAAAATCGTGATATGGTGGCAAATATTCATCTTGAACTTTGTCATCTTGCGCATTATCTAATTCTTTTACCCATGTACATTCAAATACTTGATATGACTCTTTAACGATTTTTGGAAATTTATCATTTGGATTTTCTCTTGCTCTTTTCCCATCAACTAAAGTATATAAACAATCTTTCATTTTTTCTTCTGTCGTTTCACCAGGATAGCCAAGCCTTACAGCTTCTTTAAAAAACTTTCTATCATGTGTGATAAAATTAATTGAACATTTTCCTGTTCTTAGTATATTTTTACAAGTATTAGAACTATTTCTACAACATAGTACCATTGCATAATAATCTTTTCCAGCAATATAAAATGGAAAACATAAAGAATATGAACCTAAATTTGTATTTCCATTTTCGTCAAGTGTTCCTATTTCTGTTGTAGGCATTGGAAAAAAGCTTGATGTCTGGTAAAAATTGTCCACAATTCTCATATCCTTAAAGCCATCCATTTCTTCTATTTTCTTTATTTCTTCACTCATAATATCCCCTCCAAAATTTTAAATATTATACTTAAATATTATCACAAATAAAAAATTAATACAATAATTATATATATTGAAATAATATGCTAAAAAATATAAGAAACAACTTATATATTTTTAGTATATAAGTTGTTTTATCCTAATTAGATTTTATCATTTTCCTAAATGATAATAACATTACTATTGCACCAAAAAGCGATATTATTATTGTATAGTTCTTAGCTCCTGTTTCTGGTAATATTAGCTTTAATTTATCTTTGGCT
>JBJEXW010000025.1:0-42526 GCA_051886195.1 Clostridia bacterium
TTCTGAAAAAAAATTTATATATTTAGGGGTGACATTTCTGAAAAATATTGACAGTTTTTAAAGTAAAAAATGTGTTTAATTTATGATAATATTTTTATATTATTAAAAATTAAAATTATTCAAAAATTAATTTGTAATATTTAAAAAAATTTTTCAAATAATATTATTGAGGTTAAGAAATATGAGTAAAAAAATTGATGAAAATAACAATTCAAATATTATAAGTATAATTGCAATAGCACTGATTATTTTAATTGCAACATATATTATTTATATGCTATATAAAAACAACAAAATACTAAATTCTAATGATTTAAAAGAAAATATAGCAAAACTCTCTGACAATACTAACATTATTAATACATCGGATAATAATGTTTTAGCGAAAAAAGAAATTGTTTATGTTGACAAGGAAATTGCAAGTTATACTTCTACACTATATGATAACCAAGAAAGCAGAGTATATAATATAACTAAAGCCTGTTCAATTCTAAACGGAACTATTATTAAACCCGGAGAAGAGTTTTCTTTTAATAACACAATAGGACCAATGGGAGAAGAAAATGGATTTAAAAAAGCGACAGGATTTGATTCAGATGGAAAATTAATTCAAATAAGTGGCGGTGGTATGTGCCAAATAAGTAGTACACTATATAATGTTGCTTTACTTGCTAACTTAGAAATAACTGAAAGACACGCTCATAGTAGACGAGTAAATTATGTTCCCGCTGATAAAGATGCCACAATATATTATGGTTCACTTGACTTAAAATTTATAAACAATACAGATAGTGATATAAAAATAACTGCTGAAAATGATAATTATTCAGTTACAATTAAAATGTTTAAAAAAGAACAGTCTAATTAAAAAGACTGTTCTTTATTTATTTGAATCAACATAAACTATTTCATATGGCTTAACTAATCCTAGTTTTTCTCTTGCCACAGATTCAATATATTCATCCGAAGTTATATTTTCATTTCTATTGTTATAATATTCTACTAAATATTGTTTTGCTTCTATTTCCTTTGTATACATATCAATCTGAGAGTTGTACTTATTAAGCTTTATTTGTTGATCAAAAAATGTAACTGAAAAATATGCTATGAATACAACAGATATAATATGAACTATATTAAGAGAATTTTTTCTCTTTTTTACATTTTTTCCTTTCATCTTTTGATTTTTTACCATATTTCAACCCTCTTCTTCTAAAATTATTCATTTTGCTAAAAATAGTTAGTAGTTTACATTTTAAATTTATCATAAGAGAAAACAATTTGCAACATTTTTTTATTATTTTTTTAATTATTTTACAAATAACGCTACACCATAGCTCTATAGGAACACATAAAAATTTTACACTACTTTTAATAGTATAAAATATTGCACTATAAAATTTAATTAAAGATTTACTTATAATCTTTCTACTTATAGCTATTCCAATTCCAATAGCTAAAAACATATATAATCTTATTCTATCATCTATTACATTTATCATATATATAGTTGTTAATATTGTTATTATGATAAAAAATATAATATCTTGTATCATTACAACATATATAGAGTTTTTCCTTTGTACTTTTCTAAGTGTTCTAAATATATCAAAAATACAAGATATTATAATTCCTAGTATAATAAAAAATATAAAATCATTAAATTGCTTTACAACAGACATTATTACTTAAATAGCTTATTCATTAATCCTTGCTTTTTGTTTTGAGCCGCATCAGAATAAGCTATAGCACTTGTTCTCCCTTCAATTATTAATTCATTATTATCTAGATTTAGTTTATTCATTTTTAAGCTTTCACCTTTTATTGTTAAAAGACCTAAATCAGTTTGAACTATAACGAGTTCATCATCAAAGCTTAAAATGTCTTCTACTCCTGTCACTACTGCTTTTTCCCTGTTTTGAATTACAATATTTTGTTCTTTGAACTGTTTATTTTTATCTTCCATGTATAATCACCTATTATTATATATGCAGTAATATTCTTAATATGAAAAAAAGATGGATATTTTTATATCCATCTAATATAATTTTACATCGTCTATACCATTAAATTCTTTAACTATAATGTGCTTTACACTTTTCTTTAAATCTTCATTTAAAATGTTATAGCACATATTTTCCTTTCCACCAACACTTTCGCAATCATCTTCTATTAAAATGTCAGGCAATTCTTCTTTAATTAAAGTGGCATAATCCTGATTTTTCTGTCTATATCCGACCATAGATCCAGTAAAACCTAATTCATCTAAATGTTGAGCCATTTTCATTGCTTTTCTACCTTTTAAAGAAGTCAAATAAATAATTTCATATCCTTCTTCTTGCCACTTTTTTAGAGTTTCAATAGCATTATTTATTGGGACATAACTAGTAACACAAATTCTAGAAATAATATTATTATGTTTTGGTTTTAATATAGTCCCTTCAACAAATATCATTATCTTTTTGTTGTTATTTTTTATTCTATCTATTATTATAAAGCCCATAATATATCACACCTTTTTATTTCATATTTTTTAGTTCTTCTATAAAATCTCTAATTGTTGCGGCCTTTTCAAATTCGTATTTTCTTGCATAATTCATCATTTCTTCAGTTAATCTTTCTATTGATTCTTCTATTGTCTCTCCCTTTTTAATATTGACTTCTTTTTCTTCGTCCTCTTCTTTAAATGTTGCTTTTACACTGTCTCTTACTTCTTTAATTATAGTATGTGGTACAATTCCATGTTCTTCATTATATTTCATTTGTATTTCTCTTCTTCTGTTAGTTTCATGAATTGCTTTTTCCATTGATTCTGTTAATTCGTCTGCGTACATTATTACTCTACCATTAGAGTTTCTCGCTGCTCTACCAATTGTTTGAATTAACGACCTTTCACTACGTAAAAATCCCTCTTTATCTGCATCAAGAATTGTAACAAGAGACACTTCTGGTATGTCTAATCCTTCTCTTAATAAATTAATACCAACTAATACATCAAACTTTCCAAGTCTTAGATCTCTTATTATTTCAAGTCTATCAAGAGCTTCTATATCCGAATGCATATATCTTACCTTTATATCTTTTTCAGACAAGTATGCTGTTAATTCTTCTGCCATCTTTTTTGTAAGAGTAGTAACTAATACTCTCTCTCCTGACGCAACAACTTCTTTTATATTTTTAGTTAAATCTTCTATTTGCCCTTCTGTAGGCTTTACTATAATCTTTGGATCAAGTAATCCAGTAGGTCTAATAATTTGCTCTGCTATAACATCTGAATGAGCTTTTTCATATTCAGCTGGAGTTGCACTTACAAATATAATTTGTTTTACTTTTTTCTCCCACTCTTCAAATTTAAGTGGACGATTATCAAAAGCTGAAGGTAGTCTAAAACCATTTTCAACTAAAGACTCTTTTCTTGCTCTATCACCATTATACATTCCTCTAATTTGAGGTACAGTAACATGAGATTCATCAACTACAACTAAAAAATCATCTCCCATATAATCAAATAAAGTATATGGAGTAGATCCTTTTCCTCTACCTGATAGTACTGCTGAGTAATTTTCTATTCCTTGACAAAAACCTGTTTCTTTAAGCATTTCAATATCAAAATTTGTTCTTTGCTCTATTCTATATGCTTCAACTACTTTATCTCTGTCCTTAAAATACTTAATTCTTTCTTCTAGCTCTACTTTTATTTTTTCTATTGCACTATCTATTTTTTCTTTTTGTATAACATAATGAGACTTTGGATAAATAAATTCATGCTTAGATGTAGCTCTTACTTTACCCGTTATTGCTTCAATTAAGCATACTCTATCTATTTCATCTCCAAAAAACTCAAGTCTAATTGCCTCTTCACCATTACCAGCAGGAAATATATCAAGTACATCTCCTTTTACTCTAAATTCACCGCGTTTGAAGTCCATTTCACTTCTTGTATATTGCATTTCAATTAGCTTTTCTAGAACTTCATCTCTATCGACTTTCATTCCTGGTCTTACGGATAAAACCATTGAGCTATAGTCCTCTGGTGAGCCTAAAGAATATATTGAAGAAACAGATGCAACAATTATTACATCTTTTCTTTCAAATAATGCAGCAGTTGCACTATGTCTTAGCTTATCTATCTCATCGTTTATTTGACTCTCTTTTTCAATATATGTATCTGTAGATGCAATATATGCTTCTGGCTGATAATAATCATAATAAGATATAAAATATTCTACTGCATTTTCTGGAAAAAACTCTTTTAATTCACTATACAATTGTCCTGCAAGAGTCTTATTATGTGCCATAACAATTGTTGGCTTATTTACTTGTGCAATAACGTTGGCAATTGTAAACGTTTTTCCAGATCCAGTTACTCCAAGTAAAGTTTCTCCTTTATTTCCATTTTTGATTCCATCTACTAAAGTTTTAATTGCCTCAGGTTGATCTCCTGTTGGCTTATATTTTGAATGTAATTTAAACATTTTTCCTCCTTTTTGTGCCCTAAAAAAGTTCTACTATTAACCTAAAATCTAAAATCAAAAATGTTCTAAAAAGAGTTCAAACTTCATTTATGGTAAATCATTTTTTTCATTTTTACAAATTAGATCACAAATTTACTTTTTCATGCTAATTAATATTAAAAAGACTAATTAGAATTAATCAATAGAAAACTATAAAAATTATAACACATTTATTTGTCTTTAACAAGTAAATTGTTATTGCAAAAATATTGTACAAAAAAACTTTGTCAACAGTCTGAGAGAGCTAGATATATCAATCTAGCTCTCTATCTTATAATATTTTATTATGGTTATTTTTCTATATTATCTTTAACATATTGACTTAATGATTCCCATTCTCCAGTTTGATTATTCTTTATTTTTAAACTATCAATATTTAAATTTTGAGCTCTTACTCTTGATTTTTGACTAATGTTTACTTCTCTTAAACCATTTCTAAGACCAACAATCTCATATTTTCCATAACTTTCTCTATAATGTAAATATGCTAAATATGTTTTACCTACCTCAATCTCTGTATCATCTTCGACTTGAAGATTTATATATGTGTTTTCTTTATCAATTTCGATCCCTGCTTGATTTCTTAAATAATCACGTTTTTCTACTGCTGCCGGAACATCATGTGCATCATAATCTGCAACTGTTACAAATCCACCTGGTTTTAAATATCCTATTAAATCATTACTAATGATATTTCCATATAGAACATCATTAACTACCATTGTTCCATACGTCATACCATAAGCACTATATTCCATACTCGCACCATCCTGAGAAACAATAGTAACCAAAGCTACTGCATCTGATACTTCAAGCATACTATCTGGTGTATATTCAGAATTAAGTTCTGCATGCATCGTTGACTTGTCACTCTCATTGATCATTTCTTCTGTTATATATGAATATGTGGCAAAGCTGTTGTCTTGTGAAGTAATATTAATATCATTTCCTGGAATATTAGTATCTGTTTTACTCATCTTAATTCCTATTGATACAGATGCTATAGTAACTAATGCAATTACAGACCCAATAATTAATCTTTTTTTCATAACATTTCCTCCTTATCAATTAATTATATAAATAGTTTATTGTGTCATGATCATCTTTTTGTACAGTAGTAACGTATGTTTCATTTGCATATGGATACATTATACTATAATGGTCTGAACTATGAGCCAAACCAAAGCAATGTCCCATCTCGTGAATGATTGTACTAGTTGTAGTGTCATAAGCTGTATTCATTTTTACTTCTGTATAAAAATAATTTACTGATGGACCATATCCTGCCGCAGATACCCTATTTGAATTTATATCCCAAAATCCTGCATAAGCGATTGTATTACCATCTAAAACAGCATCTTGTTGATAACTAGTACGATAAAAATCAATATGTGTAGCATAATTTGAGGCTACTGGATATAAATATATAGGATTCCAACCATAACCTGTATCTACCCAGTTGTCAACAGCAGCATTTATTCTATATACATAAGAATTAGCTGTACTATCTACATAATAATATGCTTTACTTACACCTCTGCTAAATTTAGCATCATTTGGCCAAGTAGGTGTCATAGCGAAAATATTGGCACTTGTAATAAGCATTACTACCATTACACTTAATGTCATAACAAATTTTTTCATAAGTTTTTTCATATAATTATTCACTCCTATCTTTTAATTTATATAGAATTATAGCTATTATTAAAATTATTCTCCCTCCTTTCATAAATAATAAGCTAATATTGTCTTTAATAATTAAACTTTTTCCATTGGTTTCCTCTAGTTTTATATAAATTACTTTCTAAATTAAACTCTAAGAGAGGATAATCACAATTAGAAATCACTTTATTATTTTCATCAAGAGAAACAATATATATCTTTCCTACAATTGGTTCTTCTATCTGGTTATAATCAAAATCTGAAATAAGTCTAACAAAGGTATTCTTCTTATCAATATCTGACAAAGAACTATACTTATTATCTAATTTAATATTTAAATCACTTTTTTCAATGTCATATATTGATACAATTCCACCATTTGAAGTAATTTCTATTTCTCCACTATCTTGTCCTTTTATAGAATTTATAATAATAGCCTTAAATTTTGTTGTTGGAGTTTTTGCTACAAACGAAGACTCTAATATCTTTTCTACTTTTATAATATATAATCTCGATACATTTTCTATAGGTACATAAACTTTGCTAGTATCTTCAGCAAAACATCCTGCTGAATAAATATTATCAACATCTGTATTTGCTTTATAAATTACTATATCGATTTCTTCTTTTTTTTCAATATTCTCATTTTCTTTTATGAATAATTCAGCATTCAGTTTTTCTTCTTCATTTATACTAATCTTATTTCCCATATCATTATTTATCTTACTATATATATATATATTATTATTTGTATAATTTATATAAAAAGTTTTAGTTGCCATAGAAATCAAAATAAAAAAAGAGAATAATGCTACACATTGACATATACCTATTTTCTTTTTTCTTTTTGCTCTTGTAGCTATATTGTGTATTTCCTCTTTACTAAATCCGTCAAAATTTATGCTACTTACATATTCGTATAATGCCTTATCCATATTATCAATATCTCTATCCAATTTATTCTCCCCCCATCTTTTTTCTCAACTTTACTTTTGCCCTTGAAATTTTACTTTTAATTGTTCCACTACTAATATTTAATATTTCTGAAATTTCTTTTAAAGAGTAATTTCCATCGTAGTACATTGCAATTATTGTTCTTTCTTCAACACTTAATAAACTAATATTACTATAAAAATCTATCTTATCTATTAATTTTTTAAAATCGTCTTCTGAATATGTAAAATTTTCAAAATAATTTTGTTCAAATGATACTTGTATAATTTTATTCTTCTTTGCTATATCATTGCATTTATTAATTAAAACAATTGTAAGCCAAGATTTTAACTTTTCTTCATTTTTTATATGTTTTGAATTTAAAAATAAACTAAAAAATGTTTCTTGAACAGCATCTTTTGCTAAAAAGTCATCTCTTAATCTAATCTTTGCAATAGTATATAACTGATTTTCAAAAATTTTAACAATACTTTCAAAAGCACATTCATCTTTATGCTTTAGCCTTCTTAAAAGTTCTTCCATAATTTTTATTCCTTTCAAAAATAAGCTTTTACAAATTATATCACAACCTTAAAAATATACTAAATATTTATATATTGAACTAATGAATATTAAATCCTATTTTTCTAGAATTTGATTTTACTATTTTAGGATATAGAAAACTATACATAAAAAAGAATAAATAATTATATACTTTGGTAAATTCCCCTATATATTCTATCATTCCACTTTTGCCACAAAAACCTGATTTAAATTAATATAGTCCAGTTGTATTGTCTTGTGAAGCTAGTCCACCCAAATTGTAAGTTTCACATCTATTTTCAATTTCCCATTTTATCATTTTCCATTGCAAAGCATACATTGGCATAAAATTTCTTTTATTATCTGAGCTTGCACCATATAAATAGAATATCTCTTTTCCATATTTAAAAGTAATTGCCGAAGCTAACGGCTCATTATCATATTCAGCTACATAGATTCTCAAATGTTCTTTATCAAAATTTTTTATTAATTCTATAAAATATTCATACGGCTTACATGGAAATTTGTCTCTTTTAGTTGTTTCCTCAAATAATTTATAAAAAGATCTTAAATTTTCTTCTGTATTGGAATATTTAACTTTTATACCTTTCCTCTTTGCTAACCTTATATTATATCTAGTTTTAGGTGCAAATGAATTTAAAATTTGATTTTCATTTTTATCGTTTATATCAAGCACCATATGATAAGTGGGTTGTATTATTTTCTCCCTTTTTGGATGCCTACTAGAAATTAAAAAACCTACCTTTTTAAAATTTTTTCTAATGCTTTCATTATATATAATTCCCGGATCAACTTTTAACATAAATGCTTTATATTTCTGAGCTAAAGGCTTAATCTCTCGTAATAACCTTTCTATTAAACTTATATCATTTATCTTTCCTATTGGACCTCTTGGGCAATACATTATAGATCTTTTTATCTTTGGAATCACTTGTATCAATATAGTCATTCCTATAATAATTTTTTTATTTTCTTCTATATAAACATAGTAACTTTTCCAATTCTTCTTTACCTTTGTCCAACTAGGATCTTGCATGAAACTAGTATTAGATGAATTTTCCACAAAAGATATGTATTTTTTCAATTTCTTTTTATCATTATTAGTAAATATTGGCATAATAGTCTTGCCCCTTTCATTTAATTTAACTATGAAATAACAAAACTACTTTATCTAGAATCAATAGTTTATAATACTTTATTAATATATTATATTTTTAAAATTGTTTGCACAATCAACTTCTTACACTATTAAGACTTCATTTTTTTAAAAAAGGTTGCATTTTTTTCAATTTTTTTAAAAAGTATGACATTTTACATATCATACCTTTTTTTTAATACATTTATGTGCCATATCCAATTATAACATTACTATTAATATCCTATTCCATACGTTTGCACATATCATTTGAGTTTTCCTCAATAACATATACTTTTCCATTTTCAGCTTTTTCTACAATTCCAACATGATCTGAAATACCATCTTGTTGCCAGTCAAAGAAAATTATATCTCCTGATTTTGGAACAAATCCTGAGTCTTTCCATAAACCACAAGACTTAAAATATGGTACATCCTGTGTATCAAAACTAAAAAATTTAGGAATTATTCCATTATTTAAATATTCACATTGCTCTGCACACCAACTAATAAAAATTGCACACCATTCTACTCTACTATCAAATCCGTACTAGCTCCAATATTTTTCTCCAACCTCATTTTCTAATTGTTCTAATGCTATTTGAACAATATTGCTATTTCCAATAGATTTTCCGTATATAACTGAATTCCACAAACTAGAATATTGATTACTTAAAAGTTCATTTAATTGTTCTTTTTGTTTAGTTGTAAATTTATATTCTTCAGCTATTTTATTTTCCATTATTTTCTTGTAAATTTTCACTGTTACTTTGTATATTATTATTTTCATTTGTTTTCTCTTGATTTTTTAAATCTTGATTAGTATAATTATTTACATTTTGATTATTCTGTATGCTATTATCATTTTTACTAATATCTTTCTCTTTATAATCTTCTTTTATATCAGAAGTTTCTAATTTTACCATTGGAATTTCAACATTTCTATTAAATTTTAATTCATATGAATTATCATTTAATATGCTTTTAATAGTTATAGTATTTTTCCTATTAACATACATATAAGTGATAATACTTAAAAGACCAGAAAAGATAATTAAATTTATTATTAAAAATAACATCTTTTTCTTCATGTGTATCCCCCTTTATAATTTTACATTTCGACATTTTCTCCTCCTTTCTTTTAAAATTAGCTATCTTTTTTGGATAGCTATGTACTTAATATAAAAATAAGGAGTTACAAAAAATATAATTATAATCTAATATAACCAAAATCATTGGAAATACATTAGTAAATATAATATTTTTTTACACTCCCTATTATGTTTGAATATATGTTATCTGATTTTTCTATTTATTTTTTCCTTCTTAGCCTTGTCTCCTCTAACTCTAGCGTATATCTCTAAAGCTATATCAGGATCAAACTCTCTATCTATTGTAATATTTTTTTCTTCAATATATTTTTTTGATAATTTAAACACTCCACTATCAATAAAACTATATATTCCATCCTCATCTTTCCCTACATACATTACTGTAATAGGAATTATATCTTTACCATCCATAAATATAAGTAAATTTACTGTACAAAACATTTCTTTTTCTAAATTATCTAAATAATTGATTACTTCTTCACTTTTAATCTTATATTAGCCTCCCCAAAAAAAAGAGCATTACTGCTCTTTAACAAATCAAATTTGTATATGTTATCTAAATAAAAGTCACAAAAAATCCTTATATTCAAGTTATAGTAACACTTTAAAGGATTTCTTGTGGCCATTTATCATTATTCTATTAACCTTAAAATAAACTATTTATTTAATTCTAAATTTAACTCAATTTATTTTAAGTAATTTTTATAATTTTTACGAATCAGGTCAAAAATTAGTTTAGTTTTTTTAGTTACTTTAATCTTTTTTAGGCATTTTTTTGTTATTTTCTCCGAAATAGATAGTCTCAAAAAGTCCTAAAAGGTTGATCTCCTGTTGGCTTATATTTTGAATGTAATTTAAACATTTATTTCTCCTTTTATAAAATATCTACTAATTATTTTTAGCTAAAATAGCAAGTTTAATTGCATCATCTTTTGTTTGAGCGGTACAAATAAAGCATGCTGTATGACAAAATCTGGCCGTTTTTACTCCTGTAACTTTTTGCAAATTTTCATCTCTTAATCCCGCCCATTCTTTAGGAAAACTTTTTCTATTTTCAAAACTTCCTTCTTCTTTTGGAACGGCATAAACATTATATCCTCCTCTATTTGAAGGAAATACAACATATAATATGTCCTTAGCTTTCTTTAAATTTGACTCAAGAATAAATTCTTTCCATGGCATAAATTCATCTAAAATCATAATATCATTTTCTGAGCAATTAATTGCATTTTCAACCTTACTTTTTGCTTTTAATTTAGATATTTCGCTTTCAAATTCATTTTTTACAATAATTCTTGCTAAATTAATTGCATCAATGAATCTAATGTCTGCATCTACATCCTCATCCCAATTTGGATTAAATGAAGCAATAATACTAGCCAAACTTATATATTTATAGTCTGTTTTTATGCTAGGAGTAATTCCATTATCATTAGCATCTATAAATTGAATTAAATTCTTATCTATTTTATTAAATAAATAATCTATATTATCGTTCGAAATACCGATATTTTCAAGTATACTTACTCCATATTTTTTCCATATCAAACCGCATGCAGCATATGGTATTCCGTTATTTCTTTTTCCATTTCCACCAGCTTGATGATGATCTAGCTCTCCAAGTCCAACATCATATATAATTGCCTCTTTATATATCTTACTTTCATCAACCTCATTTATCCTTAATATATTTATATTATCTAATATTAGTGATAATAGCACTGTAGCAAATACTTCATCTGCATGAAAAGTTCCACTATGTGTTATGCAATTTGCTCTATTTATGTCCTTTGTAACTTCAATATTGCAAAAATCTAATTTCATAATATATGCCTCCTATTATAGTTTAATATAGTATATCATTATATTTCAAAAAAAGCTAGCATAATACAATGCTAGCTTTTTGATTTCAATTTTATTAACTAGTTAACTTTAGCTTTTAATTCGCTACCAGCTTTGAAAGCAACTGATTTGCTTGCTGGTATTTTGATAGCTTCACCAGTTCTAGGGTTTTTACCCATTCTTGCAGCTCTTTCAGAAACTCTGAAAGTACCAAATCCTGCTACAGCTACTTTATTTCCTTTTTCAAGTTCTTCTTTAACAACTTCAAATACTCCGTTAAAAGCTCTTTCACTGTCAGCTTTAGTCATTCCAGTTTTTTCTGCTAATGCTTTAACCATTTCAGCTTTTGTCATATATTTCACCCCCTAAAAATAATAAATTTCTTCATTATTTCAAGATGATTATAGCATAAAAGATTCAATAAAACAAGCACGTAACTAATACTAAATTAAATTTATACCATTTTTATACTTTTTTGTTACAGAATTTATATCTATTTTTGTACTATTGTATATATTTATTACTATTTTCATTAATACTTTTATTAACATCTATCCAATATACTTGTTCTATCTCATTTAAATCTGTGTCTAAATATTCTCTTTCAAGTATTCCACCTAATGCTATAATAGTTTTAGCAGAGCCTATGTTAGATTTTTCACAATCTAACATAACTTTTTCTAATCCTGCCTTTTTACATTCGAGTAAAGCTAAAAATAAATTATATTTATTATATCCTTTTCTTCTTTGAGTTGGTCTAATAGAATAGCCTATATTCCCATTTCTTTTTTTTAATTTTTCATTTAACGCTAATCTAATATTTACCATACCAATAATCATATTATCTACTTTTCTTACTAAAAACATTGTTTTAGCAGGTACTTTTTCTTCTGTTATAATTCTTTTTTCATCATTTTCTATCTTTAAAAGCCATTCCTCGTACGTGCTATTTTTTAAAAATCTATCAAGTCCACTAACACCATTAATTCTAGAATTATATTTATAAAATTCATCTATATACTCTTTTGCTTGTGATTTATATTCTATAGTTGGTTTTACTAACTTTAACTTTTCCATAAATTTTCTCCTATATATCAAATAAAATAATATTTTCTTTTATTTGTTCTTCACCATAAAGTATATTATCAAATTCTCCTATAACTTTACCACCCATATGTACATAAAAATCTATAGAAGGATTTCCTTTTAAGCAATTAATACGCATTTTTTTATAACCCATATTTTTTAAATTATTAATTGCCTCTTCAAGTAACTTTCTTCCTATTCCCTGTCCCTTAAATCCTTCAAGAAGATATAAAGCATTCACTTCTCCATATTCTTCATATCCACTATTTTCACATTTACTATACCTGCAAAATCCTATTACAGTATTATCTTTCTTAGCAACTAAATAATTTCCATCTGAAATAATTCTAGATTTTATTTTTTCTTCTGTTTGCCTAATATTTTTAATTCTTGAATTTAAAATATTATCTGATACAAGTCCACTATATTGAGTTTTCCATGTATAGACATTAACAATAGCAATTTGTAAAGCATCTTCCTTTTGTGCCTTTAATATCTCAATCATATCGTTATCTCCTCATAATTTATATTTATATAATACATTAGAATTAGTATTTTTTCAATATTTATATTGTTCTCTTAATTAATTTGATTACTTTTTATTTACATATTTATTTTTTTATGCTAAAATTACTCTCCTATAAAAAAATAAAAGGAAGTGATACTAATGATACCTTCAAAAATCTTACGATTAATTATATCTAAGAATCACAAAATTAAACTTGAAGAATTTTCATGGAATAAAGAGTTGCAAAATAAAATATTTCAAATAGAATTTATAGATGGCCATAAAAAATTATCTTTAAAAACAATCTTTAAAGATGGTTATAATATAGGTAATTGTCTTCTTACTTCATATTATGTATCTACAATATTTGAAAATTCTTTGATATGTACAGGAAAAGTAGAAATACTTAAAGGAACAAAAAATAGTCCAAATGGTGACCATGTATGGATTGAAACAGATGATAATATAATTGATACAACGCTTATGGTAATAATTCCTAAAAACAATAAATATTCAAAATATTATATAAAAGATTACGATATAAGGCCTAACTTTTCTTCTGATGATTTATCATATGACAATGATATTTATTTTAGGAAAAACAATATGGAAGAATATTATTTGGAACTGTTCAAAAAGAATTAAGAGAGCTTATTAGCCCTCTTTTATTTGTATATCATTTTGTTCTATTGTAGCTTGTACAACATTTTCAAGCAAAGATAAAACCGTAGTTAATCCCACTCCACCTGGAACTGGTGTAATTTTATCACAAACTTCTAACACATTTTCTGTATCAACATCTCCTAAAATTTTTCCATCTATCCTGTTAATTCCAACATCTATTACAATAGCATCCTTTTTTACCATATCTTTTGTAATTATATGTGGTTTTCCAACTGCAGCAACTAAAATATCTGCTTGCTTTGTATACAATGATATATCCTTAGTTTTAGAATGACATACCGTAACTGTTGCACCTCTTTTTAACAATAATTGAGATATAGGCTTACCAACAATTCTACTTCTTCCAACAATTACTGCATGTTTTCCTTCACATTCAACACCAATATCGTCAAGTATTGTCATAATTCCTTTCGGAGTACATGAAACAAAAGTCTCCTTTTCTCCAATAAATAACTTTCCTAATGTTAAAGGATGAAATCCATCAACATCTTTTTCTTCTGAAATAGTATCTAGTACTCTATCCATGTCTAAATGTTTAAAAAGAGGTAGTTGTACTAAGATTCCATTTACACTTTTGTCTTTATTTAAAGTATTTATTATATCTACAACTTCATCTGTTGTAACAGATTCATCAAGTATATGCTCGTCCTGCTCAATGCCTAATTCTTCACACATTTTACGTTTTTTTCCAACATAAATTTTTGAAGCTTCGTCTTTACTTGCTAGTACAACAGAAAGTTTAGGTTGAATTCCCATTTTTTTAAGGGAATTCACTCTAGCTTTTAACTCTTCTTTTTTTCTTGTAACAATTTCTTTTACATTAATTTTTTCTCCCATTATCTTCCTCTCCTAATATATCATCTAATGTTTCTTTTATATATAGTGCTGCAGAATATGGTGAATCGACTGATGGAACTGATAAATACCAACTAGTTTTAATTTTTCTTTTATATAGTTCTTCAAAATCTACTCCTCCAGGTGTTGATGCTAAATCTATAACACAAGCATTCTCATTTAATAATTCCACTTTGCTTTTATCTAATATCATCGATGGAATAGTATTAAAAATTATATTCATTTTTGGCAACACTATATCTAAGTCTTTCAAATCTACATCATTATATCCCATACTTTTTATTAATGCAATATCTTTTTTCTTTCTTGCTTCGCAATAAATATTTGCTCCAAATCCACTTAAATTTTGGCTCAAACACTTACCAATTCTACCAAATCCAAGTATTAATATGTTAGATGAATTTAATGTAAAATCTGTCATTTCAATTGCCTTTTTTATTGCTCCTTCACTAGTCGCAATAGCGTTTTTTATGCTAAATTCTTCATAATCCATGATATCTATTACATCTATATTATTTTCTTTTAACTTATTTATTACATTTTGATTAATTGCTCCTGAAACAAGCATTTTATTACTATTTTTGACTTTATCTATTAGCTGGTTAATAGATATATCACTACTATTAATCATCTTCCCATCTTTAGAAAATGGTATAGGACATAAAATTATATCTGCTTCCTCAATCTTTGAAATTTTTTCTTTATATATTTCTCTTAATTTGATTGTTCTATTGTCTTCTCCAATAATATATATATTCATAAAAACATCACCTATAAAATTATATATATCATAATTATTTTATAGAACAAAATATTATAATAACTACTAAAAAAGTAGAATGATTAAATCACTCTACTTAAGATTTTCTATTAGATAAATTGCAGCTTTGTCTACTCCTCTATTTTTTATTTTGCTAATATATAATTTTTCTTTAGTTTCTTTTATTAACTCTTCTATATTATATATTTTGTTTTTAGATATATTTTGATCGTTTGCTAAATATTCTAATATATTTATTATCTGCTTTTTAAAGACTTTTGTTTTTTTACCAGATAAAAAATAGCTTACTTTGCCTAAAGCTCTATTTAATGCAACATCTACAATATTTTCTCCAACTTTATATTTAACATTTGAAAGCTTAACAAATTTTAAACATAATCTAGGTGTAAAAGCATTTTTTAAATCATCTAGTTTTTCATTGCTAACCCTTTCTATAGCATATATATTTCCATCAAGTCCTTTTAATTGCTTAATAGTATCTACATAGCCATAATCTACTAATTTTTTCAAATTATTAGATTCAAAATTTAATATAAATGGTAATTCTTCACTTGGTAATATTATTTTCAAATTTAAATCTTTCTTTCTAGATAATTTAGCGTAATTTCTAATTCTGTTTCTTCTTCTAAATATCCTTATAGCTACTATGTCTTTGTATCCCGCATCATATAGCATCTCAACAGAACAATTATCATACGCACCGCCATCCAGAAATTTTTTATCATCAATTTTCTGTCTTTTAAAAACAGGTAAATTAGACGTTGCCATTAAATAATCTATTAATTTTCCCTTTGGTATATCTTCAATAAATAATTTTTGTGGCACCATATCTGATATGCAATATGTTACAAGACCAAATCTTATTTCACTTCTTCTTATTTTTTCTTCATCAATATATTTTTCAAGAATATTTCTAATATGTTTGGTATCTATTCCCTTTGCTTTAAATGCATTAATAGCTTTTTTAGCAGCTTCATTTACTATTTCTGAAGTAAGATTAAAATTTACTAAACTTTCACCAAGTTCATTATTAATGTCCATCAAGTCTTGAAAAGAAAGTGTATGCCAAAGCTCATCAAGTTTATCTATGTCTCCTTGACATATAAATGCAGCATTTAGAGCTCCTATTGACGTACCAACAATTGTATCAAACTCATATCCGTTTTCTTTTAAAGCTTTAATAGCTCCAACTTGATAAGCGCCTCTTGCACCTCCACCTTCAAGTACTAAAGAATATTTTTTCATATTATATATCACCTCAAAACATCGTTGAAAAAGTTGTAAGTATTGACTCAATAATCTTTTTAAATAAAGGTCTTTTAATCCAATCTTTTAATTCAACTTCTATACATGAATTTTCGATCATATTAATATAATCGTTTTTAATGTCTTTTTCAGTGCCTGTTTCATATATTAAGCTAATACATTCATAATTTAAATTCATACTTCTATAATCCATATTAGCACTTCCAACTATTCCTATTTTATCGTCTGATACAAATGTTTTTGAATGAATAAATCCTGGCTTATACTCATAAACTTTTACTCCAGCTGAAAGTAGTACTTCATAATATGATCTAGTAGACATTTGAACAATTTTTTTATCTGGTATATGTGGCATAATTATTCTAATATCTACACCACTTCTTGCAGCATTTAAAATTGATGTAAGCATTTCTTCTGATATTGCAAAATACGGAGTTGTAATATATACGTAATCTGTAGCTGTATTTATTATTTGCATATAAACTGTTTCTACCGGATTTTTTCTATTATTTGGACCATCTGATAAGGCTACTACTATACCTTTTGACTCTTTTTTTTCATTATTAGCTACACTTATTGATTTATATTTATCATAATCTATTTTTATCTTTTTATCTATTAGATTTAAATCTCTCAAAAACATTAGACTAAAATTCCAAGAAATATCTCCTTCAAATCTTATTCCTGCATCTTTCCAATGTCCATACTTTTCCTTAATATTTGCATATTCATCTGCTAAATTAAAACCACCTGTATAAGAAATCTTTCCATCTATTGTAATTACTTTTCTATGAAGTCTATTATTAAAATATGAATTTATAAGAATAGATAAAGGATTAAATGTATAAACTTCTACTCCTGAAGCAATTAAGTCATCTTTCATTTTTTTAGTAAATTTTCCAATGCATCCAAAGGAATCATATATTATCTTAACATCAACTCCTTCTTTAGCCTTTCGTTTTAATATTTTAAAAATCTCTTCAGATATTTCTCCTTTATCTATAATATAGAATTCCATAAAGATATAATTTTTGGCATTAACTAAATCCTTTTTTAAATCTACAAATACTTTATCTCCAAGCTCATAATATTTACTTGAAATATTTTCACATACCGGATATGATGTTATATTTTGAATATATTGCAACATATTATATACATGTTTATCTTTTTTCTTTATTTCTTCATCTGTTTCAAAAGATGTGTCTAACAAATAATTTGTATTGTTTTCAATTTCTTTTATTTCTATTTGCTTTTGCTTTCTTAATCTACTATTTCCCCATAATATGTATACACAAATTCCAAGTACTGGCATAAACATTATAAATAAAATCCATGCAAGTTTATAAAGTGCAGAATCATGTTTAGATAATATATATACAACTGCTACTATTCTTATTGTATTATATATAAAATATTTCGATGTATAAACACTACCTGTAGCTTTAAATAATGTCCAAAATACTATAATTTGTAATGAAAGTGCAACCATAACAAATATTGCTTTCCATAACAATCTAAGTAATAAATTTTCAGACTTTCTTACATTTCTTTTTAATTTTCTAGCCTCTTTATCCATATATAAATCACCTTAACATACTATATTATTTAGTATACCCATATTTCTTATAAAATTCATCTCTAAATTCAACTAGTCTTTCTTCTTTTATAGCTTCTCTTATATCTTCCATTAACTTAACTAAAAATCTTAAATTATGAATAGAAAGAAGTCTTGCGCCTAATATCTCTTTTGCCTTAAATAAATGATTTAAATATGCTCTTGTATAATTTTTACAGCAATAACAATCACATTCATCATCCAAAGTTTCAAAAGCTTTTTTATGACATGCATTTAATAAATTTACTTGTCCATGATGTGTCAATGCAGTTCCATTTCTTGCCATTCTTGTAGGTAGAACGCAGTCACACATATCAATTCCTGCAAAAACTGCCTCGATTAAATAATCTGGACTTCCTACTCCCATTAAGTATCTTGGCTTATTTTCTGGCATTTTTGGTGCTGTATATCTAAGTATATCTAAGAAATCTTCTTTTGGTTCACCAACACTTATTCCTCCAATAGCATATCCAGGAAAATCTAATTTTGTTAAATCTTCAAGACTCTTATCTCTTAAATCTTTATAGAATCCGCCTTGAATAATTCCAAATAATGCCTGTTTATCTGTTGTAGTATGATAATCTTTGCAACGTTTAGCCCAACGTGTTGTTCTTTCCATTGAATTTTTAACATAAGTGTAACTTGCTCCATAAGGTGCACATTCATCAAAAGCCATCATTATATCAGAACCTAAAGCTTCTTGTATTTCCATTGACTTTTCAGGAGAAATAAATTGTTTTGAACCATCAATATGAGATCTAAACTCAACTCCATCTTCACTTATTTTTCTTAATGCTCCAAGACTAAAAACTTGAAATCCACCACTATCAGTCAATATATTTCTATCCCAATTCATAAACTTATGTAGTCCGCCCGCTTCTTTAACAAGCTCATGTCCTGGCCTTAAGAATAAATGATAAGTATTAGATAATATGATATAACTATTTACCATTTCTTTAAGTTCATCAGTAGTCATTGCCTTTACTGTTGCTTGTGTTCCAACAGGCATAAATACTGGTGTTTCAACATCTCCATGAGGAAGGTGCATAACTCCAAGTCGTGCACCTGTTCTTGGATCAATTTTTTTAATTTCAAATTTTAATGCTTCTTTACTATCCATATTTTTATTCCTTTCTATTTAATTATAGTATTTTTTCTATTGCAATAAATAAAACAGCAGCAAGGACTATAGTCACAAAAAAAGTATAATCCTTAAATACAAATAAATTTTCTGCTATATTTAATTTAATTCTTCTATAATCTAATTTTTCTTTTAATTTTTGTATACTTTCTTTATCTTTTAACTCCATAAATTTCTTATATATCATATATATTAAAATACAAAATCCAATAGCATTTAATGCTATTTGAGTATATGTAAATATTTGCATAAATGTCATGTGATCATAAAATAATGCTTCAATTACTGCTATACCATTATTAATAAAATGGAGAATCATAGTAGGATAAAGCTTTCCTGTTTTTTCCCTTACTATAGCAAACAATATACCAACTAAAAATGCAAATATAAATTGTGTTATGTTCATATGTATTACTGCAAATATAAATGCTGATACTATTGTTGCAAATATAGCTCCCTTACTCCTTAAAACACCATATACACCTTTACGTATAAATAGCTCTTCAAATATTGCAGGAAGTATTGCAACTTCTAAGAATAATAAGCAAGTTGACAACTTACCACTATAATTAAATAGTCCCATTGAATCTGCAACATCAGATGTTATTCCAATTTTTTCTATTGCAAATGAGCATATAATTTGTATCATACTCATAATTGGAATAGAAAGTACAATGTATTTAATACATTTTATAATTGATGCTTTTCTATTATTTTTAATTTCATCTTTATTGCAATTATATTTATTATCCAATTCATCTTTTTTGGGAATATATGTTTTTATTACTAAATAAGGTATATAAATTGATACAATAAATACTATACACATTAATATTAAAGATATGTTTTCTTTAGATATAAAAGAAATTTTGTTACTAATAGGTTCAAGAAAAGCACTAATAACAAGTCCACCTACTACTTGAAGTATAATTAATAGAATTACAGATAATCCGATTATAAGCCCTTTTTTTGAGCTTTCTTTTCTATTAATCATTCTTTCTTGGTATTCTCTTGTGGCAATTATTTTTTCAATTCCTTCAATTTTTTTGTCTTTTTTAGCACTATAATCTAATATAGCATTTTTAAACGGCTTTTGAGCGAGTATTAGACTTAGTGGTATTGAGGCAATAAGTATTATTAAAGAAATAATTATTTGAAATATATTTGCTTGCCCAATAACAAACATAGCTGGTATAAAATACATAGATGCTATTGGCAAAACAGATAATATGTATGCTATAGCACTTGCACTCTTTAAAGGAGTTACAAGAAATGTAACAATAGTATATAATACTAAATTTAGAGTAACTAGAAAAACTGTTGCATTTCCAGCCTCCTGTATGTTTGTTGTTTTTGCAGACATAACAGATTGTATAACTCCTTGTAAAAATGTAGTTAGACACATAAATACAAAAGTTATTATAAAGTATCCAATTGTTTTAAGTGATATTAAACTAGTAACATCTATTGCTTGCATACCTTCTCCATTCACACTAGTTGTAACAAATAAAGATGATACCATTATTGCTGTTAAAACATATGTCATCATAAAAACAAATTGAATCACTACTATTAAACACATACTTAGCACTTTAGAAATAATATACTCTTTAGTAGTTATAGATGTAAGTATATATTCAATACTTTTTGACATTTTTTCTTGTGATATTGTATTTGCTATTTTACTTAAACATAATAATAGTATAAAAAATATTAGATATGTAGAAACTGTTTGTAATATAGATGTACTTTCATTAGTATCAATATCTTTTGATAATATAACTCTATCTAGTACTGCATCTTCCTTTATTACTTTTATTTCATCTTCAGTTAAATTCTTATTTTCAGAAATCATTGTATTTTTTACGCTATTTAATACAGACTCTATTTTTTCTATATAACTTGATAAAATTGTTTCTTTTGTAATAATTGATGACTTTATGTAGTCCTTATTATTCCTTTCAACTTTTAATAATATTGTATCCTCAGATAAATTATCATTTTTTAATTTCTCAACTGAATCTATTTTTTCAATAATTACATCAGTATTTTCTTTAAAAGTTTCTACAATTTTATCATAAGCTAAATTATCTTTATCCTCTACATATATTTGCATTACATGAGAAATTGAAACATTATTTTTTTTAAGTAAGGCTCTAAAATTATTAAAATTCATTCCTACTATAGTAACAACTAGTAATAAAAAATTTAATATAACAAACCATTTATTCTTTATACTTCTTTCAACTTCATTTTTTATAATTGAACCAATTTTATTATTCTTCATATGCAGTACCTACCTTATCTAAAAAGATATCATTTAAAGATACGTTTAATACACTAAATTTAGTTATTTCACTAGTATATAATAATCTAAATACATCTCCTATTCTTTCTTTATTTGCAAGGTTTACAATGTACCTATCATTATCTTTTTTTTCAACTATTCCAAAAATCTCTATTTGTCTTAAAGTACTATCTGATATTTTTCCGGTTATATCTAAAGTTTTGCTTGCATATTCTTGTTTAATTTCTTCAAGATTACAATTTAATATAACCTTTCCTTTATCTATTATCAATACTTCTTCACAAAGCATTTCAACTTGACTCATAATATGTGACGAGAATACAATTGTTTTTCCTTGAGATTTAAGTTGTAATATAATATTTTTAAAATACTCTACACTTACAGGATCAAGTCCAGAGAAAGGCTCATCTAATATTATTAAATCTGGATTATGAAGTAATGAAATAATAAATTGTATTTTTTGCTTATTTCCTTTTGATAGTTCTTTAATTTTCATATTGGCATACTCAACAATACCAAATTGTTCTAATAGTTCAAACATATTATTTTTTATTTCTTCACTCTTCATAGACTTCATTTTTCCATAATAGACACATTGTTCATAAACAGTATATGAATCAATAAGTGAGCCTACTTCAGGTAAGTATCCGATTCTATCAGAAATTTGATTATCTATTTTTTGACCATTATACAATACTTCTCCTTCATCAGGTTCAAGTATATTTAAAATCATTCTAAATATTGTGGATTTTCCTGCTCCATTTTTTCCAAGAACACCTAATATATGTCCTTCTTCAACTTTAAAAGAAACATTATCTACAGCTTTTTTTATTCCAAAATATTTACTTAAATTTTTAACCTCTAACATATTATTTCCTTCCTATAATATTAACATACAATCTCCAAAGCTAAAGAATCTATATTTATTTTCTACTGCAATTTTGTATGCTTCCATTATTTTATCTTTTGTTGCAAGTGCTGATACAAGCATTATTAATGTTGACTCTGGTAAATGAAAATTTGTAAGTAATCCATCTATCATTTTAAATTTGTATCCTGGATATATAAAAATTTTAGTTTCCTCAGAATGAGGATATATAATTCCATCTTCTGCTGTCGCACTTTCTAAAACTCTACAAGAAGTAGTTCCTACAGCTATTACTCTTTTTCCTTTTCTTTTTGTCTCATTTATAACATCACAGGCTTCTTTAGATATAATGTAATATTCACTATGCATATCATGCTTTGTTACATCATCTACTTTTACAGGTCTAAATGTTCCAAGGCCTACATGAAGCGTAACATAGACTAGATTTACTCCTTTATCTTCTAATACTCTTAATACATCTTTTGTAAAGTGTAAACCAGCTGTTGGAGCTGCCGCACTTCCTCTATTTTTATTATATACTGTTTGATATCTATCTTGATCATCCAATTTTTCTGTAATATATGGTGGTAATGGCATAGTTCCAAGCTCATCTAGAATTTCATTAAATATTCCATTATATTTAAATTCTACAATTCTTTGACCATCTTCTAATATATCTACAATTTCTAAAGATAGCTTATCTGAAAACTCAATAACATCTCCTATTTTGCATTTTTTTCCAGGCTTTACTAAAGTTTGCCATCTATCATTTTCCTGTTGTTTAAGTAATAATATTTCAATCTTTTCCTCTTTACCAACTCTATGTCCAAAAAGTCTTGCAGGAATTACTCTAGTATCATTTAGAACAAGAGTATCTCCTGGATTTATATAATCCACTATATCTTCAAATATCTTATGTTCAACTTCAGACTTACTTCTATCTAACACCATCATTTTAGATTTTTGTCTATTTTCAAGAGGTGTCTGCGCAATTAATTCATGTGGTAAATCATAATAAAAGTCACTTGTTTTCATTTTTTATTTTTCTCCTTTTTTAACTTTTATATTATATCATAAAAGTACAAAAAAAGATAGATTACGTAACCTATCTTCATTAATTTCTGTTAAAACAATATTTTTTAATTAATTATATCTCATTATTAACATTTTTCATTGCCGGAAATTTTTCTGCCATATATTCATTTGTAAATACTTTATCATAGTATTCTCCAATAAAAGAGATAGGCTCTTTACCAGAATTTCTAAGTGCCATTCTTCCAAACACACTATATGTTAAAGCTAAATCAAAAAAAATAAATACTAATGCAAAAGTGTATACGGGCTGAGCTATTTTATATGGTACTTTTTCTATCCATTTAGATAGATATGGATAAAGAACTTTAAGAAGTATTACTCCTAAAACTCCCCAAAATAGCATAAATGGTAAAGTTGTTCTTCCGTTTATGTTTAGTAAATATCCTGTATAGTCCCAAAATTTTACTCCAAAAACATGTTCTCCAAAAAAAGAAATTAAAAATTCTGCTATTCCACTAATAATTGCAGAATAAATATAGGTCTTAATTATACCTCTTTTTTCATTTCCTCTTGCTAAAAAAATTAGAAGTATAACTGCAGGTATACCATAAATTGGATTAAATGGCCCAATTAAAAGACCTTGCCTACTAGACCACTGTCCATAGTTTACAAAATGAAGTATTTCTTCATAATATGTGCCAAAAATACATCCTACTATGAAAAAAATAAATAGTTTTGCAAAGCATAGCCCTTCAGCAAATTTATTATTCTTCTTTTTCATTATATCACCCATAATTATATTATTAGCTTCTCCAATTTTTGTAAAAATATACAAAAAAGGCCTCTTTATTAAGAGTGCCTTTTACAAATCTATTTATTTAAAAAATCATTAATATCAAATAGCATGTTTGAATCTCCATCGACAATCTTTGGATATTCTCCATTCCATTTTTCTTTAAACGCTTCGATTGCTTTTAGCTTAACAATATTATCTGTTAAAGAATCATTTATTTTTTGATTAGCATATGCTTCTGCATCAGCTTTAGTACGTATAGCATTAGCTTCACCTTGTGCTTTTTTTTCTTTAACTTGAGCTTCAGCTTCAGCCTGAGAAATATTCTTTTGATTAATTTCTTCTTGAGTTTTTCTCTCTAATGTTGCTTTATTTTTTTGAGAAATTGCAGCCTCCATTTCATTAGTAAAATGATAATCTGATAGTGAAACTGTACTAATCTGTATTCCTCTTTCAGACATTCTGTTGTTTAAGTTATTTTTAGCTTCTTCAAAAATGGCATCTCTTTTTGATGCAAATTCATCAATAGAATACTTTGCAACAGTTCCCTTAATGATGTCAAATACTTCTTGCTGTGGCATTAAAGTATGAATGTAGTCTTTTCCATAATTTACATATACATCTGCTGCTTTTTCACGATTTAGTGAATACACTAAAACTATCGACATATAAATTGGCTCTTGTCCAGATAGTTCTCCTTGTGTTTCATTATAAACTATACTATCATTACGAATAGACATATCTTTAATGCTAGTAATAAAAGGCATCTTAAAATACCACCCTGAGTCATAAATTTTTCCAGTCACTTTACTCATTTTAGTGTCAATACCAACCATTCCAATTGGTACATGATGTACTGAATTAACCAATACAAATACTAGTAGTATTAAAACAACTACCGCAATAGCAATCTTAACGCTTTTAAGATCTTCTGACATATACAATCCTCCTATCTTTCGGAGGTCCCCCTCCGAATTAAATTATTATTCGAAGAGTAATACAAACTCAACGCGCAGAATTTTATCATTTTATGTTAATTTTGTCAATATTATAATTAAATATTTTCAAAAAAAAGTAAGGAAAACCTTACTTTTTAAATTAAATATTTTCTATTTGCCAATCTATAGGCTCAATTTTCTTACTTTTTAAAAACTCATTTGCCTTAATGAAATGATTACATCCAAAGAAGCCATTTCTTGCAGAAAACGGACTGGGATGAGGTGCTTCAAGTATCAAATGCTTTGGATTTGTTATTAAATATTTCTTAGATCTTGCAAAATTTCCCCAAAGCATAAATACAACGGGTTCTTCTTTCTTGTTTACTTCTTCAATAATTCTATCTGTAAATATTTCCCATCCTTTACCTCTATGAGATGCTGGAGTATCTTTTTGAACAGTAAGCACTGAATTTAAAAGTAAAACTCCTTGTTTGGACCATTTCATAAGATAACCATTATTTGGAATATAGCAACCTAATTCTTGATTTAATTCTTTGTATATGTTTTGAAGTGAAGGTGGAGTTTTTACACCAGGACAAACTGAAAATGCCATTCCATGTGCTTCACCTAGTCCATGATATGGATCTTGCCCAAGAATTACAACTTTAACATTTTCGTATGGTGTATACTTTAAAGCAGCAAATATATTTTTCTTATCTGGAAAAATTGTATTTTGTTCATATGCTTTACACACAAATTCATGTAAATCTTTATAATAATCTTTTTTACTCTCTTCTTCAATTATATCTTTAAAATGATTCATTTATATCCCCCTCATTTAATAACTTATCTAACTCTATATTGAAAGAATTCTTTAAAATTCTTTTTACATTATTATACGTATATTTTAGTTTAATTCCTATTTCACCATGTCCAGGATAAATATATACATTATTATACTCTTTATATAATTTAATTAGTGAATTTATCATATCATCTATACTTGCAGAATCTAAATCACATCTTCCAAAGCAGTCTGAAAATAATGTATCTCCTGTAATTAAAACATTCTCGGCTTTAATATAATAACAAGCACTACCTTTAGTATGTCCTGGTGTATATATTATTTTTATTTTTATATTTCCAATATTAATTTCTTCTTCATCATCTAAGAATATAAAATCATCCATATTAAGAGATATTTGCTTAAGTCCAAAAACTTCAGAACAATCATTAGCTTTGCCTTGTAGTATATCTTTTTCTTTTATACTTGAAATTACTTTTACATTATAATTATCTATTAATTTATTTAAAGCTATTGTATGGTCCTTATGTGCATGCGTAAGTAGTACATACTTTACGTCCAAATCTAATTTTTTAACTTTTTCACTAATAATATCATATCTGTCAGCAGGATCCACAATTGCACATTCTTTAGTATCTTTATCCCAAATAATATAGCAATTAGTAATATGATAACTTCCAAGTACATTTATTTTTAGTTGCTCTATCATACTATTTAATTCTCCTTACATCAAAAACACTATCTATTTTTCTTAATGCTTTTATTACGCTTTGTAATGTGTCAATATCTTTAATATTTGCACATAAATTAGTTATATTTTCCCTTTCTTGTGTAACCTTAGTACTAATTTCTGTAATGTCTATTTTCAATTCTTTCATAGTTTTAAGTATATCTGCAAGTACACCATCTCTATCATTTGCTTTAACAACTAAACGAGCATTAAACTCTGCATGAGTTTGCTCTTTCCATTTTACATTTATTGTTCTTGCTTTTATGTCTAGTCCTTTTAAATTAGAACAATCTTTTCTATGTATTGAAATTCCATTTGCAAATGTAATATATCCAATAATCTCATCTCCAGGTATAGGAGAACAGCATCTTGCAAATTTCACTAAGCAGTTGTCTATTCCTTCTACTTCAACTAGTTCATTACTATTATTTTTTCTCTTCTTAGTTACTACTTTTAATTTAGTATCTTCTGCTGGTGCTAAACTATCCTCATATAGTTCAACAATTTTATTTACTACTTTTACAGGAGATATACTTCCAAATCCAATATTTTCATAGCAATCATCTAATGTTTTACAATTAAATCTTCTTAGTGCTGGCTCTAAGAATTCTTCTTTTAGAAGCTCGTCCTTTGAATATTTTTGTTTCTTAAGTATTTTTTCAAAAGATTCTCTACCATTTTGAATATTAATTTCTCTTCCTTCTTTTTTTAGAAAGCTTGTTATTTTGTTTTTTGCACTTGATGTTTTTACATATTTTAACCAGTCTCTATTAGGTCCCTTTGAATTCTTACTTGTAACGATTTCAACTACATCTTTATTTTCTAATTTTGTATTAAGAGGTACCATTCTACCATTAATTTTTGCACCTACCATCTGCTCAGCCACTTTTTGATGAATTGAATATGCAAAGTCTATTGGAGTTGAACCTTTTGGCATTGATTTTATTTCACCCTTTGGTGTAAATACAAATACTTCTTCTCCAAATATTTCTGTTTTTATTTTATCTATATTTTCTGTATTATCTGCAAGTTCTTTTTGTATTTCAAGAGTTTTTCTAAGCCAAATTATTTTTTTATCTGCCTCTGAAATCTTCTTACTTTTTTCTTTATATGAAAAGTGAGCAGCAATACCACGTTCAGCAACATTATGCATATCCCATGTACGAATCTGTATTTCAAAAGGTCTTCCGCCTTCTCCAAATACAGTTGTATGAAGAGATTGATACATATTTGTCTTTGGAACTGCAATATAATCTTTAAATCTACCTGGCATTGGTTTATACATATCATGAACAATACCTAAAACGCTATAGCAATCTTTAATTGAATTAACTATAACACGTATTGCAATTAAATCAAAAAGATCATCTGCGTTACATGATTTGGCTTTCATTTTCTTGTATATACTATAAAAATGCTTTGGTCTACCATAAATTGTTGCTTCAATATTTTGCTCTTTTAATTTTTGAGAAACTTCATTTATTCTTGCTTCAATGTATGCTTCTCTTTCTTCTTTCTTTTCATCAATTTGTTCTTTAATTTTATGATATTCATCAGGCAATAATATTCTAAAAGAAATATCTTCAAGTTCAGATTTTACTTTAGACATACCTAGCCTATGAGCAATTGGTGCATAAATTTCTAAACACTCCTTTGCAATTTGTTCTTTAACAGCTTCATCTAAAGAATTCATTCTTCTCATATATGATAATCTCTCTGTAATTTTAATTATTACAACTCTAATATCTTTTGCAATAGCCATAAACATATTTCTTAGCACTTCAGGATTAGTAGCTATATTAATTTTATCTGTTGGTTTATAATTTTCTTCTAATTGTTTTAATGTTAAAATTAATTCTGCTGTTTCTTTTCCTGCAACCTCAATTAGTTCTTTTTCATTAAACTCTTCATAATCTGCAATTGGATATAACAATGCAGCATAAATTGATTTATCATCTAAACGAAGAGTAGCAACTTCGCTTGCTACTTCTATAACGAAATCTATTGTGTCCTCATTTATTATCTTTTTATTTTTATGCTTATCTACCGCATATTCTACAACTTTTTCTAATTCCTCTAAGTTATATTTTATATTTTCATCAATTAAAATTTCCTTTATCTTTTCTAAATATTCTTTATATTCCATATACTTGTTCTCCTACTTTATTCTACTGACTTCTTAAAATCTTGTAATACAAATTGAATTGTTTTTGGAGTATTATATGTATTTAATTCAATTGTACCTACTATATCTATTTTATCCCCTATTCTTATTTCATCTCTTCTTTGTCCCATAGAAAATCCAACAACATCTATCAAACTCTTATCATCTCTTAAAACAAGTTTTAAGTGTTTATCATCTTTTATCGTCCTTATAGCATTAACTTTAAGATTTTTATATAAGAATACAGGAACTTGATTTGATTGTCCATATGGTTTCATTGTTCTTATATCCTTTATTATTTGTGCACTTAAATCTTTTCTTTCAACTTGTGCATCTATATCTATTATTTGCTCATTAATAGCTGATTTTCTCTTTTTAGCAGCTTCTTCAAAAGCATCTGAAAAATCTTGAATTTTTTCCTCTTCTATACTTAGTCCTGCTGCTAATTCATGACCACCAAATTGAATTAATTCATCTTTACATTCTGTTAGAGCTTCATATATTGAAAAGCCAGCTGGACATCTACCTGATCCTCTAATAATTCCATATTCTTTTGTTAAAAGAATTACTGGTTTATAGTACAAACTAACCAAACGAGAAGCAACTATTCCTATAACACCATTATGCCATGAGCTATTATATAATACTATGCTATTTTTCTTATCTAATCTATTTTTATCAATAATTTTCAATGCTTCTTCATATATTATAGTTTCAACATTTTTTCTTTCTTGATTAAGATTATCTAATTCATAAGCAATTCTCTCTGCTTTATTTTCATCATTTTCAAGTAGCAATTTTACAGCAGCTGATGCATTTCCCATTCTACCACAAGCATTAATTCTTGGAGCCATTCCAAAGGATACCATCATACTATCTATTTCTTTTGAATTAACTAATTTTATTAATGCTTTAAGTCCTATATTTTCAGTCTTTGACATCATTTTTAATCCATATCTTGATATAATTCTATTTTCACCAATTAATGGTACTATATCTGATATAGTTCCTATGGATACAATATCTAAGTATTTTAAATACGTTTCCTTTGGTAAATTATGTTTAATTGCAATTGCAGTTATAACTTTAAATGCTACTCCTACTCCCGCTAACATTTTAAAGCTATATGTATCATCTTTTCTTTTAGGATTAACTATTGCAAGAGCATCTGGTAATTTTAAAGTACATTCATGATGATCTGTAATACATATATCTAATCCAATCTGTTTAGCATGTTCTACTTCATCTACTGCAGTTATTCCACAATCCACAGTTATTATAAGACTTACGCCATTTTTCTTTATTTCGTCTAGTGCATTATTGTTTATTCCATATCCTTCAATTAGTCTATCAGGTAAATAATACATAACATCAGCACCAAGTTCAGTTAAAAATTTGTACATAATAGTAATACTTGTAATTCCATCTACATCATAATCTCCATATATACAAATTTTTTCGTTATTACTTATTGCTTCATCTATTCTTTCAACCAATTTTTCCATATCTTTAATTCCATATGGATCTTTTAATTCTTCTAAATCTCCGTTTAAAAAGCTATCTATATCATCAAATTCTATATTTCTTGATATTAATAATTTTGCCATTATTTCTGTTACATTATATCTATTCATAATTTTTTCTACTAAATTATTATCATATTTTTTTAGATTCCATGTTCTTTGCATATTTACCTCCCTCTCTTTTAGTATAAAATTATTGACACCTATATTCTACCACAAATATATATAAATTTGAAGAAAATTAAAGGGCAAAATTCAAATATATTAAAAAAAAGATAATACAGCTATATGTATTATCTTTTTTATTATATAATATAAACTACCATCCGGCTATATCTTCTTCAGGATTAAACTTATAATCTAATTTTTTTCCATACGCTTTCTCATACGCTTCTTTTTTTAAATTATAGTCTTTTTCTCTCATTTCTTCTTTATTTTGTTTTAGATCCTTACTTGTATCTGGAAATATCGGTTTCATAATATATAAAGTATATTTAGATTTTTTAAATCCATTATCTTCGTATTCTTCAGTGTCTTCAATTTTTACAAAACAAGGAATAATTGGTACATTATATTTTGCAGCATAGTGATATGCTCCTGGCTTAGGAGGTCTTGGCTTTCTATAATTAAACCACATTTCCTCTTCTGGATATATTAAAATAAAACTTTTTTTATTTAATAATTCTCTTACTGTAGGTATAAAATTTTTGGCCATATAATTATGATCTAAACTAAGTGGTATTGTTTTATTGTTTCTAATTAGCCAT
Source organism: Clostridia bacterium (assembly GCA_051886195.1). Taxonomy (GTDB): domain Bacteria; phylum Bacillota; class Clostridia; order TANB77; family CAG-465; genus CAG-465. Next base: position 31,633 of record JBJEXW010000025.1, read on the forward strand.
CCAATAACACCAGGCATAAAGAAATTTGATTCTTGAACAATTATTCCAAAATCTTTTGACTTATGAATTTTATTGATCATAAAACGTATTATAGTACTATCAACTTTACTAAAATGATTAGAAGTAATAATAGCTCCTGTATCAATATTTTCTATATTTTCAAGCCCAATTATTTTAGTCTCTTTATTTACACTATTTGTTATTGTATCTGTTAAACTTTTAGCAAAATAATATTCAACTTTATTTCTAATCTTTTTCTTTTTAGTATCATAGTTTAAAATGACTTTTTCTCTATCTTCTTGCGAAACAAATGGATCACCTTCTTCAACTTTTGAATTTAATTTTCCATTTTCTATAGCAGAACGTATATTTTCTATTACTTTTAATCTATCTTGACTCTTTTCCATATATATTCCTTTTCTTTTTTTAATCCATAAATTTAAAATAATCTTTTCCTATATGATTTTTAAATGTAAAATCTGATGCACTGATTCTTTTACTTTGATTTAGTAGGTTTTCTCCTCCAATATCATCTCTTTTTCTTTCTTCATCAGTATAGTTTCCTTTCATTTGACTTATTTCATTATAAAAGTCTGTTTCTTTTGCATATTTCCAGAAATATTCTTCATATAATACATTATCATAATTCCAAGGTTTTTGAAACATATTAAAGTGAATCAAATGTAAGTCTGAATCATCAAATTTTTCATCAATATTAGGCATTCTATCCCAGCCTCTATTTACATATTTTACTTTTCCCTTACATAAGAAATTAAGATAATCTTGATCTGGTGCAATTACATCAAAATTATATTTTTCAAGTATGTGTAAAAATTTTTCTTCTATTTTTTCTTTTCTAAATTCATCTAAATTCATAAGTAATACTCCAGAATTAAAATAGTTTCCTGGCTCTAAATCCAATGCTTTTACAGAATATTCTCTAAATACTTCACTATTATTTACAACTTCATCTGGTACTCCTCCAACTAAATATCCTTCCATATCTTCATTATATAGTTTTGATATATCATCTACTAAAACTATATCAGCATCTAAATATATTGCCTTACTATAATTTTTAAATAATGAAGGTATGAATAGTCTATAAAAAATTGAAATTGAATAATAATCTCTTAATCTTAAAGATAATGCTCCTGTTATATTTTCAATTTTAGGTCTTACATCTTCAAATTTTATGTTTACATATTCATTCTGGTATTTTTCTATTCTTTCTATATTTTCTGAAGTTAAACCAGAATTTAAAACTATAATTTCATAATTATAGTCTTTACTTGCATTCTCAATAAGAGAATTAATTGCTACAGATAAAAAAGGCACATAATTATCATCTGATGAAAAAAATATTGGTATTGTTTGTTTATTCATTTTATTTATCTCTCCTTCTCTTTTATATTTAAATACTCTTCTAAAATATCATCAAAATCATGAATTTTATATATTTCATGTATTCCTTCTATATTCCATGGTTTTACATTTAAAAATTTTAAATATGGTAGAAACTTTAATATTGCACAATGTCTTTTAATTAATTCTTTTTTCTTACTATTAGAATGTACTATAAACTTAATTGTCATACTAAAATGTCTTATTACAGTATCTTCTTGTCTTTCTTTTTGCTCATTATACTTTCTTGGCAAATACTTCTTATCTTTACAAATTTTATTTAGAGCTGTTTGATCTGGTAAAAGCATTCTTTTTTCGATAACCATTTTTCTACATCTTTCAAATACTTTTTCTTCTTTCATTTTTTTCATATTCATTAACAATACTCCAGAATTTATATAATTCTTGTTAATAAAGTATTGCCCAATATAATCTATTGCTGCTGCAAAATCATAATCATCTATTTTCATATTGTATAATGTTTCAATGTTTTTATATATAACCAAATCACTATCCAAATATAATATTTTATCTGGAAGAGATTCAACTTTATCTGAAAATAATCTAACTAAAATATATGGAGTATAATGTGTATTAATATTTGCACTATTTAACATTTCCTCTTTAAAAAATTTAGTTATATCTACAAGATGTAGCTTACTATTTTTATTTACTTTAGTTATAATATTTTCTAATATGGATGCCTGCTCTTTACTAATTGGTTTATATTTTTCATTCAATTCTTGTAAATCCATTGTTAATATAAATACATTTAGTGGTTTTTTGCAATGCTTTACAATAGATAATAATGATATTATCATTCCATCTAAAACTTTGTCATTACCACAAAACATTAAATTAATCATTATTTATCTCACTTTCTTTTTTTTCAACTTTTTCATATTTATAGTATTCTATATCTGTATTTTGAGCTCTAATGCACATTTGATTGTATACTCTATCTCTTAGTTCCTCTTGTGCTCTTTTTATGTTTAATTCTTTATTTGGATAAAACGGTCCATCAATGAATACAATTATTTTAGGTTTTCTTCCATCTCTTTTTTTGTAAGTCGTAGTAAACGAAAATACAGGTTTATTTAACTTTACAGGATACTTAAAAGATGTAGATACAAAATTTCTTATTTTTGAGTAATATGGCCAGACATGTGCTTCTGGATATATAGATATTACACATTTTTTTTCAATAAACTTTTCCATTGCATATAAAAAATTCTTTGTAGCTTTTATATCTGATGGTATTGGAAATCCTCCCATCATTTTATTAAAATTGCCTAAAAATGGAATTGCTACATTATCTGGATGAGCTACAATATAACATTTTTTAGGAAAATTTCCAAGAGTTGGAATAAAAGGATCTAAAACTTTTTGAGTATGGTTACCATATATAAAATAGCCTGAGTTTTTGCATTGTTTTAGTACTTTTCTATTTTCAAATTCCAATCCGAAAGCAATTTTTGAATATATAAACGCAATTGGCATAGCAATTATCCTATATACAATAAATGATAAGATTTTCCAAATAATATTGTTATGTATATATTTATAATTTGAGTCAATATCTACATGTTTAATACTTTCTTCTGCGAAATCATCATTAAGTTCATCTGTATAATAATATATTTTTTTACTCATTATTTTTCATCACCTAATTTTTTAGCTGCTTCTCTAATCAACAATATGTTATTATTTGTTGAAAATTCTGCTCCAAGCATTTTCTCAACTACACTCTCAATTGAAGCTCCTATTAATAGCCTTGCTTTTATGTTTGCTTGTTCTAAAGTTATTCCCTCAAAATTATTTAAATAGCATTTAGTTATTAAATCAATAATTCTATTCCAAAAATCTTTTAATATTTTTTGTAGCTTTTTGTTAACTTGAGATTGAGATATTATTGTAATTAACAACTTTTCTACTTTTGTTTCTTCTTTAAGAACTGATTCTATTCCATCTAATATAACTTCGATTTTATCTTCACTTTTGTTTACTTTTTCTTCAACTTCAGCATAAAAAATTTCTAAAACTTCTTTAACCACTAATACAATTAAGCTATCTTTAGTTTTATAATAGTATGTTAGTTGTCCTAAAGCTACACCTGCTTCCTTTGCAATTTTTCTCATTGATATAGAATCATATCCATCTTCTGCAAGTAAATTTAACGTAGCTTCCTTAATTTTTTCTGATGTATTTTTTTTGTGAAAATTCATATGTATCATGCTATTTTCTCCTTTTTAATACAGCTGTACTAATTTTAGCACAATCGTACTATTTTTGTCAAGTGCGTAAAAAATAGGGTAATATTATACTATTACCCTACATTTTAATTTAATAAATTATCTATTGATTGAAGCTTTTCTATTTTTCATTATTACAAATACTATCCCTGCTACGCATACTAAGCTTACACATACTATTGTTACTACAGCTATATCTCCTGTATTTGTTACTTCAAATATTATTGTATCTGGTGAATTTTTATCTACTGTAAGTTCTAATCCTGTTATATCTTCATCCATTTCATATCCTTCTGGTGCTTTTATTTCTACAAATCTATATGTTCCGTATGGTACATCTTTTATTACATATTCTCCTTCTTCATTTGTTACTGCATCTTTTACTAGATATATTTTCTCACCATTTTTATTTACATATTCTTCTCCATTTTCATCTAGTAATACTACTGTAAATACACACCCTTCTAATCTTTCTCCTGTTTCTCTATCTGTCTTTCTTACTATTACTTCATCTATTGTTTTTCTATCATTTCCTACTGGTATTATTCCTAATATCCATTTACATTCTTCTTCATCTATTTTAGCTGTAAACTCATGTTTTTCTTCATCTTTTTCATACATTTCCAAACTACTTACTTCTTTATAATAGTATTTTTCTCCATTTTCAAAATATATTATTGGTAATCTTAATATACCTTGATTGTCTGTCTTTGCAATACATACTACATTTTCATCTTTATCTGTTATTTCAAATTCTACATTTGCTATTACATCATTTGTAAATGTATCATACTTTTCTAATACTTTTGCTTTTATAGTTGGCTCTTTTGCTTTTAGTATTACTAAGTCTTTTTCTCCTGTTATCTCAGCTTTTATTATTTCATCTGATAGTTCATATCCGTATGGTGCTACCAATTCTTTAAAGTAATATGTTCCTGTTGGCATATCTGGTATACTTATTATTCCATTCTCATTTGTTACAAACTCTGCTTTTTCATCTTCTATTGTAATCACTGGTCTTGTACATTCTTTATCTAAATATATCCCATATGTTTTATCTGCTATACCACAAAATTGAGCTATTTCTTCTAAGTCTTCTATATCATTTATACTATCTATATTTAGCTCATCCCATATTACATCTGGATATACTAATAATTCTAAATCAACTGTTTTTGCTTCATTTATTACTTTTCCATTATTTATTGTTAATTCTATCTTTTCATCTACATTATTTGTATGTTCTACATCAAAATCATATCTGTCTGTTATTTTTTTATATGGATTTGACACATATAGTTCTTTAACATAGTATTCTCCTTCTGGCAATTCTACATTATTCTTTATACTGTTATTTTCATCCATAACCATTATATCTACTAGTTCATCCTGTCCTAATACATTTTGATTACTATAATTTTTTAATGTATCTTTTGTATATATACCAAATATTGCTTCTTGTCCTTCAAATTTGAATCTTGATACTTCTAGCTCTTTAAACTCTTTTTCAAATTTTAATTCTACTTTTTGTCTTTCATTCTTTTTAGTTACTTCTATATTTTGAACTTTTTCTTCTTGGTTTGTATATGCTATGTTTACTTCTATAGGCTTACTATCTACTATATATCCATTAGGTGTCGCAATCTCTTCTAGCACATATTTTCCTAAGTATACTTCTGTAGATTTTCCTATTCCATTTTCATTTGTTACAAAATCTGATACTACTTGTCCTTTTGTATATCTTACTGTTCCATCTGGAGTTACTACATCTTCTGCTGCTATTAATCTGAATTCTGCTCCTCCTAATCCTTTTTCTTCATATATTGGTGTACTTATTTTTCCATATTCACTATTATTTTCTTCTACTTTTGTAAATTGTTCTGCAATTTTTGTTACTTCAACTATTGCTTTTTGTGGCATATCTTTTATCTGGACTGTATGCTTATACATCTTTGTTGGTATATTATCATAAGTGATTAAATCATACTCTAGTTCTTCTCTTTCTTCATCATGATAAAATACAACTTTTCCATCTGCTTCTACTCCAATAGTAAATTCATATCCTTTTGAACCTTCTCTTAAGTTCTCATCTAAATAATATCCTTCAGGTGCTTTTACTTCATATAATACATAATTTCCTGCCTCTAAATGTCTATTTATTGTTAATTCACCTTCATCATTTGTTGTAAATTCTGATATAAACTTTCCTGATGGATATATCATTTCTTCATACCATTTTTGATTATTTACATCCCATATCTTAAATGTTGCACCATTTAATAGTTTCTTTCCTGTTTCTTCGTCATATTTTTCTATTTTTAGCCTCATTCTTACATATTCGTCACTGAATATATATCTTTGTGTTTGTTCATTGTATTCTATAGCAGTTTGTTGATTATATATATATGTATGTTCTCCTGAATCACTTGCTCTTACTTCGGATATTGTATATTTTCCATAAGGAATTGTATATGGATAATCTACATTTTCTGTCTTTCCTGTTGTTGTATAATGACTATCATCTATTGCATCTACAAATTCTAAATATCCATAATCATCTATTGTAGCTTCATAATATACATTATTATTTGAATTTAATGTTAATCTTAATATTGCTCCTTTTGCAGATGATTTATCTGTTGAGCTACTATTATTGTTATATTTAATTACTCTTACAATACCTTTCATTACTTTATCTTTTGATAGTATTGCATGATAACTATGTTCTTCTATCTGTTGTGATGGTACTACTTCTACGCTATAAACTTCTTCATCTATTAAATACCCCTCTGGTGCTTTTGTCTCTTTTATCCAATATTTTCCTACTAAATACCATCCACTTGTTGCACTAAATTTTCCATCAGCACTTTTTTGTATTGTTATTGTTTCAATTTCATCGCTACATTCTTCATCTCTATATAACGTATATTCTGCACCTTCTAGTGTTGCATCTCCTTGCAAGTTATTTCCAGTTTCTGTATCTTCTTTATATATTGTTATTTGCATTTTCTTTGCAACATCTGTTATATCTGAATATACATAGGCTTCTCTTTCTGTATCATCTAACTCAATAAATTGCTCAAATTCAGTACTTCTTACTGTAGCTCCATTTATATAGAACTCACCATTATATGCAGTATCTGGTACTTTTGATTCCCATATTTTATATGTTCCATAAGGTAAATCTGTTATTACACAATGTCCATTATTATCTGTTGTAGCTTTATATTCTTTATTACTATCTGGACTTATTTTTGAAACTAATTGTGCAGTAAATTCTGCTCCTTTTAAGAATTGTTTTTCTGTTGAATCAGTTTCTTCTAAGTATTTTGTTATATCTATATCATTTCTTTTTACTTCATCTTTTGATGTTATTGTATGTGTTGAAAATTCTCCTGTTTGTTTTGATGGATCTTGTATAATTGTATATATTTTCTCATCTATCAAATATCCCTCTGGTGCTTTTGTCTCTTTTACATAGTATGTTCCTACTAAATACCAACCACTTGTTGCACTATATGTTCCGTCTGCATTTTTTTGTATAGTTACTGTTTCTATGGCATCAGTACAAGCTTCATCTCTATATAACGTATACTCAGCTCCTTCTAAGTGTGCATCACCTTGTGTTGTTGTACCTGTTTCAATATCTTCCTTGTATATAATAATTTGCATTTTCTTTGCAACGTCTGTAATATCTCTATAAGTATAAGAGGCTCTTTCTGTATCATCTAACTCAATGAATTGTTCAAAAGTTGTACTTCTATCTGTTGCTTCATTTATATAGAACTCACCATTATATGCTGTAGAAGGGATTGTCGATTCTCTAAGTGTATATGTACCATATGGTAAATCTTCAATAATGCAATATCCATTTTCATCTGTTGAACTTGAAAAATACACTTTAGTTGTATCTGAATTTAATGTTGCACTAAAAATTGCTCCTGAAAGTTTTTGTTTCTTAGTAGAGTCTGTCTCTTCTATGTATTTAGTTATCTCTATATTATTTCTTTTTACTTCATCTCTTGATGTTATTGTATGTGATGAGTATTCATCTGTTTGTTTAGTTGGATCTTGAGATACAGTATATACCCTTTCATCTATTAAATATCCCTCTGGTGCTCTGGTTTCTTTTACATAGTATGTTCCTACTAGATACCAACCACTTGTTGCACTATATGTTCCATCTGCATTTTTTTGAATAACTAAGGTTTCAATCGCATCTGTACAAGCCATATCTCTGTATAATGTATATTCTGCGCCCTCTAAATGTGCATCTCCTTGAGTCGTTGTTCCAGTTTCTTTATCCTCTTTATATATTGTTATATTCATTTTTTTTGCTACATCTTTTAAAGAATAGCTTAAATTTTCATCTTTATTAATTTCAATATTAAAATTATTTATTCTACTTGACGAACCATTTAAATAAAATAAACCTAAAAAAGCTTTACTTGGTATAACTTCTTCAACAATATTATAATTTCCATAAGGCACCCCAGTTATTATACAATGTCCATTTTGATCTGTATATGTAGATAAATATGTTGTTGCTGGATTTGCATATGAAACTTGTGATGCAAAATTATTAACTGTTAATTTAAATCTAGCTCCTTCTAAGCTTTGCTCATTTATTGAATCTGTTGCTTCTATAGTTTTAGTTAAATTAATATTTACTCTTCTTAAATCATACACATATGTAACTTCTGTAACATTTTTTTGCATTGTTCCTGAAGTATTTCCACTATTACTATATAATTCATATGCATATATCTCTTTTGCAGAAGTAGTATATGAATCTAGATAATTTCCATTAATTTCAACATCATCTGCAATTTTTACTCCTTGTCTATTTACATAGTGTACTACTACTTTTGCTTTTAATGTAGTACTTACAGTATTTGAATCTAAATTATATGAGTTATTTATTGTAGTTGTTGCTTTATCCGTTACTGTAGCAGATGTTGAATTATTTACAATTGTTGTATTAATTACAAACTTATATGTCTGACCATTATACGGCATACTATTTAAATACGCTGAATTAAAAGTGTATGTTAATTTTTTAGTTGAACTATTATATCCAACACTTCCAGCTGAGGCTGTTATATCTGCTCCACTTTCATTATATACCTTTAATGAATTATATGTTAAATTAGAATCTATAGTATCACTAAATACTAAAGCTGAATAATGGAAGGCACTATCATATCTAGGAGATATCTTTTGCTCTATAGTATATGTTAAACTGTCTCCTAACTGAGATTCTGTTTTATTTACAGTTTTTACTGGATTAGTTGGTAATGTTGCTGTAAGTGGTGTGTATTCAAAATGATATCCTATATTTGATTTTCCATTTGCTCCAAATAACTCAACTTCAATATAATTTACATTATTATACGTAAATGAAATACAATTTTTATTGTCTGAAGTTGTTCCATAATTGTTTGTGCCTATAAAAGCATTATAATAAGTTGAAATATATGATATTTGACTTCTAAATGCCATACTAGTATTTTCATATAGATATGTTTCGTATGCTGTATTAGATTTTGCTCCTTCATTTTCATCTTCAGAGAAAATAGATAAATAAACGTTTTTTAAATTTGTTATTGCTTCTCCATTTGAATAATAGAAATAAATTCTAACTTTGGCATGTTCAACTCCATTATACCACCATTCGTTATCTGAGTTTTTATTTGTTCCAAAAGCACTCCAATAAAAATAGCAATCACCTGAATTGTTTACAACTATGTCTGAATATACTATTTTCATATTTACACTTCTGCCATTTAGCATTCCGCAATTATAAAAATTTGCAGTTATAGTGCTATCAATTGCTCCATTACCACCTGGATATAATTGAGCTCTTCTATATGTATACCCTGTAACAATGCTATTTCCACTATATGATGTATCATATACCGAACTTCCAACACTTCCTGTTATGCTTACCTGAGGAAGAGTTGTATAATTAAGCCATAAGGAATCTAAAGTTCCTGTTGGAAATATTTCGTTTGAATGAATTGTTGAGTATGCTTGCACATTTTTTGAACCACTTAAAATAAATAATATTGCAAACAATACTAATATTATTAATCCTCTTCTTTTTTTCATATATTAATTCCCCTTTTTTAAATGACATTTTATATTAAAATATTATATCATTTTTTAAAATTTATCAACTCTATATTTATTCAAACATAACGAGAAATTTTTTTGAAATATTTTTGAAATAATTCTATTACTAAAAAATAACTAGCGGATTTAATCCACTAGTTATTTATATTATATACTATACTCTTTGTTTTCTATTTTTCATTATTACAAATACGATACCTGCTATACATACTAAGCTTATACATACTATTGCTACTACAGCTATATCTCCTGTATTTGTTACTTCAAAGATTATTGTTTCTGGAGAATCATTGTTTATTGTAAATACTAATCCAGTTAAGTCTTCGTCTAACTCGTATCCTTCTGGAGCTTTTATTTCTGTAAATTTGTATGTTCCCATTGGTGCTTTTTCTATTACAAATTCTCCATTTTCATTTGTTGTTGCATTTTCTACTAGATATACTGGTTCTCCTGTTTGTGCATTTTTTATTTGCTCGCCTGTCTTTTCATCTATTAGAGCTATTGTAAATACACATCCTTCTAGTGGTTCTCCTGTTTCTGCATCTAGTTTTCTTACTATTACTTCTCTTGTTTTTCTTCTATTGTCTACTTTTACTGGTTCTGTTATCCAATTTCCTTCTTCATCAAATTCCGCTACAAATTCGTGTGGCTCTGTATTTAAATCATATATATCTGGTGCTTCTATTTCTGTGTATGTATATGTTTTTCCATCTTCAAATAAAGTTACTGGAATATGAGCTTCTCCTTTTTCATTTGTCACAGAATGTAATAACACTTTTCCATCTTCATCCGCTATTTCAAATGTACAATTTGGAATAACCTCACCTGTAAATATATCTGTTTTAGTTATAAATCGTGTTAATAACGAATCTTCTATTAATGCTTGATATACCATAGTATTTTTATTTATTGTATCTAATGTAACTTTTGTTACTTCTTTTGAAAGCTCATAGCCTTTTGGAGCTTCTACTTCTTTTATATAGTATTCTCCTAGTGGCACATTTTCTAGTTTTATTATTCCTGTTTCACTTGTAACTAATTCTGCAACCTCTAATTTTCCTGTTTCTTCATTTTTTATATATAATGGATTTTGACAGTTTTCA